>JAFVSW010000259.1 GCA_017503545.1 Lentisphaeria bacterium | reverse complement strand
TTCGGCTGTTTCTGCCCCCGATGTCTGGAACGGTTCAACCGGGAAACCGGCAGAAATGTCACACGGGAAATGTTGCGGGATGCCTTTTGGGGCAATAAACCGGATGGTCAAATGCGCCATGACTGGATCGAATATAACAGCCGCCGGATCGCAGACCTTGCTGCCCAACTGCGGAAAGCAGTGGATGATGTATACCCGGAATGTCGCCTGGGCAGACAGGCGAATCCGGCATTCGGCAGATATAATGGCTATAACTATCAGCATCTCTTACAGACAATGGCAGGCAAATCCGGAGAAGTCGGGATCCGCCCGGGCGGTGGATTTTACAGTGACAGCCGCCCCCGTGAAATGTTGAAGAAAGCAATTGATATTGCCCGGGAAAGTTCCCGTTGTATCAAATACGGCTTTGTCCGGCAGATTTGTTACGAAGCAGAAAATTACCCGCACATTTCCATGTTGAAAACGCCGGAAGCAGAGATGATCGAATGTGCCATGATGCTTTTTGCCGGTGCCGACTCTCTGGCATTGTACTGGCATGATGCCGCAAACCGGGAATCACCGGAAAACAGTCATTTCTATATGCAAACCGTTGCAGAATTCCGCCCATATTTTGAAACAATCCGGGATACTGTAAAAGGCAGTTCCATCGGCGGAATCGCATTCTATCGCGGCAATGATTTACAAAATTCATTGGCAAATGACTGGGTTCACACCATCGAACCGCAGGAAACTCCGCTTTGGGAAAATGCAATCCCCATGGGGGTGCCGGAAGCCGAGCCGGAAGTTTATGCACTCAGTGAACGGACAGTTCGGGAATTGACCGCTGCCGATCTGCAATTTCTTTCCAGCCGGACAACACTGATCGATGTCAAATCGTTCCGGGATTTGCAAAACCGATTCCCGAAAACAAAATTCCTGCAGAAAGTCAATTGCATCATTCCCGCAGTCGGAACGGCTGAACTGTTCGATGGGAAGTCCGCATTAAACGTTACTCTGGCAATGCAGCCGGTTGACAATACCGTCAAGCCGCTCAGCACACTTTCCACTATGCCAGGCGCTTGCGGGACTTGTATCATCCCCACGGATCGCAACGGCAAGATGATCGTCATTCAGCGTTTCTCCGATTGGACCGGATACCGCCGCAAAGCAATTCTGGATGCCGTGGACAGCACCCTAAACGGTGGATTGAGTATCCGTCTGGAACCCGGCGGATTCGCCGTTGCCCCCATGAGCCGGATGACAAAGGACGGTAGAACAGCGGCGGCATTTCTGATCAACACCAGTATCGGAAAAACACCGATTCTGCGCTTAAAAATACGCCGTCCCGCCTTCCGTGAATGGGAACTGCTTTACTTCGATAAAACTCCGGTCAAAGCAAAAGTGCTTTCTGCCTCGGAACATGAAATTGAATTGGAACTCCCGGCTCTCCGCGGATGGGAACCGGTAATGATAAAAGGAAAAAATTAAACATGTCAAAAAAACTTCTCTCTTTGTTGTGCGCAATATTGCCGTTCGCAGCCTTCGCCGCGCCAGTGATATTGAAAAATGATCAATTGACCGTTACTGTATCCCCGGAACAAGGCGGTTATGTCTCCTCTCTGAAATCGGCAAAAGCTGGACGGGAAATCGTTCATAAGCACGGGATTTGTGTGGATATTCTGCCGGAAGGAGCCTACCCCGGTCTTTTGCGGCTCCTGAACTATCAGGTAAAATCTTCTTCTCCGGAAAAAGCTGTGCTTTCCACCGTTGTGAAAAATGATCGGCACGGTATATATCTGGATGTGACCAAACAGTACCGTTTGACCGGGAAACGGCTTTTTGTGGAACTCCAATTCAAAAGTTTGAGCGCAAAAGATCAGAAATTCTCTTTTCGTGCGCAAAATGTATTCCCGTCGAAAGGACAATATCTTTCTTTCCAGACGGAAAGCGGAACGGTGCAGACGATTGATGGCAGCAGTGACAACACCCCCAACGCCAGATGTCAAGTTTACGGTTCCTGGTCCGCCATGATCCACCCGACACATAAAAACGGGGTCATTGTCCGCTTTGCTCCCAACGATGTCAAACGGGGCAATAACTGGTATAATACCAAAATGTATGGTCAGGAATTCTATTTCAATCCGTCCGTCTTGAAAAAAGGCGAAACACGGACGATCCGGTACGATTTGGAATATGTGGAAAATACTCTGCCCGTCGTTGCCGTGATCGGAGATCTTGCCATCGGATTGGATGTCCCCCGGTTGAATACCGGATTCAATTATCAGATGTCGCTCACCCCATTGGCAGGCAGCACCGTACCGGCTGTGACGGCAAGAGGTTATGTTAAAAATGATGTCCGTATCACAAAAGCCTCCAAAGCCGGAGAAACCACGCTGCAATGGATCAACAGCATTATTGACCGGATGGAATTTTCCACTGCCGCCGGTACTGTAAAAATCAATAAAATGATTTACAATGAAACATTGAAAAAACCGGATATCCCCGATTTCAGTCATGTCAAGATCCCGCAGGTATTCCCCTTCGGCGATTATAATTGGGGTCGCGCCAACCTGGGGAACTATGTGCTTGGTCCGGAGATGAATTCCTACCGTCGTCTGGCAGTCAATTACCGCCGTGCCTATATGAATGCAGTCACATCCGGCAGTTATTTCTGGCCGCCGCGCGTCTTTCATGAATTTAATAAAACCGGTAAGGTTGCAGTCGCAGAGCTCCTCCGGGAATATAACTTCCATGTTATCGCAAAATGTGAATTGTACCATTTTCTCCCCAAAGGAACTGAATTTAGAACAGCAGAAGATGTACGCAAGGACATCAAACGCCGCGGCATGGATCTGGATACCATCAAAAAAATCACAAAGGAATATTCCGATCAGATCATTCTGTATGATACTTCTGACGAACCCCTGCCCCGCTGGCTGAACCGGGTTGTTGTCGGGAATAAATTCTGGGCGGATGAAGTCGCCGGTTCTACTCCCATCTCTCCCATTTTCAATCTTTCTGCGGGGATCTATATTCCCTATCACTCCGTCATGTACGGCGATGCTTACGGTGCCCACGGCTCCAATAAAGGCAACAGCAATTTCGGCTATGTGGATGAACTGATTCGGAAAACCATTGCCATCGGCGGTCATAAAAAACCCGTATGGATCATGCTCCAGGCATTCGGCGGATTATCCGGAATCAAGGCCACGGTACAATGGCGTCTGCCGGATAAAGCGGAATCCCTTCTGATGATTTGGGCTTCCATCGCCGGTGGTGCAAAAGGGATCATGTACCATGCCAATCCGGGGAAAGCAGTCTGGCGTGACGGCAAAGGCAGTTACAGTGACTCTGCCATCAACTCGTTCGGATTCTACACTCCCGCCTGGACTGCCCGCGTGGAAGCAGGAAAAAAATTCATGCCGTTGGAAAAACTGTTGATCAAGGCTGATATTCAGGATTCCATGCCGTTGGAAAGTTCCTTTATCGGCACGGCAAAAAGTAATTATACCGGCCCGGCGATCCGCCTCGGACTGCGTAAATTACAGAACAGCAATGATTATCTGCTCTGCGTTTACAATAACAACATCAAAAAGGCGGAAAGTTCTGTTCTCCGCATGAATAAGAAAAATGACCGCAGCAAATATCTGGTCGATCTCTTCTCTGCCGATCTGAAATTGGAACAGGGTGCTGTCAATAAGAAATTCACTTTGGCTCCGGGCGATGGTCATATCTGGTTTTACGGCAGTAAAGCCGGTGCGGAAAACGCCGTCAATCAGGTCAAAACCGGCAGAGCGAAACAGGAAATCGAAATTCTGAAGATCGATGCAAAAGCCCTGACGGTAAACGGAGTCGATACCTCTGCGCTGCAAAATGCCATTGCCGAACTCTGCAATCAGGTCAAAGCAGAAAACGGGAACAAGGCGTTACAGGCTCTTGCCAATGCACAGAAAATATGGAAAAAGACTCTGGATTCTGTCCCCGCATACAAACAGGTTCGGGACAATGCGGCTTCCGCAAGACGTTCTCTGCAGAATACGTTTACAATGATCCGGGATCATCATCAGGATATTTTCAACTTCGATATCGTCAACCGGAAACGTTTCTCCTTGCGTAAATGCAAAACACCGGAACTGGACAAGTTGATCAAACGGGTGGATGATGCCTCTCTCTCCCTTCTTAAATTGGAAGATAAATTACTCTTCGATGGAAAAGCCGTTGATGACGCTGCAAAAAGTATTGCTCTCCTGAAAGAAGCGAAAGAATTGGAACAGGCATTTATCAATTTTGTGAAAAAAGAGAAGATGAAATGATTTTTCTTTGATTTTGCCTTGACAAACAGCCCTGTCCGTTTCCATATGCCATTGAAACGGACAGGCTTTTTTTATTCTGAAAAATCAATCAGCAGAGGCAATTTCAAACGTCTTCAATATGAAGAACCACGGATCAATCGTAAAACAAACCTGCGTCTTATCCGGATATTGAGTTTTGTATCAATATTCTTTTGAAATATTTTATGGGATATCGGTATTTTTCCGGTAAAAAAATTTGACTTTCCTGTTTTCGGATTTAAATTATATGCCTCATAAAAATTAAATTTTCACAGGAAGTTGTAATTTATGATTATCGATCACCCTTTGTCCGCGGAAGACCGCAAAATCTCACAAAAGCGGATGTTGATTTTCAACTGTATCAACGGCTTTTCGTATATGTGTCTCGGGGAAACGTTGATCATTCTGCTGGCAGTCAAAATGATGATGCCTGATACATTGATCACCATTCTCGGTGCAATGCAATATATCGGGTTCGTCCTGCTGCCTCTCGGCGTTTGGCGTGCCGGAAAGGTCGGTGCAGCACAATGTCAGGCGGATTTCTGGGTCGCACGCAATATTGCCGCACTCCTTGCCGCCGCCGGAGCAATCGTTTCCCTCAAGTTTCCACCTCTCGGATGGGGTATGCTTCTGCTCTCCTCTTTCACCTTTTACGGAAGCCGTGCCGCCGGGGTGGTGTTGTGTCAACCGCTCACAGGCGAAGTCACAACTTCAGAAGAACGTCCGCAATTTATTGCATGGTGCGGTGTGACCTTCTATCTCTTCGGCGTGATCGCTCTGATCCTGGTCAGTCTGACCTTGCATTTTCATGATTCTCTGTACGTTTTGTGCGGTGTGATCGTCGTCGGAGCTGCACTCGGTGTCACTGCGTCCAGTTTGATGCGTGGGGTTCGGGAAACAACAACTCTCCAGGAGTCCGCAAGAAAAAAAATCTTGCCGGAATTAAAGCTGAGTTTGAAAAATCCGATCATCGTCCAACAGTTGTTTGCCGGATTCTGGGCTACTATGCTCATCGTCACGATCCTCCCCGTTTCCATTCTGATGATCAAGAAAGGATACGGTTTTACCAATACACAATCCCTCTTTTTCTCCTCCACACAATTTATTGCCTGTTTCTCCGTCTCCTATCTCACCGGGAAGATCGCCGCAAAAAAAGGTCCACGTTATCTGCTTATTCTGGGCTATCTTGCGCATATTGTCATGGCAGCATGCTGGGTCATTGCTCCATTCTCCGGATTGGGGTGGATCATTCCGCTGGCGTTGATCCTTTTTGCAATCTATGGAAGCGGCGTCGTCATGGCGGAAAATGCGATACAGGGATATTTCCTTATGACCGTCCCCAAAGAACAGCAGGTCATTTCCGCCGTATTGATCAATGTGCTGCGCGGATTCTGTGCCGGGATCGGCGGGATGCTTCTGGCAAGCGGACTGCTGAAGCTGGCACAATATCTGGTCACTTTTGTTCTCCCTCATGTACAGAAACTTTTTCCCGGCGCGACAGAACAGCTTGTGATCTATAAACTTTATTTTGTCATGCTCCTGCCCTGTATCCTTATCGGATTCTGCCAGGTGTTGAAATTGAAAACGGTCATTTACTCCTTCAAAGAAAAATATGGTGATGAGGCCGTCAAACAAGCCGTTCTGCCGCAACGAAAAAATTGATTTCATAATTCAGGATAGCACTCTCATGAAAAAATTCTGGGGTTCCACTGCAATGATCATTGCCACGATTTTGTGGGGATTCGCTTTTTCCGCACAAAGCAGCGGCGTGGCATTGGTCGAACCGATTCTGTTCACCGCGCTGCGCTCCTTTGTGGGCGTTCTTGCGCTGCTCATTGTGATTGCCGTCTCGGATCTCATTACCGAAAAACGTTTGACTCTGTGGGGATCTGCAAAAACAAAAGAAGATCGCAAAGAATTACTCCTCGGCGGATGGTGGTGCGGTCTGGCGATTTCTGTCGCTTGTATCAGTCAACAATACGGTTTGAAATATATCTCGGCAGGAAAAACCGGATTCCTGACCGCGCTCTACATTGTCATTGTTCCATTACTCGGAATCTTTTTCAAACGCAAAACATCCTATACCCTTTGGATCGCTGTCGCATTGACACTGGGCGGTTCTTATCTGCTTTGCGGCGGAATCGATAATATCGGAATCGGCGAATGGTTCGTGATTGCTTGCGCGGTCCTGTATTCTTTCCACATTATGGTGATTGATAAATATGCGGCAAAATGCGATTGCGTCCGTCTTTCCTGTATTCAATTTATCATTGCAACCATATTTTCCACGATTGCTTCCTGGCTTGCCGGTGATCCGTGGATCATGGATAAAATCATAGCCTCCCTGCCCTTCTGGGTCTTTTGCGGTGTGGGATCCAGTGCCATTGCATTTACCTTGCAAATGGTCTCCCAGAAATATCTGCATCCGGTCACTGCAACGCTGCTGATGAGTTTGGAATCCGTCTTTGCGGTCCTCGGCGGATGGCTGTTCCTCAACGAGATCCTCTCAACGCGGGAACTTCTCGGCTGTACGGTGATCTTTGCGGGGATCATTCTTTCCCAATTACCATCCGGCTGGTTCCGGAGCAAAAAACAGAAATAAAGATAGGATTTGCCGCTCCTGTTTTTTTGCATTTATCCTGACACCACCACTCTGCAATTATTTTTACCCATTGTAAAGACAACATGTTACAAACAGATGAATATTTTTCTTATTTTTTCAGGGTAACGTTTGACTAAATAAAAAAAGATGCTATATTAAATGCAGATAAAGGAATCATGCCATGGTAAAAAATAAGATCACAATTGTAGAGATTGCAAAAATCGCAGGAGTCAATCCCTCCACCGTTTCCCGCGCTCTGCATCCGGAAAAATCCTCCCATTTGAGTGAGGAATTACGGCAGAAGATCAAGAAGATCTGTGAGGGAAACAATTACCGCCCACAGGTCGCCGCGAAAGGTTTTGCGGCAAGAAAAAGTTACCGGGTCGGACTTCTGCTCGGGGCATTGCGGAACGACTTGACGAATCCGCATTTTTCCCTGTTTATTCAAGGCATTTGCGACTCTTTGCAGAGTGCCGGATATACTCTTTCCATTCTCTGGTGTGAAGCTGACGGCAAAGAGAACATCAATGAAAAAGTACAGAATTTTCTGTTTTCCGATGTTGCAGATGCCTATATCATGGGATCCACACTGTTGAAAAAACAAAGTGTGGAAATGTTTCAGTCAACCGGCCGTCCAATCGTGGCACTCTCCAATCACCCGACATACGAAATCGACAATTTCCATCAGGTAAAAATCGACTTTTCCGGAGCCATGAAAACGATCTGGCAGCAAATGCCGGCGGATGCACTGGAAAACATCACGTTATTCAGCACAAATCCGGACAACAAAAATGAATTGATCAAACAATATGCCCCGTCCGGTGCAAAACTCTCCTTTTTGTGCGAAAGAGTTTATCAGCACGATACTGAAAATCTCCGTGCCAGTATCCGCAATGCCGCCGCGAAACATTGGGATGCTCTCAAACGTTCCAAAGTGATCTGGTGTGAGTCGGACATCGCAGCACTCAGTGTATACGATCTGTGCAAAGAATATGGTTTGGAACCGGGCAGGGATCTCTTGATTATCGGACATGACAATTTTGAAGCAACATGCAGAAATCCGCCGAAAAAACAAATCATTTCCACGATCGATCCCCATTGGGAACAGACAGGACGGCTTGCGGGTGAATTCACCATCCGCTGTATCAATAATAAAGAACCGGCAGGAGCCAGTATTTCCTGCCCGGCCTCGTTTGTAACAAGAGAAACATTTCCATATAAAGAATAAAGGAAAGGTCAAAAAAATGAAACAGAAACAGAATCAGCAACTTTTTACATTGATCGAATTACTGGTCGTAATCGCCATCATCGCCATCCTTGCCGCCATGCTTCTGCCTGCATTGAAGGAAGTCCGCGACAGAGGTGCCGCCACAAAATGTCTCAGCAATACCAAACAAATCGGCTTCGACCTGCGCATATATACGGAAATGTATAACGATTATTTGCCCTCCACTTACGATACCACCTTGCAGCCCCGTACCTGGTACCGCCAATTGCAGATCCATGGTGTTGTAGATAAAACTTCTTACGAATCAAAAACCGGGAAAGTGAAAAAATCCTCCTGCTATGTCTGCCCGTCCACGGATTACGAAAAAGGCGTGAACAATGGATATGTCGGTTACGGGATGAATACCCATTCTTTCTCCGGAACTCCGCGAAAAATCACAACGGTAAAAAATCCTTCAAAACGCTGTCTTATTGCTGACGGAACATACGAACGCGGCGATGGATACCAGATCACCTCCATGACATCCAAATATTATCATATCCAGCGCCGTCACGCGGGAAAGACCTACAACACCTTGTACGTGGATGGACATTCCGACAACAGAAAATATGTATACACTGCAACCGACCGCAGCGTAACCGGATCCGAAGGATATTGGTTCTGGGGCGGCGGCACATACTGAGTTTTTCCGTTGTAACATAAAGGAGTAAATTTGATGATGGTCAGGATTTTTGCTTTTGCGGGCTTACTGTTGTCTTTTTCATTGTCTCTGACAGCGGCGGTAAAAGTTACGGTGAACAATGGTACTGCCGTTCTGGACAACGGGATCATCCGCACTCAATTCAGTGCAAACGGTGGTAAAATGACTCATTTTACCGCATTCAAAAACGGTAAAAATATGGTTTACACTGGAAAAGGCAAAGATACCGGGGCATTGAAAGATCAGTTTGCCCCCAAAGATGTTACACTCCGGACTGCTGATTATACCATCAAAGGGGAAACCTTGCCCGACGGAACCGGAGAATTGACGCTCACTTCTCCCTCGCTCACCGGAGATTGGAATTTTGTATCCGTCATCAAAAAAATCTCTCTTGCGCCGGGCAATTCCAGATTGGATGTGCGTATCACCATCAAAAATAAACTGGAACGGATGTCCCCGTACACCTTCATTTACTGGTCCCATTCTTATCTCGGTATTCCAGGGGAAGACAATTATTTGACTTATGCGGGAAAAACCGGGATCGTTGCCGCCGTTCCCACCGTAAAAAAGAATACCTATCGTTCCAAACCGGTCACGGACTTCACACGGAACTTTATTGCATTCATGGCACCGGCAAGTAAACTCGGAGTCGTTGTCCTCCCCGAATACAGCGAACTGGATTCCTTTTACTCCTGGTATTGCAAATCCGGAGCCCCGCAGGATACATTGGAATTCAAACTGATACAGGATCAAGTCAAAAACGGCAGCAGTATCACAAAACAATTCAGCATTGCCGCCGTCTCCAGGCTGGAACAGCTTTCCGGTGCAGGAAAAACCGGAGCCGGATATTTGAAATCCACACCCGATGGCGTAACTCTCCACCTTACCGGATTCGCAAACAAAAAAGAAACGTTCCAATTGTTTATCAACGGTAAAAAACAACAGGATATTACCGTTTCTCTTGCGCCCGGTAAACTTGTCACAAAAAAACTGGGCGTGAACGGCAAACATTACCGGCTCGTTTCCAAAAATTTTGATATGGAATCAAAAACGGATAAAACCGGTAAACTCCTCCCACTCAACCTTGCCCCCATGGGCAAAAAACGCCCCGCCGTAATTACCGATACTGAACGGTATTGGCAATATGATCCCAAGGCAGATTATGTAACGCCGCACAATATCTGGCAGACCGGCGGCAAAGAAAACAATATCCTCTTTCTGCTTCCCGCAAACGGCAGCCGGGATGTGATCGAATTACAACAGCGTTTGAAGATCAAGCCGACCGTTCCCACCGTATTCCCGCATACTCTTTCCTGGCAAACCGTTGCAGAACTCATCCAGCGGCACGAAAACGGATTGGATCATCTGCCGCAATTCCTGAAAAAGAAATATGATATGCTTGTAGTCGGCGGGAATGCCGGCGCAGCAAAGATCCGCCACGGTAAGGGTACCTGGTCCAGTTATCCCGCCCATATCCGCAAAAAATTGTTGCAAATGTGCCATAGCGGATCCGGATTGCTGATCATCAATGCAGGTACAAAAGACCCGCAACTCAATAAAATCGCAAAAACACTTCAACCGCTTTCCGCAGAAATGACAAAAACCATGTCATTCTCCGCGGCTCCGTTCCTCCCGGAAACAAAAATCCGGATGGGCAACTATGGCAAAGGCAGACTCGTTCTTGTAGAATATCCCACCGACTCTTTCCTTGTACCGCAGCCCGGATACCGTACCTGGATCTGGAGACAGCCGCGCCCGGATCACCGGTATCAGGAATATCAATTTGCCATTCTCGGCAAACTCATCCAATGGACCGGCAGACAGGAACCTTTTTTCCACACGATCAGCGGAAAAGACAACACTTCTCTGCTGATCAAAACAGCAAAGAGTGGGGAAGGCTCCATCGAAATTCTGGATCAATACAGCCAGTCATACCACAAAGAAAAGTTCCGTTTCAAACAGGGTGACAACCTTTACAAACTGCCGTCTTTACGGTATGGCAAAAATTATCTCCATGTCACTGCGTCAAACGGGGATTACGGATTTTTCTGCATGGAAAACAAAAAAGGCAATTTTATAAAAGAAATCAAACTTGTCAATACCGGCAAAGCGGTCAAAGGTAATATCATCCCGGCATCAAAACTGCAAAAAAATGATAAGCTCCGCATCTCCGTGGTGGACAACATGGACCGGCTGCTTTATACCACGACTTCTGCCGATGGTACGTTCCATTTTGCGCCGCAGATGATTTTGACAAATCGTCATGAACTCCGGGCGGAATTGCTCCGCAATGGCAAAACAGCGGCAGAAAAACGGCAGGATTTTTATCTGCCCGCACTCCGCAATACGGTGGAAAATTATACCAATATGTTATGGGTCTGCGGCGATCAATATCCGGTATACAGTTATCCCTACCGTTACAAACAGTACAGCGAATTCGGGTTCAATTTTCACTATTCCGGCAGCGGCAACAACGGGATGCTCCCCATGGTCCGTTATTCCGATGCGGAATGTGGCTCAAACGGTCACGGCTGCACCGGGCTCTTTTATGACCGCAATGTTCTGACCGATCTGAAACGCTACAATCAGACCAATGACAAAACATATCTTGTCCGTACAAAATGCCCTAACGATCCGAAATTCAAAGATTATCTGGCAAGCGATGCTCTCTCCCGGCGGATGGATGAATATGGCACACGCAAGGTATTCCAGCTGGGCGATGAAATGAGCATGACATATCATACGGCATCCGCCGACATCTGCATGTGTCAATACTGTATGAAAGAATTCCGGCTGCTCATGCAGAAAAAATATGGTTCCATTGAAAAACTCAATGCCGCATGGGATTGCAAATTCAAATCCTGGAACGATGTCCTCCCGCTCACACTGAACGAAGTCATTCTGAAAGATAACCGCGCCCCTTATTTGGAACACCGGCTTTACATGGATGAAGTTTTCCGCCGCACGCTGGATGGATACCGTCAGCGGCTCAAACAGAAATATCCCGGTGCGATCGTCGGGCCGACCGGTGTCCCCGGATATCCCTCCCCCTACAACGGCAACTCCAATTTCTACTCCATGAAAGAGTTTGATTGCGGCTCCTTCTATCAGGATACCCGTATACCGGTTTCCTTCAACCGGGAAAAACGCCTTGTCATGCGTTATCGCGGATACAGCAACACGCAGGCGGAGACGGTTTATTGTTTCTGGGAAGGGCTTGCCATCGGCGAACGCGGCAACAACAACTGGTTCGGCGCCATCTTTTTGAATCCGGATCTGCGTTTGCCTGCGATCCGCCAATATTACAGCGATCTTCTCTGGGAATTGCGCAGCGGCATGGGTGATTTGCTCTATCACAATAAAAAGGTCACAAATACAGCGGCGATCCTCCATTCTCAACAGTCTTTGATCGTCAATTACACCAAGATCCATAAAACGGATTTCTACAGTAAAGAAAAGGATTTCGCACGGATCCTGGAAGACCTTGCCATTCCTTACCGTTTTATTGCGCCGGAAGAACTGGATCAGCTGGATCAATTCAAAATCCTCCTGCTCCCGGAAAGTTCCGCACTCTCCGATAACGATGTAAAAAAGATCACCGCGTTTGTGAAACGGGGCGGTATCCTGATTGCCGATGTGGAACCGGCGACCTTTGATGAATCAGGCAGAAAACGGAACATCGCGGCTCTCGATTCCCTGTTCGGTATCGAAAGTAAAAATACCTCTCAGCGGAAAATCAGAAGTACCACGTTCAAAGACTTGAAAATCACACACGCATGCCGCGGCATCAAAACAAAATCGGCAAAAGCACAGGCAAGCGCAAAGATCCGGTTCAATACCGTTCCCCTCTGGATCGAAAATAAAGCAGGGAAAGGCAAAACCCTTCTCCTGAACTTTGTCACCGATTACGCAGCAACACGCAGCAACGGAAAAAATACTGCTTTTTTACAGAAATTCCGTAATTTCCTCTCCGTTGACACGCCCGGACACGCGGACTCCAAACGCCCCATCATGCACGGTACGTTCGCAAACGGTGACCAACAGTATTTCGTCCTCCTCCCGGAAGTTCTGTCCGGCGAAAAACCGGCTGCGTTCCGGACACCTTTTGTGCTGAATAAAAAATGCCATCTGTATGATGTCCGCAAAGGAAAATATCTGGGGTACGGCACCCGGTTCAATATCACTCTCATACCCGGCGACGGCTCAATGCTTGCCGCCCTGCCCTGGAAAGTGGAGAAAGTGACTTTGAAACGAACCGGCACCGATAAACTTTCCGTTTCAGTCAGAACATCAAATGGCGCAAAGACTGACGGGATCCTTGTTCTGAAATGTTTTGCTCCCGATGGAAAAGAAAGAAAAGCATACCATCAGGTCATGAAATATTCAAACGGAAACGGACAATTCCACCTGCCCTTTGCACTCAATGAAACACCCGGTAAGTGGCGGATCACGGTCACGGATGCCGCAAGTAAAATCCGGGGAGAAATCACTGTGGACCTCCATTGACTTATTCTCCATGCAGGTGTATATTACGGCATAACAGGAGATCATAAGTCATGACACACCACTTTACAGAAATCACCAACCCGGACGACTTACAGATTGTCCGGGATATCGCCGCTTCCATCTGGCCCGAAACATTCCGTTCTATTCTTTCGCAGGAACAAATCACGTACATGATGAATATGATGTATGCCCCGGAAGTCATGGAAAAGGAATTCCATAACGGCTATCATTTCCTCCTGCGGTATGTGGATGATGCCCCCGCCGGATATATGGTCTGGTCTCCATGGGAGGAAGCACCGCAGACGACGGCGAAACTCCATAAACTTTATCTGCTTTCCAAATATCACCGGCAGGGATACGGTCACGCCATGCTGGATCATGTGGCGGATCAATGCAGAAAACATGGATTTCAGGATTTGATTCTGGCGGTCAATAAACAAAACACCAGAGCATATCATACCTATTTGAAAAACGGATATACCACATTCCGATCCGTCAAAATCGATATCGGAAACGGGTTCTTTATGGATGATTACTGGATGAAACGACCGCTGTTATGAGGCGGCGTTTTCCACTGTCTTTTCACTGTCTTTCAGTGCGTTCAATCCCATCTTGCCCGCCAATGCGGAATCCACCAGAGATTGCACAAAATAATACACCAGACACGGCACCATGGCGGCTCCCGTCCCCGCGCCAATAATATTCAACATGGTAATGGCAATGGTGATCGTCTTGGATCCGCCGGTGAACAGCAACGCTTTCCGTTCTGCTTTGCCGCATTTGAAAAGGATTCCGCCATACCACATGACAGCGAGCAGAATCCCGTGCAGCACCAGCGCACTTGCCCCTTCCTGAAGCAATGCGGCGGGAGAATGTTGTTTGAATTCCGCACTGGATGCAGAAAAGAATCCCCAAACCAACAGAATCACGGCAGTAGACGGCGCATATCCGAAAATCTTCGGCAGTTTCCGTTTTGTCCATTTCTTCAACAGAAATCCGATGATCGACGGCAGCAATACCAGCATGACCAATTGAATAAACATCCGTAACGGATTGGTATCCACTTCCCCGCCGGATGTCACACACAACGCAAGCATCAACGGAATTGTGACCACACTCAAAAGATTATAACCGACGGTCATAAGAATAGCAAGCAAGGTACTGCCGTTTGCCGTTTCCGTCAACACGATCCCGCTGGATAATGTCGGCGGCATCGCTGCGGCAACGATCAACCCGGTCGCAGGAAGAACACCCATACAGAAGACTTTGGCAGTCCCCCAGCCAAGCAATGGACTGATCAACAGGGAAAACACGGCACCGGATGCAAAAAGGAGGGCAAATTTGCGGTCGAATTTAACGGAACTGACATCCATGTTCCAACCGCAGACCAGAAAGATGACAACGATCAGAAAATTATTCATGGTCAGCCAGGAACTGACACGCAATGCTTTGAACCATGTTCCGGGTTCCGGACACAGAAAAGAAAGAATCACGGCAATGATCATACCGACGGGCAAATATAACTTTTTGAACATGCTGCAGCTCCAGTGTTATTAATCAAAAAAATAAGGGTAAATAATATATCACCGGAATTGTAATTTGTCAACTTTTACAGTATAATTTATGAGTAGCGGACTTTTAAAATTGCCTCAACTTGTTTTTGCCGGTTCAATCTCTGATAAATCCCGGTACAACTGGATACTGCTCCGTAAATGCGCGATTAACTTGTCATCCTCCTGTAATTCTTCCATAATTTTAGAACATTTTGCGCATTTCTGTAAATGACTGGAACAGGCAATTCTGCCAAGTACAGACATTTTTCCGTTACGATACAATTCCAATTCTTCATGCGTATAATGTTTCATCGTCTTATTTTTCCTCCAGTTCCTTGATGATTTCTCTCAGCGTGGAAATACAGCGGCTTTTTGCTGTGTAAACTGAGGCTACGGAAAGATTGAGAAAACTTGCAACATCTTCCACTTTCCGGTTTTGTACAGCATACATTTCAAAGGCGGCATAGGTTTCCGGTTGAACACGGCTTTTTAACTCCGTCATAGCCATATGCAGAACGTGTTTGTACCATTCGTCATCCCACACGGCTTTCCATTCATCATTGGAAGGCAGAGACCGTACCGGGGAGTCCACGGCATCAATGGATTCATGTTTGCGCCGCTGTTCATAGATTTTGATTGCCTGATAACGGATAATTTTACGGAGATAGTGCCGGAAACGCCCTTTGGCTGGATCGTATTTGAAAACGACATGAGATGGTACATTATCCGGATCATATTTTCCGATAATGTCTTTTTGAAAAATCTCGCACATTACTTTCTGTACCAGTTCTTCTTTTTCATCCTGCGTAAGTCCGCAGTCACCCCCGCAAAGAAGAATCAACGGTTTGTAAGTGGTATAAAACTCCAGCCAGGAGATTTCATCGCCGCTGCGCACTTTTGCAAGTAAAGATTTTTTCGTAGTAAATGCCATAATAAAATTCCAATTCTTTCACTTTTTTCTGAGGAAAATTCAAAAGTCGATCAAAAAAAGTCAGACCGCAAAAAATCTTTTGAATTTTCCAATCGGATTAACTTACTGCGGAAAAAGTGCGTTATCTTACACTTGAAAAATATTATTTTCCTATTTTCAATGTTTTGATCACAGAAGAAAACTCCTCCTGACGCTGCAGAAAGGTTTGATTTTTTGCAGACAGTGTAATCATTACAGTCTTACTTTCCAGCGCAATCCAATAACAGCACGCACGAAAAGCAGGCATATACCGGTAATCAAGAAAAATTGCCGGGTGTCCGGACAGGGTCATTTTCCGGGATGCAAATATTTCCGTTTTGAAATCCAGACGGCCTTCAAACAATCCCTTCAGCATAAGGCGGAATTCGTCTTCAGAAATGGCATCCATCTCCTTACGGGTCATCGGGAATACTGCGATCACAATATTATCGGCAAAATCAGATCCGAAATCACAATAAATCATATCCTGCCCATGTTTTACCACTTGCGAGAAACTTTCGATCTGCTTTTCGGTAAAATGCGGATTGTTCTTTTTGTCCTGATATGCCTCCTTCATCAACTGCTGCATGGTTTCTTTTGAAATAATTTCCCAATGGAATGGAACCATCATTTCAAGTTGATGAGAAGCATTGAAATACCGTTTGCTTTTTTGCTGTGTTATATCAAAGGGAGGATCCGGCTTCCAAATCCAATATGCAGTTCCGCCACCAATCAGCAGAAACAACACCATCAGATACCAATACCGTTTCAACAAACGCCATGCCATAAAGAAAAACGTTTTTGTCCCGACAGCAAACCGTTTCCCCGCATAAATCAATTTATCACGGAATGTCTCGCCGTAAAACACTTTGCGTTCAATATCCGCAAATTCCTGTTCCAAACGCGAAATGGATGTTAAACGGCGTACCGGTTCATTATTGCACAAATCATAAGAAAGACGGAGAAAATATTTCAGCGGCAAACTCAATGGCATATCTGGCGGCACTGCCGGATATTCATGGGGATTCCTTCCCGTTACAGCGCAATAAATCACTTTGCCGAACGCATATAAATCGTTACGCTGGCGGGCATGACGATCGGAGGATTCCAGAGCGTCAGCAGTCCGTTCTTCCGGTGGAATAAAGTCCAATGTTCCGGCAAGCTGCGTCATGGAATTGGATAAAGAGGAAACCAGCCCGATATCTGCCAGTTTCGGAACGCCTTTGACAAAAAGAATATTGTCCGGTTTTATATCCCGGTGCGTAAAACCGGCATGATGGATCAACTTAATCCCCTCAAAAACTCCGGAAAGAATACGAAACAATTCGGTTTGCGGCAACGCACCGGATTGCAGCCGGTACGCCAATGTATCCGGAACATATTCGTTTTCCGTTGCAGAATCGGCAGCTTCCATGGTGTAATAAAATGTTTCTTCATCTTCACCAACATGGAATATTTGCAATAATGCGGACGCATGTTCCGTGATCTTCCGGTAATTGATGACGCCGCGCAATTCCCGTTTCCAGGAATCCCCGAACTTCTTTTTGGAAACAATCTTTACTGCCATTTTTCTGCCGGAAAGATCTTCGCAATAATACACTTCCCCATAGGCACCAACGCCACAGGATGTCAGAAGTTTCAAACCATGAAAAATTGTCATATCCATTTTTTTACACAAAAATATATCATTATTACCCGTGTGCGGAAATGTCTATCGTATCTCCGGGAATTTTATACCCGAGAATCTGTTTGACCTCTTTCCCTGGTTTGTAAGCACAAACAGCAAATACAGCCAAATAAATCATCAACATGATTTTCGGCAAAAACGTTATAATTTTAGACATGATTTCCACTGTCAGACAATGATTCAACAAACAGGCTGCGTCCACGCACATTCACATTCCGGATAATAGAACGGATCTTTGATCCTGCCTTTTTTATCGGAATAGACCACTGCGCGAACATACATATCATCATCCGCCATGGTATAAGCACCTTCCGTACCTTCCACCGTCTTTACGATTCTGCCGATATCATCGCCGACTGTCGTCAGATCACGGGAATACCCCAGATCAAAGTTATATTTCGTTGTCTTGATGGTACGGTCAAAATCCCGTTTCGTCGTGATGAATTCAATTTTGTAATTGACACCTTCCTCTGCACGGACTTTCACCTGCAAGGTTCTGGTATCCTTATCAAATGCCACATCGTCCAAATACACACCGCAGGATGCATAGAAATCACCGCGTTTCATTGCTTCCACAATGGATTCATACGTAAATTCACCCGGACAGTTCACCATGACAAATCCGGTATCCACATAACCGGAAACTGCCACTTTCTGCGGATGATAATGATGGCAATCATCCGTTGCCGTTCCGTACAATAATCCCTGACCGCGATCCAAACGGTGAGCAAGTACAAAGTCCCAGAATTTTTCAACGGTCAATACCGGATCTTTCGGCGCATTGGCGGCAGCACCGCTGTTGCATACTTCAAAGAATTTGATTTCCGGCACATCCAGCAATGCCTGAGGATCCGTATCCCAGAAACGCCAGAAAGGATGATTCAGCATGATAAAAGATTCCTCATAAGAATCTCCGGCTTTTTCCTTGTATTCTTCATATGCCGCACGGATCACATCGCTCTGGGGCATTTCTTCCGGATATTTGACACAATAATTATTCTTCTGATTGAAAATATTCAGATGAGTAACAAAATATCCGTCAACAGAATTTTTGAATCCGCCAAGAGTCGCTTCATATCCGGGAACGACCAGAAATTTTCCCGGCACTTCAAAATCGGCACGGAATGTTTCGTAATCTTTTAAGCGGATATAATTACGAACACCGCGCGTTTTCGTCTCAAGCAATTTATCTGCATTTTCACCGAGAACCTCTTTGCTCCAATCAAAAGCATTTTGTGTAAATGCCAAACCGGTAAACATATCCTGATCCCAGTTGATCCAATGCCAGACCTGAGGATCTTCCTGAAAAATATTATGATCCGTGATCGAAACAAAATCATAGTTCAGATTTTTGTAAACCTGAAGAATCACTTCCGGCAACGCTCTGCCGTCAGACCAGACAGAATGGCAGTGCAGCGCACCTTTTTTCCAACATTTCATGGCAAAACTGTTCCTTTCTATAATAAATCAAAAGAATCCCAATTTCTTGAGGAATTTCTGAGATTGTACTTGCTGTGTAAAATCATAACGGGGAAGTTTCTGATAAATTTCCTGCGCTTCCCATTCATCTTCCGGAAGCTCCGTCACAAGTTCCTGTCCGAATTGCGTAACACCGATCAGATGATCGTCTTTGATCTTCAGCAGGTACGCACCGCCTTCCCGTTCGATGATACTGCGCACTTGTTTGAGCTTTTTTTCCACCACATGAAATCCTTTTCTGCGGTCGAAAGTGACCCCCCAAAGGCCGCGTACCTCTTCATTTTCGGTGTATTGTTTTGCAAAGAAAAGTTTTGCACCATCCATCAAAGCCGTTTTCATTTCAGCAACCGTCATATTCCGTTCCTTTCCGGTCATGCCTTTATCTATACTATTTTAAGGTAATATAACATGGTATGAATGGAAATCAAGACAGACTGCAAAAAATAAAAAAGATTATCTCTGAAAAAAATGATAAAAAATCACAAAATAAATATTGAAATTCACAAAAGATATGTTATATTACTAGACAACACGAAATGAATTTCTAAAGAAAGGTTACGGAAATCATGAAGGAACGTCAGGAAGCAATCCGGAAGTTTATCGAAGAACACGGGGAAGCCCAGATCAGCGAACTAGCAGTTCATTTTTCTTCGTGGTCAGAAATGACGATCCGTCGTGACCTTGAATATCTGGAAAAGAACCGTTATATCCTCCGCACAAAAGGCGGTGCCCGTATTCTTCCTGCCAGTTATGGTCTGACAGAAGATGTTTACGGTGAACGGGAAAAACGCAATTACAAACAAAAACAAAGCATAGCCCAGAAAGCGGCAGAACTGGTGGAACAGGAATCGGGGATCTTTTTGGATGCCGGCAGTACGATCATGGCATTGGCACGTCAATTGCCGGATGTCAATACAGCCATCATCACCTCAGCCCCGAATATTGCCCTTGAAATTGCCTGGAAGAAACAGAATCCGACGATTATCCTGCTGGGCGGAACTCTTTCCAGAAAAACAATTTCCATTTCCGGTATGAATGTATTGGATCAATTACGGAATCTGAATATTGATACCGCATTCATGAGTGCCTCCGCATTCACGGAAAAAGCCGGTTTTTCTGTGGGCAGTCAGCACGAATGTGATTTGAAACGTGCCGTGATTGAACGCGCCCGCCGGGTCGTTATGCTGTTTGACAGTTCAAAAACAGGTACGCTGATGCCTTTCACCTTTGCCCGCCCTGCTGATATTGATATATTGGTAACGGATGGCAAATTGCCGGAAAGTATTCAGCATGTATTCCAGGATGCAAATGTAAAAATTCTTTAATACAAAAAATATAACAACTAACCAATTTACTCACAAGGAGAAGAGAAAATGGCAGAAATGGTACTGATGCCCCAGAAGGGTGTCTCTGATGAAAGCGCAGTTTTGGCGCAATGGCTCGTAAAAGAAGGCGATACCGTCAAGAAGGATCAGCCTCTCTTTACTCAGGAAACCGGTAAATCCTCTTATGAATGTGAATCCCCCGCAGACGGCGTGGTCCTGAAATTCTTTGTTCAGGAAGGCGAAGAAGTTAACGTCGGCGTGCCCATATGCGCAATCGGTCAGCCCGGCGAAAAAGTGGAAGCTCCCACCGCTGCCGCTGATGCCGCTCCCGCTGCTGCAGAAGAAGCTCCTGCCGCTGCCGCCGCTCCGGTTGCTGCTGCTCCCGCTGCCGCTGCAACGGTTTCTGCTGACGGTTTCAAAGCATCTCCCCGCGCAAAAATGCTGGCTGAAGAAACTGGAGTCGATGTCAAACTGGCAACTCCCACCGGTCCCGATGGCCGCGTGATCGAACGTGATGTCAAAACACTGTTGAAAAACGGTGTACCGGAACAGGCTGCTGCTCCCGTTGCCGCCGCTGCTGCTCCCGCTGCTCCGGCTGCCGCATACGAAGACAAACCGCTGCCGAAAATCCGGAAAGTCATTGCAGAAAACATGCACAAATCTCTTTCCGAAATGGCACAGCTCACACTCAATCGTACATTCGATGCAACTGCCATCATGGAATACCGCAAACTGGCAAAAGCATCCAAAGGTATGGGCGTGGAAGATCTCACACTCAACGACTTCATTCTTTATGCTGTTTCCCGCACATTGCCGGAATTCCCGGATCTCAATGCGCACTTCCTCGGCGATAAAATGCGTTACTTCAACGGCGTTCAGCTCGGTGTTGCCGTGGATACACCCCGCGGTCTGCTCGTTCCCGTAATCGCAAATGCCGACAAAATGTCTCTGGTGGAAATCTCCAAAGCAGTCAAAGAAAAAGCAGCACAGTGCAAAGACGGCAGCATCCCGGCTTCCGAACTCACTGGCGGCAGCTTCACAGTCAGCAACCTGGGTGCAGCCGGTATCGAAAGCTTCACTCCGGTCATCAATCCTCCGCAGACCGGTATTCTCGGTGTTGACACATTTACACTCCGTGCAAAAGAAGTCAATGGAGAAATCAAATATTACAAAGCCATGGGTCTGTCTCTGACCTTTGACCATCGCGCACTCGACGGCGCTCCGGCAGCCAACTTCCTGAAAGCATTGGCAGAAAAACTGGAAAACTTCAGTCTTTTGCTTGCAAAGTAATTCAACCTCCCAAGGAGATATGTTAAAATGATTTATGATGTACTCGTCATTGGCGGCGGTCCCGGCGGCTATCGTGCTGCAGAACGTGCCGGTCACTACGGTTTGAGTGTTGCATTGTTTGAAAAACGTGCGCTCGGCGGTGTTTGCCTCAACGAAGGCTGCATGCCCACAAAAACCCTTCTCTACTCTGCTAAACTTTATGATTATGCCAAAGGCGGCGCACACAAATACGGTGTGGATGCAACCGGCGCAACCATCGACCATGCTGCTGTGGTTGACCGGAAAGACAAGATTGTAAAAATGCTCGTTTCCGGCGTTGCCATGCAGATGAAAGGTGCAAAAGTCAATGTCGTCAAGGCGGCTGCTGTGATCAAAGGCAAAACAGCCAACGGTTTCACCGTGGAAGCAAACGGCGAAATTTTTGAAGGTAAAAACCTCATCATCGCCAGCGGTTCCAGCGCAGCAGTTCCCCCGATCCCGGGTCTGAAAGAATCCGTTGCAGCCGGTATCGGTTTGACCAACCGCGAAATCCTGGACCTCAAGGAAGTACCCAAGAAACTTTTGGTCATGGGTGGTGGTGTGATCGGTCTGGAAATGGCTTCCTACTTCAACAGTGTCGGTTCTGAAGTAACGGTTGTTGAAATGATGCCCCGTATCGGCGGTCTGACTGATCCCGATATGACAAAACTGCTCCAGGCAGAATATGAAAAACGCGGCGTTAAATTCCTTCTCTCCACAAAAGTAACTGCTGTCAACGGCAATAAAGTGGATATTGAAGATGCAAACGGCAAATCCACATTGGAAGCAGATAAAATCCTGGTTTCTGTGGGCCGCCGTGCAAACTCTGCTGAAATCGGTTGCGAAAACATCGGTGTTTACGTGGAACGCGGCGCCGTTGTGACCGATGATGAAATGAAAACCAACGTCCCGGGCGTCTATGCCATCGGTGACGTCAATGGCAAATCCATGCTTGCTCACACAGCATATCGCGAAGGCGAAGTGGCTGTGAATGTGATCGCAGGCAAAAAAGACCGCATGACCTACCGTGCGATCCCGGCTGTGATCTACACCAATCCGGAAGTTGCAAGTGTTGGTGAAACCGCTGAAACAGCAGCGAAAAAAGGTCTGAAATTCCGTGAAACCCGCCTCCCCCTCCAGTTCAGCGGTCGTTACCTTGCTGAAAACGAAGGCGGCAACGGTTTCATCAAATTGATCTTGGATGAAGATGATGTGATCATCGGTGCATGTGCAATCGGCAACCCGATGTCCGAAATCATCCCGGCACTTGCAGTCGCAGTGGAACGCCGTCTTTCCTGCAACGACATGTCCAAAGTGGTCTTCCCGCACCCGACAGTTGCAGAAATCTTCCGCGAAGCGATCATCAACGAAGTACATTGAGATAAAAACAACAACATACTAACATAAGGAAAAACAAACATGCCTAAATGTCAATTTGTCGATCCGAAAGAAATGCGTAAAGCAGGTGAAATCTCTTTCGGAACCATCCCCGTCAATCAGTACAAAAAAACACTGAAACAGGAACGTGCAAACTATACAGATGATCAGCTCCTCGGTATCTACCAGGATATGCAGTACATCCGTGAATTCGAAACCATGCTGTACGAAGTACGTACTGCAAAACATTACAACGGCATCGACTACGTTTACACCGGCCCGGCTCACCTGTACTCCGGGGAAGAAGCGACTGCTGTCGGTATGGCATACAGCCTGACCAACGATGACTACATCTTCGGTTCTCACCGTTCTCACGGGGAAGTGCTTGCAAAAGGCTTCAACGCGATCCGCACTCATAGCGAAGAAGAACTGTATCAGATCATGAAAGAAACATTCGACGGCAAACTTCTCTCTGTCGTTGAAAAAGAAAACAAATCCGGCAATGTCCGTGATCTTGCGATCGACTTCCTCCTCTACGGCTTCATGGCTGAATTGTTCGGCCGCGAAAACGGTTTCACACGTGGTCTCGGTAACTCCATGCACGTGTTCTTCCTCCCCTTCGGTATTTACCCGAACAACGCGATCGTCGGTGGTTCCGCCGGTATCTGCGCCGGGGCTGCTCTCTACAAGAAAATCAACAAAAAACCCGGTCTCGTCGTCTGCAACTTCGGTGACGGCGCAATGGGCCGCGGTCCTGTGATGGAAGCATTGAACTTTGCCGGTATGGACCAGTTCAAATATCTCTGGGAAGAAGGCTACAAAGGCGGTCTTCCGTTGATCTTCCACTGCTTGAACAACAGCTATGGTATGGGCGGTCAGACACGCGGCGAAACAATGGCATACGACAAACCCTGCCGTCTCCCCGCCGGTTTCAACCCCGACATGATGTTCTCCGAATCCGTCGACGGATACAATCCGCTGGCAGTGATCGATGCCTTCAAACGCAAACGCGAAATCATCGAACAGTGCAAAGGTCCGGCATTCATCGAATCCGTCACCTACCGTTTTGTCGGTCACTCTGCAACAGACAGCAGCTCCTATCGTACACAGGAAGAAATTGACGCATGGCGTGAAGTCGATGCCATCCCGGCATTCCGTAAAGCCCTGGTCAAAGAAGGTATCAAAGAAGATTCTGCATTCGATGCCTTCAACGAAGATATCAAAGCACGTATCACCCGCATCATGAAATTGGCGATCGACGAAACGATCTCTCCCCGTATCGACCCGGTCAAAAATCCCGATGCGATCCGTTGCTTCAGCTTCTCCAACCAGAAGATCGAAAAAATGGATGATCGCCCGGTTGACGCGCTCCAGCCCATGGAAGAAAACGAAAACGTCAAGAAGGTCAAGAGCAAAATCCGTTTCGGTATCGATGCAAACGGCAAACCCGTTTCCAAACTCAAAGCATTCAACTTCCGTGATGCTCTCTTCGAAGCCATCATCGGTAAATTCTACACAGACCCGACCCTCATCGCATTCGGGGAAGACAACCGTGACTGGGGTGGAGCTTACGGTGTATACCGCGGTATCACAGAAGCCATGCCGTACCACCGCTTCTTCAACGCTCCCATCTCTGAAAGCGCAATCGTTGCAGCAGCTGTCGGTTACGCTCTCTGCGGCGGCCGTGCAATTCCCGAACTCATGTACTGCGACTTCCTCGGTTGCGCCGGTGACGAAGTATTCAACCAGTTGGCAAAATGGCAGGCGATGTCTGCCGGCCTCCTGAAAATGCCCGTCGTCCTCCGCGTTTCCGTCGGTGCAAAATACGGCGCACAGCACTCTCAGGACTGGACAAGTCTTTGCGCACACATCCCCGGCTTGAAAGTTTGCTTCCCCGCAACTCCGTACGACGCAAAAGGTCTCATGAACGCGGCTCTCGCTGGTTCTGACCCGGTCGTCTTCTTCGAAAGCCAGAGATTGTACGATACTCCCGAATTGTTCCACGAAGGTGGCGTTCCGGAAGGTTACTACGAAATTCCGCTGGGCGAACCCGATGTCAAACGCGTCGGTTCCGATGTCACCATCCTCTCCGTTGGTGCTGCTCTCTATCAGGCAACCAAAGCCGCTGACCGTCTGCAGAAAGAATTCAATCTCTCCGCAGAAATCATCGACGCACGCTGTCTGGTTCCCTTCAACTACGAAAAAGTTGTGGAATCCGTCAAGAAGACCGGCAGAGTCGTTCTCATCTCCGATGCTTGCGAACGCGGCAGCCAGCTCCATGACATTGCATCCAAGATCACACAGCTCTGCTTCGACTACCTCGATGCCCCGGTTGCTGTTGTTGGCGCACCCAACTCCATCAGCCCCTGCCCCGAACTGGAACAGTTCTACTTCCCGCAGGACAGCTGGATCCTCGATGCAATCCATCAGCAGATTCTCCCGCTGCCGGGCTACACTCCCAGCATGAACTTCACCGGTGTCGAACTCATGCGTCGTGAAAAACTCGGTATCTGATGTTCTTTCAAAAAGAAAGGAAAAAGAGATTATGAAAACAAAAGCTGTACGTCTCTATGGTAAGGACGATCTGCGTTTGGAAGAATTTGAACTTCCTGCAATCAAGGAAGATGAAATTCTTGCAAAAATTGTTTCCGACAGCATCTGTATGTCCAGCTTCAAAGCTGCCGAACAGGGTGCCGCACACAAGCGCGTTCCCAATGATGTGGCTGAAAACCCCGTCATCATCGGTCATGAATTCTGCGGCGAACTGATCGAAGTCGGTGCAAAATGGCAGGATCAGTTCAAGGTCGGTGACAAATTCGCCATCCAGCCTGCAATCAACTACAAAGGATCTCTCGCATCTCCCGGTTACTCTTACAAGTACATCGGCGGCGATGCCACCTATGTCATTATCCCCCGGGAAGTCATGGAAACCGGCAATCTGCTCCCCTATGCAAATGATACATTCTTCTTCGGCTCTGTTGCCGAACCGATGTCCTGCATTGTAGGTGCATTCCATGCGAACTACCACACCACAAACGGTTCCTATGTTCACAAAATGGGTATCGTTGAAGGCGGTAAAATGGCGATCCTCGCCGGTGTAGGTCCCATGGGTCTCGGTGCAATTGACTACGCAATCCACGGTCCCCGCCGTCCCGGACTGTTGGTCGTCACCGATATCGATGATGCCCGTCTTGCACGCGCTCAGAAACTCTACACCGTAGAAGATGCCGCCGCAAACGGCGTGAAACTGGTCTTCCTCAACACCGGTTCCGGTGATGCTGTGAAAAACCTGCTTGATCTTACCGACGGTACCGGTTACGATGATGTCTTCTGTATGGCTCCGGTGAAACCTGTGGTTGAACAGGGCGACCAGATCCTCGGTCGTGACGGATGCCTCAACTTCTTTGCCGGTCCGATCGACACCAAGTTCAGTGCCATGTTCAACTTCTACAATGTCCATTACGGTTCCACACACATCGTCGGAACCTCCGGTGGCAACACGGATGACATGAAGGAGTCCCTCAAGCTCATGGAACAGGGCAAGATCAATCCTGCTGCTATGATCACTCACATCGGCGGTATTGATGCGGTCATTCCCACCACATTGAATCTGCCGAAGATCCCCGGCGGCAAGAAACTCATTTACACCCACATCGAAATGCCTTTGACAGCCATCGCTGATTTCGAAGAAAAAGGTAAAACAGATCCCTTGTTCGCGGAATTGGATAAAATCGTCAAAGCCCATAACGGTCTCTGGTGTGCTGAAGCAGAAAAATATCTGCTCGCAAATGTGAAATAATTCCGTAACGGAATTTTGATTTCCGGCGGGAGGACAATTCAATTTGTCCTCCCGCTTTTTTTGGGTAAAAAAAAGCCTGTTCGACGGTTTATGCCATAGAATCAGATCTCCTTTGAGCTTGAAAATTCCGGGAACTGATAGATTTTCAATTTGAAGTACTCACGAATTCATGTAAGAAAAGACTCAACGTCCGAAAGAATTTA
>JAFVSW010000258.1 GCA_017503545.1 Lentisphaeria bacterium | reverse complement strand
CAGAATCAAAGCGGAACATTCGTTGTATAACGTGCCGCCATCGGGGGCGGTTCCGCCGAGATAAAGCGGATGCCCCCAATAGTTGTCGATGGATGCCCATTGCATAAAAAAACAGGTAATGAATTCACGGATCTCATCCATCGTATAACGGCCTTCCGCCAAATCCTTTTTGTAATAACGGAGCATTTCTGCATCCAGATTACTCAAAGAACGCACTTGCATATGGTCGATGTGTTCCGCAAAGAAGAAGTACAGATAAATGATCATCAGAAATTCATATGTATCCCGGGGGGCACCGGTACGCATCTGTTCCAGGCAGCGGATCTCACGTTGGATCCTGGGGTGATTTCCGTGATGCTCCCGGGCATAGTCGAGCAATCTGCCGATACATTCCAGAACGGCGTTCAAAGTGATTTCAATACCTTCAAAATAGGCGGCGGCTTCATCCGTCAGCGTGCCGTTTTTCTGATGCTGCGCCCGGAAATTCCTTGCGCGATCCCGCAGACCGGGGAAACCGAGAGCGAAAATACTGTCCCAATCCGGTACCGAATGGTCAAAGTCGGGCCAAATTGTGATCAATCCGGCATTTTGCTGCTCAGTCCAGGAATCGCCGACGGTATTTTTCAGATACTTTTCATATACTGCGCTGTAGTTGCTGCTGATGAGAGGAGCGATCGGGCGTTTATGCCGGTCATAACAGCCGAATCCGGGGAAACAGTCATGGGGGTTTACATCGATTTGCATATTTCTGCAAATAAATTCAAAACCATGTCCTTTGATCATGGAAACAGGCTGCTCTTTCCAAGTGGCGACTGCGTCCAGAATTTTTGCTCTGATTTCATCATTTGCAAGTCCGGTTGCCGGATCCATGACCGGGGCGCGGAATTTATTGATCAGATATTCTCTGTCATCATCAAAACCTTGATAAAGCATGATTTTTCTCCTTGATTTTCCTTGCTGGCTGATAATGGAGATAATATAACTCTTTTGTTTTATGAAATCCATACATAAAAGTAGAAAAAACATATACTTTTACGACTTGTTTTATATTTCAAACGGTGTATATTAATTCAGAAGTCAATACGGAGATATGCTATTATGTCAATAGAAAGTAAAGATAATTTATTATACTTATCCAATCGTTTTCATTTGCAGATCACTCATTTTGCTTATGGCACCTACCCGGCAGCAGATGGAATGTTTACTGCACTTTCTGTGAACCGTTTGCTGTTTTGTCTGGGCAGCAGCGATAACGAAGAATCTTATGTGGAAGATGCCGACTGTCACTATGCTATGCAGTCGGGTCACTTTTATTTTATCCCGGCGGATCATATTGCCGCAGTACGTTTATCAAAATCAATGTACTTTGTTTCGATCCAATTTCTCCTTGATTTGTATAATGGTCTTGATTTATTTACTTCCGTCAATAAAATATTGGATTTTGATGATCCTGCACTGGTTGAACGGGCGCGACAGATATTCAGAATTGCCCCGGAAAATGTATGGTCAGTCAAATTACTGGGGATCACATACGATTGTATCGGAACCCTGCTTGACCATCTGGAACTTGTGGAATTGAATTTGAACGAAGTTTACAGTCCGGGTTTGCGATTGCTTTCCGAAACGTGTACTGCCATGACAACGGTTGCCGAACTGGCAGATCTTTGTAAAGTAAACCGTGATACATTCAGCAGGAATTTCATCCGTCAAAACAGGATAACGCCGAAACGTTTTCTGACCCGTTGTATTCTGCGGCGCGCTTATACACTGCTTTCTTCCGGTGAATACCGGGTGTATGAAGTGGCAAAAGAATTGAAATTTTCCAATGAATTTTATTTTTCCCGTTTTTTCAAGAAACATACCGGACGTACTCCAAAAGATTTTCTGAAGCTTCATCACAGCAATTTCTGACCGGGAAAAAGATGTACTGCTTTTCACGGAAACAGTAAAATTTGCCTCTCTCCCAAAAGAACATTTGTATAACAAATCTATATTGTTGAGTATTCAGAGTTTTTTTGAACAAAAGTGAAGCGATTTTCAGAAATTTACAGCAAAACCTTGAGTTTTTAAGCTCAAAATACGCTCCGGGAAGGCAGGAGAAGACAAAAAAGTCACAAAGGGGAGTTGCTTTTTTTATGAGGTATTTGTACCAGCACAACAGCGGCAAAAATAATCCCGCAGCCGATCAGATTCATCAGGGAATAGTGTTCATCCTGCAGTAACCATCCCCAGAGTACCGCAAAGACAGAGGCAGTACTCAAAATGATCGAAGCTGTTGCCGGATGAACATATTTTTGAGCAGCGATCTGGATCGTACAGGCAATGCCAATGGCGATCATGCCACAGAAAAGTAACGGCCAGACTGTCTGAGCAATGTTGGTTACGGTACAGGTCTCACCTGCGATCAGAGCGGCAATTCCGGACACCACGGCAACCGTTGCGAACTGAACTGCCGATAATTGCAGCGCATCTGCGCCGGGGGCAAATTTGGCAATGGCAATAAATTGAAATGCAAAAAACAACGCACAAATAAGCATCAAAGCATCCCCCAGGTTTCCAATCGTTCCAAAGGAATCATCACTGCAAAGCAGGTATGTACCGAGAATAGAGAGCAAGGAGGCACACCATATCGGCCATGTTGATTTCTTATGAATGAAAACGCCGATCACCGGAATCATTATTACATACAGCGCAGTCAGGAAACCGGCTTTTCCGGCAGATGTATACAGCAAACCGAATTGCTGCAATATTTCACCGCCGGCAAGGCATATTCCACAGATGACTCCGCCGGAAAGAAGCTTTTTATCCGGGCGTTTCCGGAAAAATAAAATGGCAGGAACGAGCATCAACGCTCCAAGCAAAT
>JAFVSW010000257.1 GCA_017503545.1 Lentisphaeria bacterium | reverse complement strand
CTTTTCCGCAACATTCTGGATTCTTTGTGGAACGGCAAAGCTGCTCCGGATAAATTGCCGCCTCTCATGGTTTGGGGGGCGCCGGGATTGGGAAAATCCACTATCATCCGAACTCTCGCGGAAGAATACGGCGTAAACTTTATCGACGTTCGGCTTGCCCAGCGTGAACCGGTGGACATCCGTGGATTGCCCGTTCCCACCGACAAAGGGGTGGAGTGGCAGGTTTCCGCAGAGTGGCCCCGTGATCCGGAAAGCAAAGGAATCATCCTTTTTGATGAACTTACTGCCGCTGACCGTTCACTGCAGGTGGCCGCATACGAGTTTATTCTTGACCGCCGTCTGGGGGATTTGTATAAAGTCCCTGATGGATGGTATATTTGTGCTGCCGGCAACCGCACGGAAGACCGGGCGGTCGCAACCACAATGTCCAGCGCACTTGCCAACCGTTTTTTGCACGTTGAGTTGGAGAGCGATGCTGATAACTGGCTGGAATGGGCGGTTGCTAATGAAATTCACCCCAGCGTCAGCGGCTTTATCCGTTTCCGTCCGGGAATGCTTTTCAATCAGGAAAATGAAAATCTGGAACGGGGCTGGCCCACCCCCCGCAGCTGGGAACGGGTCAGTACGATGATGAAAGTTCTGCCCGATGATGAAAATCTCATCCGCCACACCGTCTATGGTTTGGTCGGCAATCGGGCGGGAATTGAATTTATGGCATTCCATAAAACGGCTCAAAACCTCGATATCAAAGAGATGATGCAGGGAATCAAAGAAATAAAAATTCCCCAGAAAGCGGACTTGCGGTATGCACTTTGTTCCGGAGTTGCCTATTATGTGTGGCGGGGCGAAAATGAAGCTGAAAGCAAAGCGTTGCTGGATGGATTTTTCAATATTTCTCTTGAGTTGAGCAGCGACTTTGCGGCATTACTGATGATGGATGTGATGCGAAGCGGAGTTCACTGCAAAGGCGCAGCAAAACTTTACACCCACCCGAAATTCAAGGAATGGGAAAAGAAGCACGGTAAAACATTCAGCAAGGCGGCAAAATAATGGAATACCGTTATCCCAATCCTGAAGAGGAAAAATTAAAACTGAAAGCGGCGCAATATCTGGAAGCCGATCGGGTCCGCCTGCTCATGGATCAGCCCTTTGTCGGGGCAATATTGATCCGCCAGAATCTCATTCCGGTAGTGGACAGCCGCTGTCCGACTGCCTGTACGGATGGGCAGAATATTTTTGTCAATCCTGAGTTTTATCTGGCATTAACTCCCGCTGAACGCCGTTTTCTGCTTGCCCACGAAGTATGGCACACGGTTTATCTGCATTTTTTGCGGGGGAAAGGCAAGGATCAGGAGTTGTTTAATATTGCAACGGATATGGAAATCAACCGGATGCTGTGTCAGGAACGGTTCAAAGCCCCGACAGGAGCATTGCTGCCGCCGCCGGAATGGTGCAATCTTAATGCCGAGGAAATTTACGAAAGATTGCAAAAACAACGTCCTGAAAAATATCCCGGATTTGACAAACATTTGCAGAATGGCGTGGATGATATACCGGGGGAAGTTTGCGCTCAGGATGGCGATATAGTGGTGACCGACCCGGATTATCAGGTGGATTTCGGCAATGATCTGGAAGAAAGTATCCGCGAAAAAGTGGTCAAAGCCGCCGTCCAGTATGAAAAACAGCGTGGAAAACTGCCGGGAAATATTGCACAGATCGTAGAAGGATTCCGCGCAGGGAAATTGCATTGGAAGGAATTGCTTGCGCAATTTGTCACCAGTTGTTTCGGAGGTTCGCGCCGTTGGCTGCCGCCCAACCGCCGTTATATTTCAAGCGGACTGTATCTGCAAAGCCGACGGGATGCGAAACTTCAAGCTGTGCTTGCCATTGATACTTCAGGCAGTACCAAT
>JAFVSW010000256.1 GCA_017503545.1 Lentisphaeria bacterium | reverse complement strand
CGCCATTGGGCAATGTAACTTGTGTGACTTTGGTTGGACTCATAAACACCTCTGCTTTCCTTTGTGGAAGGTAATATAACACGAAAAAATAAAAAAGCAAATAGAAAGGAATATCTCATGAGTAATTTGTGTATGGGCGGCGGCGGACAGTTTGTAGATCGCGCTGCTGTCGCTGAAGTCATTACCCCGAATGGGAACTGCCAATTGGAAGCCGGTTCCGCATATTGAGGTGATCGATGCGCCACGGTTTGTATTTGGATGTGTGAGGAACATCGCCTTTATTGTGTTTTTCCAGACGGGATTTCAGGTCTTCGGTACAGCCGATATAGAAATGGGTTCCGGTGGCTTCATCTACGAGAATATAAACGTAATGAAAGTTAGACATCAGCGGAAATCTTTCAGAATAACGTTTGTGGTAATGCGGTGCCGTGTTGCCCGGCTCCATCTGCTTCGCAGATTACGCCGCGGCAGTCTTCCCCTCGCCGTCTTCGTGCTTCGCACTTCGCCGTGCCAAGCGGGTTCGCTCGTCAATCCATTTGCTGCGCAACTGGCTTGCCGAGGCGAAATCAAAAATGCCGCTTGATGAATGCTCTGCCGCAATGAGTTTTCAAGTAGGCTTCAAAAGCGTAGGCTTTTTCTCTGTTTTCGAATGCTATTGCGTTTTTGATCCGCCATGGTCTGAATTTAGATGTATGCGGAACATCACCTTTGTTGTGTTTTTCAAGGCGGGATTTTAAGTCTTCGGTACAGCCGATATAGAAATGCGTTCCGGTTGCTTCATCTACGAGAATATAAACGTAATGAAAGTTAGACATTGAGCCGAGATCTTTCAGAATAATGTTTGAGGTGGTGCTATGTCGTATTGCCCGGCTTCATCTGCTCCGCAGATTACGCCGCGGCAGTCTTCCCCTCGCCGTCTTCGTGCTTCGCACTTCGCCGTGCCAAGCGGGTTCGCTCGTCAATCCATTTGCTGCGCAACTGGCTTGCCGAGGCGAAATCTCGGCTTTGCCGAGATGAAGACTGGTGGGCGTTTAGGGACTCGAACCCCAGACATTCACGGTGTAAACGTGACGCTCTAACCAACTGAGCTAAACGCCCTTCAGATATGATAACTTTAATATATCACCTTTTTGCCGAATTGCAAACCGAAAATTACAAATCTATGTCTTTTTTTTCGTTTTTTTTCAATTTCGTAGGAAAATTTAAGGTCAGATGAATTTCAGAAATATGGCATCGTCTTTTTGTGTTTCCGTTAATAAGACCAATTTATCCGGTTCACGGACCAGGATGGAACAAGGGGTATCCGTTTCCAGTCGTTTTGTGCCAATGTCTTTTATCCGTAATGTCAATTTGACTTTCGCCGGGTAGGTTGCGGTATCGTTGAAGATGGGGGAATCATCACTCAAGATCACGATCAGTTCGTCATCCTTATTCCATGCAGAACAGACGCTGCCGCGGGATGCTTTGATCGCCGGGGCCGGAGCAAGGAAGGTAAAGCATTTTTTCAAGGCATTCCTGACATTGACACTCAAACCATCCTGTCCCATGTTATAATTGCTCCGGAGACAGGAACGGCGTAAAACGGTTGGCGGAGCGTTGACGAATACGGTTCTGCCTTTGGTGGTTTGATGTTGCAGAATGATCGGGATATCCATTGTGGATGCCGCATTTTCCGCCCCGTACAGGATACATTCTGCGCCATCCGGCAGATATTTGCATTTTGCCAATTTATGGCTGAATGGTTCGTCCGGCAGGTAACTGACTGTCCTTTCTCCTGCAGGATTTTCTTTGACGCCAAAGATATCTTCCAACCCGCATACGCTTTCAAAGCAGAGCAGGGGGATCCCCCGTTCGTGTGCCGCACGGATCGCAGCAATGATTTCCGGGGGTGTGTTTTTGACGATGGGCGGCAGGATCAGGAAATCCGTCATATCCGCAGAAATCTGATCGATGGAATCAAAATTTGTCATAACGGGAACGGATCTTCCATCCGCACAGAGGACTTCGTTTGTATAACTCAACGCTTCTTCTGCGGTATTATTGATATTTGAAATTTCCCATTCGTATGTTTTATCACCGATGTGGAAATTACATTGATCTTCAAAATAATCGCCATGACGTTTGAGTTGTTCCAAATCCAGCAGAACATAAGGAGCTTTCGGAGCAGAGACCGGTTGATTTTTGAGCATTTTGCCCCATGCCAGGACGAAATTCTGCAAAGATTCCTTTTCCGGATTGCGGGCATGGAAACCGTAATCGTTCCAATATTTCCATGTGCCGTTGCGGAATTGCGGTGTGCCGTAAGTGAATTGGTAAACCAGTCGTTTCTGATGAAGCGGCGAGAGATAGGCTCCCGGCAGCGGATGCGCCTGATACACGGCACCGTCTTCGCACCGAATCCAAAGTTGCGTATAGATTTCCGGATAGATGAGTCGTGAATCGGAGCAATAGAAATCGTATGAAGCGACAAAGAATGCGCTGCGGCAGAGAGGATAATCGCAGGAATAATGATAATCTTCCAGGAACCAGAAGGAACCGTTTTTGCGGATGCGCGGGTCTTTTTCCAACGGGGTGGAAAGATGTCTTAACGCGTATGCTGTTTTATAGCGTTCCACATAGATCGGGGTTGGCCCGTAAGAACCTTTTGCAAGTTTCGGGTTGATATTGAAAAGATAATCGCAGAATTCCTGTGTTTCCTCATCGACTTTTTTCCATGCGTAATCAAGGAAATCATCCCAGCAAGTTTCAAAGAGATCGCGCAATTCTTCAAAGGAAATGAATTCATTCTTTGCGAGATAACCGTCGATTTTTTCGAGTGTGAGCAGTCGGAATGGGGGATTTTTTTCTGCGGTGTAATCCCGTAATTTCTGAAGCTGTGATCCTTTGTAATAGTAAAACACATTAAAGTCATAACGGGAAGAATTGGAATAATGATTATCGCTACCGCCGAAATACCATGCGTTTCGCATCAAATCCTGATTGAAGTCATTGTACATGTCATAGTTATCAGTATTCCGCACCCACGACCACACAAACCATCTTCTGCGATAGATTGCCAGAAGCCGATGGAGCTGCAGACGGGTCCCGATCACCGGATACCGGGAGTCCCCGGTGAAATAATGCCCCATGCCGCAATAATCGTTCCAAGGGTCAAAAACATTATTTTCCAGATATTTTATTTCGCTCGGCATGGAAATGAGCAGCGGGAGACCGGATGCCAGCGGCGGGCAGGGGCCTTCCGGATCGTCGGAAAGAACTTCAAAAATGGTGATATCTTCTGTCAGACAGGCATTTCCAGCCATCATCCGGGAGACAAGATGCCAAACACCGCACGGGGGCGTATGTTCTATTGTGACTTGATATTTGACAACATGGATCCCGCCGGGCAGACTGGCAGATGAAATTTTTTCCAGATGACATTCGTGCTGTTCCGGCAAATCACCGAACACGGAGGTAAATTGCACATCAAGCGTCATTTCTTCTTCTTCAAAAACGGAATTACGGAAAAACACACTGATGTTGAAGGAGACTTTTTCGCTTTCAAAAAAGAAATGCTGTTCCTGTGCGAATTTGAGAGCCTCATTCCGTTGCGGTATATCCGCGGGGATCATGGAAACGATCTTTTTGTTTTCCGGGCTTTTGACCTGAAATGCAACTGCATCGTTATGAATTGTGCTGCCCTCATAGATCAAGGTTCCATCCTGTGTCATGATCTGTTCATAAGGACCATGTTCCATCATTTGCATGGGAGAATTGATTGCATGTTCATACCCTGCAGCGAGGAGGAATTGTTCCGGGAGAGAAGGCAAAACAAGTTCAAGATGTAACGGCCATGAAAGTTTTGTCAACCACTCTTTATTGTTTTCCTCTTCACTTCCCCAGGTCCGGTCATAAAGCAGTTCCGTTCCATGGAAGAAAAAGATCTGTTCCAATGTTTCGCCGTTTCCGGATTCAAAACGCAGATACGGGGAAGTCAATTTTTCCAAAATTTTTATCCATTCGCTGCCCCCGGTCTCAATACGTTCTCCCCGATCCATAACTGTACCGCCGAGGACTGCCTGCAGTAGAAATTCACCACTGTCGTACCGGCTTATTTTGACATCATAAGTAACCGGTTCCTGAAAGCCCTGGATCTTATTGATTTTGTAATGAAATTCATGCAAAGGAGTGATCGGGAGAGGATCCGGTGAATCCAGATTTATTTCTGAAATGCAGATAACGGCACTGGGAGCGAGTACCATATCCATTGCAATATAACCTTTTTCCGGATACCCTGAATCCGGGAGCGTAAAAGATTGTGTTTGTCCATAAAACTCAACAACGCCGTGATCGCCATTGACTTTCAGGCGGCATTGCAGATCATTCAGATCATCGGGGAGTTTATCATATTGTTTGGTATAAAATTCTGTACCATCCAGTTCAAAACAGAGACAGTTCTGCCGATCCCAGTAAACACGCAAAGCATGTCCTTTTTCTGCATTTTTATCATAGCGGAAATAGATCCAGAGACCGCCGCCGTCTTCCTTTTTGTAGGGGATATAATCGAAAGTGATCCGGAGGTCGAAATCCTGTAACGCCGGGGTAGCCAGATAATGTTTACAGCCTTCCAGATACAGATGATACTTCCCATCATCAAGAATTTTACTGTGACCATGAGAAAATGCGGAAACAAGATACGGTTTGATCCGATAGGAACAACTGCGCTTGTCGAATAAGGAAAAATCTTCATAAAGATGGAACATGATTTTAACCTTGTTGTTTGGTTGCAAAGAGAGGCTTGTTTTGTCAATTTTAAAAAATACAGCACAAAAAGTCCTGTTTTTCGGAATGAAATTTTACTTTTTTCAGAAAAGAACTTAATTTGCAGATGTCAATACGGCATGACACTCGGGTTTGGCACTTGGCTGAAATTAAAAGGTAATGCATTCCAGTCATTGTTATTGGTTTTTACGACCCAACCGTAAAATCTGCACGGTTTCATTTCCACGCTGCCGGCAAAAGACGCCATTACGGCTTTCTGTTTGGAGACCTGCCAGTTGACTGTCCACCATGTGTTTTTATCGTATACATGATCCGTCGGACTTTTTTTACCACCATGACGCAATGCGATTTTTCCGATGGCAGAGACTTGATGAGAACCATTCCCATCAATATTTGCAGTTTCACCCAGCAGCAGAGTTTTACTTGCAAACTTCACAGTCGAAAGGCGGACGGAAGCAATTGCCTGAAGATACGTTATGCCATAATTGGGAGAGGTTGTTGTATGCCCCGACAGAGATGACATAGGACAATGAAACGTCTTAGCGCCAATACTTACAGATTGGGTATTCATGTCAAGGGACTTGCCTTTTACGATATAAGGATAGACCAAATGTACCCATGTGTATTTACTGGGTACACTATTCGGCAGATAATCTTTATTGTCGCCGGCATACATGCTTATGGAAAGGGACAACTGCTTCATATTATTGATACATGTGGTATTATTGGCAGTGTTTTTGACTTGTCCCAATGCGGGCAGCAACATGCCAGCCAAAATCGCAATGATGGCGATCACGACTAAAAGTTCGATCAAGGTGAAGCAGTACTGCTTCACCTGCCCACGGGCAGGTGATAAAAAATTCCTTTTTATATTATCTGTTTTCAGTATATACCGAACAAAATTACCGCAGAGATGTGTCATAATTACTAAAAGCTCGATCAATGTAGAACTGCGTTTGCGTTTTGTGCATCTCATGCCTTGTGTCTCCTTCTCCAAAAATAATGTGTGATCTTGCAGTATTCCGTCAAATCCTTCATCCATAATGTAATGTCGTAATTTGTCTATGGCAACCAATGCGCCCTGATTATTTACAGAAATAAATGAGGAATATCAGCCGTTTCATGTGCAATATTGATTTTCTTTTCAAAATCAACAGCACATGAAACGGCGAATTCTATTATTTTTTTACGACTTTGACCATTGAGATGTCATCGACGTACGCGGTCCCATTGTCAACGGTCAATGCCACTGCAAATGTTTCTGTTCTTTTGTCATTTGCTGCGATATCCACAGTTGCTGTATATTTCTGCCAGGTATCATTGAGTCCTTTACATTCCACCAGTCTCAGGTTTTTGTAGAAATTTTTGCCATAGCAATATGCAGTCAAACGGACAATTCCTTTGCCTTTTGCCCAGATGGTGAATTCGTAAGTGCCGGCTTTGTCGCCTCTGGTATAGATGTGTGCAAATTTTTCATTGGAAATTTTCAACGCATATTCACCGCTGTGAACATTGTCGGCTTTCTCTGCTTTTTTGACGATTTCCAACTTGACTTTTCCGGCGCTTGCATTGGGCGTCCATCCGTTCGGCATTTCCACCAATGGACCGGCACCGAAGTCCCAGCCGCGTTTAGTGAGGTTCTGCAATGTTTTATCCTGTGCAAGAGACCGTTTTACAATTTTTTCAAATCCACCGTTTGTGATCAGGTTGTTTTCCTGTGCAAACAGTCCGACAGTTGCGCTCAAAGCGACGAGGATGGTGATCATTTTTTTCATTTTTTTCTCCTTGTTGTTTGTTATTTGATGTGAATGACAACGACGTCTTTTGCGGGGATGGTGATGGGCATTTTTGCCGGATCATTGATCCATTTGTCTGTGCCGACGATTTTTGCTTTCTGACCTTTTTCCAACTTGAGGTTGAGCAATTCGCCTTTACGGGGAATATCATCCTCATTGAAAAGGAGAACCAAACGTTCTTTGCCTTTGGTCAGAACCAGTTTGTCCGGATAGCGGAACGAGCCTGCGGCAAGATCATCATTTCTTGTTCCGTTGAAGAACAAGTCTTCATATTCGGCGATGATGCGTGTTGCTTCTCCGGCGTAATAGAGGGATCCGGCACTGAAGAAGGATGCACATTCACAAATCGCACCGCCCTGGAGAGATGCTGCAATACGCAAAAGCTGATGTTTGGTTTCTTCCGGATAGTAATAAACGCCATCGGAAGAATAAATGATGGAAGCGACGTACGTCCGGAACTGTCCGTAGAGGTGCTTCTGTCCGGTCAGTCTTCTTGCCTGATTTGCATAGTAATCCATGGTGGGATGATATTTTGTGCCGGTATAGATGGCACAGCCGGGGATGGTCACAAAGAGTCTGTCATACTTGCCTTTTGCGAACCGGACGGATTCCAAATCTTCGCTGGTGTGATAGTATGAGAGGATGCCGCCCGCTTTCCGGACTGCTTCATGAACCATGGAAAGCAGTTTGTTTTTGTGATAATATTTCCAGAATTTCTCCCATTGCAATTCATATTTTTTTACGAATTCTTCATTGGAAATGGGGTATGGTTTGATTTTTGCATAGCGGAAGAACGCATCTTTGCAATGCTGGCAGAAACAGGAAATATTTTTCCACGTCTTATCGGCTCTGCGGGGGGCGCGTTCATCATTGATAAAGATATTCTTTGTGCCGTTCCAGGCGATCGTCCATTTATAATCTTTGATCAATGCTTCCATGAATTCTTTGTGATATTTTTCCACTGCTTTTGTGATGCAGAAGTCAATATTCAATTCAGAAAGAACTCCTTTATCTCCTTTATAGAAAAATTCAGAATGAAGATCCGGCGTTTTTTCGACCAGAAGTCGTGTCGCCGTCTTCAACTGTCCGGTACCCCACAAAGGCAGATTCCAGTGCATCCATGAAAGATTTCTCTTTGCATAACGGTTTTTGATTTTATTGACATTCACCACACCGGGATTATGAATGTTTGGGTAGCCGGTAATGAGCATAAAGGAATCCAATCCTGCCGCTACACTGTTTTTCACCATTTCTTCCCACTGTTCGTCACTGACATAGCCGCCGCTGTAATTGTGATATTGGGGGAAGACGATCTTTTTCATTTTACCGCCGCGGATCGGGGGCAATTCATGCAGCGGGATCTCGTTGACGATATCCGTTGTATTGCCGTCGATGATACGGCGGAAGCGGATGACGGGCGGATCATTCTTTTTGAACTTGTAAGTCTCGTGTTTCACACTGAGGAAATGAGTATAGAAATCAAGATTTCTGTCCAGTTTTGCCGGAAGTGTCCATTTGTAAGTGTAACGGAGGTAATTTTCTCCTTTATACTTGATTTTCTCTTCCTTGACATTCTTTGTCGGATAATGGGAGAAAATCGATATTCCACGATGATCATTGATCCGTTTGAATCCTTCCGGAAATTCCACGATCAAGGTATAATCGGCTTTCTTGCCGGTTCTGTTCACATCGAAAACCTTG
>JAFVSW010000043.1 GCA_017503545.1 Lentisphaeria bacterium | reverse complement strand
TTCAAAAGTCTTCAAAAATGCCTGAAAACTCTTGTTGAGATCTGAAAACGGAGCGTTTGAGGCTTGTCCGCCGTAGCCTTGGCGAAGGTGGATGGTTATTTTCCACGCCTTGTCACGGCATAGCCATAAGGTGGCGACGCCACCTCAAACTACCATTTCCATCTCTTCAACAATCCTTTTTCAGTCAAATTTTGCCGGACTTTTGAAATTACCTCGTTTTATTTGTAATCTAACATCAAAAATAAGGATTTCAATAGAAAAACAGACTTATCTGTAAAAAAAAATTTGCGTTTTCCTGTTTTCATGGTAAATTACGCCTTAAAAATATAAAATAGTTACAGACTGAGGAAGATTGCAATATGTGCGAATTTATAATGAATCGTGATTTTCCCCTGCCCCGTATCCAAACCGGCGCAGTCATGGGGAACAGTTATCTCGGAATTATGATCTGGGGGGGAGCTAATCTGCTGAATATTTCCTTCGGCTGTTCCGCTTTGTGGGATCATCGCGGCGGCATGGAATGGACGGACAAAATCAATTTTTCTGATCTGCGGGAATATCTGCAGCTGAACGATCAGCAAAAAATCAAAGCCATGTTCAAAGCGGAAAACGTTGATGCCAAGGGAAAACCGTTGCAGCCATGTCTGGTCCCTGTCGGTAGAATCGAATTGCGCTTGCCGGAAAATGCAACACTCACCCGTTATGAATTACGCCTTGCCGATGGATTCCTGCAAATATTCTATATGTTGCAGGAACAACAGGAAAAAGTCATGTATTTCCGTCTTTCCCAGGAAACAAAGGGGAATTTCGCATTCTATGCGCCCGATGCCGTTTCTTTTACTGTGAAAGATTCCTATTCCATGAGCAATGGGACATTGGCTGCCCGTGGGATTCCGGCACCCGAAATCGTCAAAACAGAAAACGGACATGGATTCGTCAACGCCATGCCGCAAAAAGAGGATGCCGCATTCGGTTTGTTCTGCCGTCAGGATCAAGATCTCTTTACCGTGAAATTTGCCCGGTCTCTGGACCTTGAAGCATTGAAAAACGATTTGAGCGCAACCGAAACCGCTGATTTCAATGCCATTGAAAAAGAAAATAAAATCTGGTGGAATAATTATTGGCAAAGTGTCCCGCATGTCGGAATCGATAATCCCGCATTGGAAGAACTTTACTGGTACGGACTTTATAAATTCGGTTCTATGACCGATAACAGCGGCTGGCCGGCTGGATTGCAGGGCCCCTGGATCGAAGACGATGATTTCCCACCCTGGTCCGGCGATTATCATTTCAATATCAATCTGGAAATGTGTTACTGGCCTGCCTACCGGGCAAACCGTCCGCAAAACCTGATGCCCGTCTTCAAAATGCTGGAAAACTGGAAAGATAAACTCCGTTACAACGCGAAATGTTTTGTCGGCGTGGATGATGGTATTCTGTTGCCGCACGCGGTGGACGATCATGGTGTCTGCATGGGCAATTTCTGGACAGGTACAATCGACCATGCCTGTGCCGCCTGGGCAGCACAAATGATGTATGATTATTGCGATTATTTCAGCGACATGGACTACTTACGCAACACCGTATTCGACTTTATGAAAGGTGTCATGCGCGTTTTTCAAGCCATGATCAAACGGAATGACGACGGTTCCCTGGAATTGCCGGTCAGCGTTTCCCCGGAATATGGCGGCTCTCAAATGAATGCCTGGGGCAAAAATGCCAGTTTTCAGCTCGCTGCCATACACCGCCTTGCAGAAAATCTGCTCTCCGCAGCCGAGATTCTCCAGAAAACACCCGAACCGTTCTGGCTGGAAGTCCGGGAGAAACTCCCTCTTGCCAGTATTTATACCGCAGAAAAGGACGCCCATCTGGAATCCTTCCGCTGCCCCGGCGAAAAAGAAATCGCACTCTGGGAAGGGCAGAGATTGGAAGAAAGTCACCGGCATCACTCCCATCTTGCCGGTATCTGCCCCTTTGATACATTGGATCAGAATGATCCGGAATGGAAAAAGATCATTGACAAGACCCGTTGGATCTGGCAGGGAAAAGGCATGGGCCTCTGGGCAGGATGGAGTATGGCTTGGGCGGCAATGCTCAATACCCGTTTGAATAACGGCGAAAGTGCAGAATTGACATTGGAAATTTTTAAGCGGTTCTATACCAACGAGGGCGGAAACTCACTCCATGATACCAATTTCCGCGGATTCTCCATTATGGCAGACTGCCGTAGAAAAGAAATCATGCAGATGGATGCAGCAATGGGGTGTGTCACTGCTATTCAGGAAATGTTTGTACACAGTCGCAGAAATGTTCTCTATGTCGGCACCATTCCCAAACGTTGGAAAAATGCGTTTGTAAAAAACATGCCGGCTCCGGGCGGATTCCGCATCAGTGGAAAATTCCATCGCGGGACATGTTCCGAATTGCAGATTACTGCCACCCGCGATAACACTTTGCGTCTCGCCCTGCCCTCCCCGGAAAAAGAATGGCAGATTCCGGCAAATGCAGTCGTGAAAGATCATATTCTGTCCGTCACCGTAAAATCCGGCGAAACACTTGTTCTCAAGAGTGTTTGAATATGAATGAACTACTGCTTATTCTGCTGATTGGAATCATTGTTTTTTCCACCGCAGCGATCGAAGGTATTTCCGGATTCGGCAGTACAATTCTGGCTTTGCCGTTCGTGATTATGCTGATCGGTATCGAAAAAGCCATTCCCCTGCTTACCAGCCTCGGCTGGATGCTGGGGATCCTCCTCGTATGCCGATCCTGGCGTAACATCCAGTGGCGGGAATATCTGTTTATTGCCGCTCATGTTGCACTCTGCATCCCCGTGGGATTGCTGATCATGGATTACCTGCCGCGTAATGTCATGACCGGTATTCTCGTCTGTTTCATGCTTTTTGTTGGAATCAAAGGATTTTATACGACCTTAAAAAATCAGGTAAATACCAATCAGCCGGTAAAGAAAAATATCTTTATGCACTTGATTCTGATCTGCGGAGGAATTATCCATGGCGCATTCAGTTCCGGCGGACCGGTGATTGTTATTTACGCCTCCCGTGCATTACCGCACAAATCAAATTTCCGGGTCACCTTGAGTATGTTATGGAGTTCCATGAATGTGATCATGTTAAGCAAATGGACAATAGCGGGTAACGTCTGGACGCCCCAGTTGGGACGGCAGATTTTATGTGCAATCCCCTTTGTTCTCTGCGGTCTGCTCACGGGTGATTACCTTCATCATAAAGTAAACGAACGCACCTTCCGGCTGATCGTCTATTCCATTCTGATGATTGCCGCCCTGTCATTAGGCTTCAACGTACTCCGGCAAACGGACTTTTTCGGCTAAATTGGATTTAAATTCCAAATCAGCCGAAAAAACTTGCAATTTTACCACATTAAAGACTTGACATTTTTAAAATATCGGCTATATTGGAATTAAATTCCAAATCAGCCGAAAGAAAAAGAATAATAAAAAGGTATTATAATGTATATAGAACGACAGCTTAAGAACGTAATAGAAACCGGAAGTAAATTCTTCCCCGCCATATTGCTGACAGGTCCGCGTCAGGTAGGAAAAACAACCTTTCTACGACGCATGGCTGAACCGGAACGCCGCTATGTAACTCTTGACGATGTTTCTGTGCGAACGCTGGCACAGGAAGACCCCAGAGGATTTATTGAAAAGTTTTCTCCACCGGTTTTGATCGATGAAATACAATACGTTCCTGAATTACTGAATTATATCAAAATCGTCATTGATGAACAACGTTTTAAAGATCCCGAAAAAGCAAAAGGCATGTATTGGCTTACCGGATCACAACGTTTTCCTTTGATGAAAGGAGTGTCGGAATCGCTTGCAGGACGTATCGGAATTTTTGAGATGTCCGGATTATCGCAGTCGGAATTGGATGAAAGACCGAATGTACCTTTCACTCCTGAAAAACAGTTTGAATCAGAAAAAGGCTGTCCGGCATGTGAATTGTTCAACCGCATCTGGAGAGGATGTTATCCGGAAGTGATCAAGGCATCACAAACAGAAAGAGACTTTTTCTATTCCAGTTACATCACAACATATCTTGAACGGGATGTGCGTAATCTTACAAAAGTACATGATCTTGATAAATTTTATAAATTTCTCTGTTCATGTGCAGCTAGAACCGGACAATTATTAAACAATTCAGCACTCGCCAGAGATGCGGGGATCGATGTAAAAACAGCTCAAAACTGGTTGACGGTTCTAACTTCTTCACGAATCGTATATCTATTACCAGCCTATTCCGGAAGTCTGACTGCAAGGTTGGTAAAGCCTCCGAAATTATATATGCTTGATACGGGATTATGTGCATATCTGACACGCTGGCCCTCGCCGGAAACATTGGAAACAGGAGCCATGAACGGTGAGTTTTTTGAAACTTGGTGCATGTCTGAAATTTTGAAAACCTATTGGAATGCAGGCATCAATGAACCGCCATTATGTTTCTACAGAGATAAAGATAAAAAAGAAATCGACTTGCTTATAGAATCGGCAGATGGATTTTACCCCATTGAATTCAAAAAATCTTCGACTCCGAAGGGAGAAGATGCAAAACATTTTGCGGTTCTTGCAAATCACAAAATAAAGGTCAAAAAAGGCGCAGTCGTCTGTTCTTGTCCGGAGATTATGCCTTTACCGAATAAAGACGTTTTGTGCATCCCCGCAGCGTTGATCTGAAGGTAAACTTTGCGGTTCCTTGTGTATTAAAATTTTACACAGGGAACCGCAAATAAAAAGTATCTCAAACGTTTGAAGTACACGGGAGATTGCAGATAACAATTCTATTTATCTGTAGGATTCTGTATTAACTCCATATTTCCTTGCAATTCTTAATCAAAAAAATCTTACAGATTAAAAAAAAATTTTATAGAAATTATCGAACCGTCCGCTAAAAATTTCAAAATAATCAATGTCTGAAAAAACAATAAATTCGATAAAAAAATAACGATTTCAATTTGTAATCAGAAAAAATGGGTGTAAATTATAATAGAGCTGATTTCAAAAGTAAGTAATTTACAAAGTCACTCAAAAACATATTAATCAAGGAGACATTTTATCATGTTCAAAAACAGCATCAACATTCACGAAGTTTCCGAATTCAGACTCAGAAACACGGTCTATTTCGGTTGCGGGGCAATTCAGAAAATCAATGATATTGCCGAACAACTCGTTGCTCGCAATATCAAAAACGTTTTGATCGTCTCCGGACGCGGTGCTTATAAGGCAACCGGCGCATGGGATGTAATCAAACCCGCGCTCGATTCCAGAGGTATCGCTTTCACTCTGTTCGATAAAGTGACACCCAACCCCACAACCGCTCAGATTGATGAAGCCGTTGCCGCGGCTCCCAATGCAAAAGCCGTTATCGCAATCGGTGGCGGAAGCCCCATTGATGCAGGTAAAAGTGCCGCCATCCTCCTGGCATATCCCGGCAACACTGCTCAAGATCTGTATGAAATGAAATTTACACCCGTCAATGCCGTTCCCATCGTTGCGGTCAATCTGACACACGGTACCGGTACGGAAGCCGACCGCTTTGCTGTTGCCACAATTCTGGAAAAAGAATACAAACCCGCAATTGCTTACGATTGCATTTATCCCACCTGGTCTATTGATGATCCGGCTTTGATGACCGGACTTTCTCCCAAACAGACCCGTTTTGTCAGTATTGATGCAGTCAATCACTGTATTGAAGCCGCGACAAGTAAAGTTGCCAGTGCATTATCCGTCACTCTCGCACGGGAAGTGTTGGCACTTGTTGCACAATATCTGCCGATCGCGGAAAAAGATCCCGCCGATCTGGAAGCACGTTATTACCTGCTGTATGCCTCCATGCTCGCCGGTGTCTGTTTCGATAACGGTTTGCTCCATTATACACACGCATTGGAACATCCTCTCAGCGGTGTAAAACCCGAATTGGCACACGGACTCGGTCTTGCCATGCTGGTCCCTGCTGTTGTAAAAGAAATCTACTCCGCCAAGGCAATTGTTCTGGCTGATATCCTCGCGCCCATCGTTCCCGGTTTGACCGGTGATCCTGCGGAAGCAGATACCGCTGCGAAAGGATTGGAAAACTGGCTTGCCGCATCCGGCGTTCCCCAGAAATTGACGGACGAAGGTTACACCGAAGCAGATTTGGATAAACTGGTCAATCTGGCATTCACCACACCGTCACTCGGCGGCTTGCTCTCCATTGCACCGACCACTGCCGATGAAGCTGCAGTCAAACGTATTTATGCCAACTCTCTGTACAAAATGGCATAAGTCATACCATTTCTGATTTTCAGAAATCATTTGCGGGGCAGAAACGTTTTCCGGAACGGCTTCTGCCCCGTTTGATTTTACCATAGAGGTAATTGCTTTTTGAAAAAGTGTTTTTGTCATATTTTTGTTTATAAGCAGGAATATTATTCAAAAGTCACAACTGCACGAAGAACCACGGATCAATCGTAAAACAAGCCTGTGTTTTATCCGTATATTGAACTTTGTGTCAATATTCTATAACAACCCGGAATGATTTTGTAATCCACAGACAAATCAAGAGTTGGCGTCAAAGGTTCCGTACTGGATTTTGCTTCTTCTCAACTTTTCAGAACGAGATCGTTTTCTATTGTTCCTTTTGAAAATTTACGGAATATCAATG
>JAFVSW010000255.1 GCA_017503545.1 Lentisphaeria bacterium | reverse complement strand
CGGTATGCCGGGGAACACGGAATCACATTTTCCTGGGAAGAAGAATATTGTATCGAAGGGGAAACGGTGAGTTCCAGCGCGATCCGTACCGCTGCCGGGCAGGGAGATCTGGAAAAAGTCTTGCGTTTTCTGGGGAAGCCTTTGACGTTATGCGGGAAAGTGGAAAGCGGATTCGGCATCGCGGGAACCAAGTTGGAACATCCCACCGCCAATGTGATCACAGAGTATGGCGTATTGCCGCCATGCGGTGTATATGCTGCTTATACGCAAGCAGATAATGCCTGGCACGAGACGGCATTGCAGATTGGGAAGGCACCGACATTTCTGGAAAATGGAACGGTCCGTGTGGAAGCGCATCTGCTGGATTACACCGGGAATCTCTATGGAAAAGAAATCACGATCCGGATCATGGAAAAAATCCGGGATGAACAGAAATTTTCATCGGCGGAAGCCCTGACGGAACAAATAATAAAAGATGTGAAAGCAATACGGAATATACTGAAAGGAAAGGAGATCGGAAATGAGTGAAACAAAGTTTTACACCGTGATCGAATTAGCGGAAAAAGTAGGCGTGCCGCGGACAACCATCAATGACTGGCTGGGGAAATATTCCACTTATATCGATTACGCCATGCAGGGAAAACGTCGGGTTTACAGCGAAAATACACTCCAGATCCTGCTGAATGTAAGCAAAATGAGGGAAGGGGGCATGTCTTCCTTCGATATCGAAAAGAAATTGGCGGAAACCTGTGCGGTCCACCCGGAGCCGGAACCGGAAACTCCGGCAGCAGCTCCGGAACCGTCATCTGCGGAACCTGCTTCGGGCGAAGGTCTTGTACCCGTAACAAATCAAAATGACTCCGAAGCGTATGCATTGATCGCTCAGCAGCAGACGGAAGAGATCACGAATCTTCTGGGCGAACGTTTCCGTGACATTTTGAGCAAGATGGACTCCATGGAAGACAAGGCGCACAAGAATGCGGTGCGGGCGTGGTTTTTCTTTGCATTGACCACGATCCTGATCATTCTTCTCTGCATCGGCGGGTATTTTGCCTGGCAATTTGCTCATGATATGGAACAGGCATCCCTCCGGAAAGATCATTCCATTGAAGAACTCCAAACCAATACTGCCAAACTGCAGGAACATTCTGCCAATTTGACCACGCAGATGCAGGATCTGCTCAACGAGATCCCGGAACAGAAAAAAGCATTTGATAAAGCCCTTCAGGAGAATAAGGCGAATTACGAAAAACGGCATGAGGCAGAACTGGCGGCAGAACGGGAAAAGTTTGCCGCGGAACAGCTTGTGAAGTTGAAAGAAATGGAGACATTGAACCTGAAGATCCAAAACGCAGAACAGCAGAAAGCGGCAAAAGAACAGGAAATCAAGGCTTTGAACGCGCAAATCCAAAACGCGGAACAACAGAAGATCGCGCAGGAAAAAGAAATGAAAGCTCTGCGGGATGAAATGAAAAAACAGCAGGCGGCAGACAAAAAGCAGCAGGAAGCGATCCTGAAAGAAATCGCCGAACTGCGGAAACAGGCGGAATCCGCTCGGAATGAACGGAAAGAAATGAGCAGAGAACCGGTCAAGAAACCGGTAACATCCCCGGAAAAACCTAACAATGCAGCTCAAAAATAATCCTTTGGAAATTCCAGGCGAATTGACCAATGTGCATCCCCGTCCTTCCGGTGACAGTATGCCGCAATTCAACCGGAACTACGGATTGTGGATCTTTTTCGCGGGCACGAATCAGTGTCATTCCGACTTCAACAGCAGACAGAACCGTTATTTTGAGTTCTATGCGCTGTCGCACATGTTCGATGGAAAAGGATTTCTCACCATCAAAAACGGTGTGTCACAGGAAATCAATCCCGGAGATTGCGTGATCATTCAACCCGGCACGATCCATTGTTACGGCAATCTGCCGGATGAAAATTATTGCGAAGATACCGTCAACTTTTTCGGTCCTGCGGCGGATATGCTCATGCGGTCCGGAATTCTGGTGAACGGATTGTATCATATCGGGACTTTGCGACGTCTTCTTCCGATCATAGAATACGCGAAAAACCCGTCAACAGAATCTCAACTGCGTGCAAATATCGAATTGCAGCATTTGCTGGTCAATATGTATTTGGAACGTCAGGCATCGAATCCGCAATATCCTTTATTTGATAGACTTCTGAATGAGGTTAAGTCCCATCTTTCCTATCGTTGGACGGTGGAGGAAATGGCGGAATGTTGTAATCTTTCCGTGGATCAATTCCGGCGTGTATTCCAGCGTTTCACCGGGGAAACACCCAAACAGTATGTGGATCACTTGAAACTGCGACGGGCAGAAGAACTGTTATTGACGACCGATATGAAAATCCCGGATATCGCTCATACGCTGGGGTATCCGGATGTCTTTCATTTCTCGCGCCGGTTCAAAGAACATATCGGGGTCCCGCCCGGCGCAAGACGAAAGAATAAGTGAGTTCAGTTTCAGGCAAAATACAGGAAAAGACTGAAGAGCAGGGCGTTGATCAGCAGACTGTCCACCAGGTCAAATACACCGCCGATCCCCGGGATCACATGTCCGGAATCTTTCACCTGACACGTCCGTTTGAACGCGGATTCCGCCAAGTCGCCCGCCATACTTCCGAAGAAGAGAACGAACCCGGAGACCGGAGGGAACCATACGGGCATATCAAATTTGCAAAGATAACAGAGCAAATAACTTAAACCGATTGCGCTCAAAATTCCGCCCACAGCACCTTCGTATGATTTTCCGGGGCTGATGGAAGGAATCATCTTGTGATTTCCGCCTTTGGAAAGCGCATTTGTAATGGTTCCGACGACATAGGCACCGATGTCAGAAACTTTTGTCACCAGCACAAAATACAGGAAGATCAGCGGATCCCGATTGTAAATCCCGATCATAAATACAATAGGAATGGCGAAGAGAAAATATCCGGCGGTACTGTTGAGAATGGACCGCATGGCTTTTTCTTCATTTTTTGAAGTGAGGAACATTGCCCATTGATGAATGATAAATACGGCAGCGATCCCGAGACAGAAATCCTGTTTATTAAGCAGGGCGAGTATGGCTGTCAACGCTGTAAATACCGGAGTGACAATGGTATTCGCCGGATTGCCGGAGGATTTGAGGATCGTTGTGAATTCCTTGACTGAGAAGTATGATAACAGGATCACCAGAACGCCGAACACATATTGCCTTATGTTATCGGGTCCGAAAATGGCTGTCAGGAATGCGGACAGCAGGATCACGGTTGAAAATGTACGTTTAAAAAAGGTCTTCATGGCCTTCCTCCAAATCTACGGTTTCTATTTTTATATACGTTGATCGCCTGTTCAAATTGCTGACTGTCAAAATCCGGCCAATAACACGCCGGAAAATAAAATTCAGCGTAGGATAACTGCCACAGCAGGAAGTTACTGATCCGTTCTTCTCCACTGGTACGGATCATAAAATCGGGATCCGGAATATCGGGGAGATAAAGATGTTGCGCGATGGTTTCTTCGGTAATCGTTTCGGGTGAAAGAGTGCCGTTTTTCACTTTTTCCGCCACGGAACGCATGGCATCGGTCAGTTCCTGTCTTCCGCCGTAATTGAGCGCAAGAATGAGCGTGTATTCGTAATCAACAGCCGTTTTTTCCAGCACGGAACGCAATTTTTCCACACATACGGGAGGAAGTTCCTCCATACGCCCTGTGACCCGGAGCCGGATCTTGTTTTCCAGCATACGTTCTGCATTTTCCTCCAGGAATCTGACCAGGAGTTCCATAAGAAAATCCACTTCTTCCTTTGATCGTTTCCAGTTTTCCGTGCTGAACGCATATAAGGTGACAAAGGGGATCCGATACTTATGAATATCGTTCATGAGATCAAGGACCCGCTGCG
>JAFVSW010000254.1 GCA_017503545.1 Lentisphaeria bacterium | reverse complement strand
GCGGATGATGGAAGATGGAATAATTGTTTACCCCGTGACGTTTCAGAATCGCTTTCAGTTCTTCGGGAATAGGATTATGCACGTGGGTATATTCGGCAAGATGTCCCGGGCGGACTTCCATATAAAATGCTTTACGGATCATATCTGAGGACTCCTGAGATTAAAAAAAAGACCTTCAACTCTGAATAAGATTCGGAATTGAAGGCTGATGTCGTTTCGGATGGAAACGATTACTGAGCGATAGCTTCAGTGGGGCATGCGCCGACGCAAGCACCGCAATCAATGCATTCATCAGCATTGACACTTGCTTTACCATCGACCATGGAGATTGCGTTAACAGGGCATTCTCCGACGCAGCTTTCACATCCGACGCATTTGGAATCATCAACTTTAGCAGGCATTTTCAATCCTCCTTCATGTTAAGTTAAAAGTTATTACGAAATACAGAACACCGATCGGCGGTGATCTGCCTTTTCATCTTGAATCATACTGGAAACACAATTTTATTTATTGTGTATTTCCAGTATATCAGTAACATAGTCCACTTTACTGAAAAGTCAAATCAAAACAGTAAATTTCTTGACTTTCTTACGCATCCTGAACGGCGAGATCATAAGAAGTGCCGTTCCAGACAGCCGCAGCAGCGGTTACCGGATTATCAAACCCGGCAAAAATACCGCCATTGATCACAGCCTGACATGCGGAAGCGGCATCTGTTGCAGCAAATGCTTCGTCGATCTGTTTGCGGCAGGGAGCGTTCTTTTCGTAGGTGGAAAGATAATAAACAGCACCCGGTTTTGCTTCAAACTGTTTTACCAGGATCGCATCTTTGCGAACGATCCCCAGTGTGCAGATTTTTGTTTCTGCATCGATTGCAGCGGCAATACGGGGGGTATCCAAAGAATCTTTTTCATAATCCATGGCAAGAAGGGAAAGTGCGAATGCATCGCGCACAGACATGCCGGAAATGATCTTTTCAATAATCGGGTCAGTTTGAGAACCGTTTGTTGCCAATGCAACAGAACCGGAAAGACGGACACAATGATATGCAATGTAGGGATTCTTGGAAAGATCGTCTTCATGTCCTTTTCGCGGAATAATGGAAATCATACCATTGGCAAGATTTGCACTGCGGTTCGGGAAAGAACGGGAAGATACACGGTAAGCGGCTACGGGTTTACCGTCTGCGGTCAGACCGGCTGCAACAATTCGTCCGAGATACATAGTTTGATAACCTTTCGTATATATGTTGGTGTTAATGATTATTTAGAGGGGCGGAGCTGCGGGAAGAGAACCACATCGCGGATGGATTCCACACCGGCAAGGAGCATCACAAGACGGTCGATCCCGACACCGAGACCACCGGCAGGCGGCATACCATATTCCAACGCAGTAAGGAAGTCTTCATCCACCGCCTGTTCCGGGTCTTTGCCGCTGAGTGTGACCTGGTGCATGAAACGTTCACGCTGGTCTACAGGGTCATTCAATTCGGTATAACCGGGGGAGATTTCCTGTCCGTTGATTTCCAATTCATAGACATCGACCAATGTGGGATCATCCGGGCATTTCTTTGCGAGGGGAACGAGTTCCGCCGGAAGTCTGGTGACGAATGTGGGTTGGATCAGGGTATGTTCGATCAATTTTTCATAGATTTCGTGTGTGATTTCCAAATCGGACCAGTCAGGCATGACCTGCAGGTTCATTTCTTTTGCCCGTTTGTATTTTTCCTCACGGGGGAGTTCAAACCAATCATCACCGGCTTTTTCGCGGATCAAATCTTTGTAGGGGGCGCGACGCCACGGACGGGAGAGGTCCACGACTTTATCGCCGGGCATTTGGATTTGCAATGTACCGAAAACATTCATGGCAACGGTGGTGATCATTTCTTCAATGAGTTCCATCATTGTTTCGCAATTGCCATATGCCTGATAGAGTTCCAGCATAGTGAATTCGGGGTTGTGTCTGCGGGAAATCCCTTCGTTACGGAAGTTACGGTTCAGTTCAAAAACTTTTTCAAAACCGCCGACGAGCAAGCGTTTCAGGTACAGTTCCGGAGCAATACGCAGGAACATTTCGCAGTTCAATGCCTGATAATGAGTTTTGAACGGATTTGCAGCTGCACCGCCGGGGATATACTGAAGCATGGGCGTTTCCACTTCCATGAATCCTTTGCCAGCCAGATAATTACGAATCTCCTGAATGATGCGGATGCGTTTTTTGAACAATTCACGGCTGTCATCGTTGACGATCAGGTCAACATAACGCTGCCGGTAACGCTGTTCCATATCGGTCAGTCCGTGCCATTTTTCCGGGAGCGGACGCAGGGATTTGCTCAACAGACGGTAAGATTCCATACGGATTGTAACTTCACCGGTCTTTGTTGTGAACAAGGTGCCGTTGGCGGTGATGATATCACCGATATCCAGTTTCTTGAACTGTTTGTAATTTTCTTCGCCCAACTGATCACGCTGAACGAAAAGCTGAATCTTGCCTTCCTGATCTTTGATGTGGAGGAATGCAGCTTTACCCATAACACGGAACGCAACGATACGGCCCGCGACGATAACATTTTCCTGTTCTTCCTGATCCGGGACATATTTTGCAAGAGCATCTTTGCTGGAGATGATGCCATCAACTCTGGATCCGTAGGGGTTGACACCCGCCGCATATAAATCCTGGAGTTTCGTAAGACGCTGTGTAAAAATATCGTCCTGTTTCTGTTGCTGCTGCTGTTCCGTTTCCTGTTCCATGATTTGTTCCTTCCTGTATCATTCAAATAGTTTTTCAGAAATCAAATGTAATATATCACATTTCTGTGGTTTTGCAAGTGATTTTCCTATGTTTTTATGGGATAGAAAAGGGGAAAAAGCGGAATCCATGACAAAAGAGGCAATTTCAAAAGTCTTCAAAAATGCCTGAAAAACCTTGTTGCGATCTGAAAACGGAGCGTTTTCGGTAGTTATTCTTCCCCCTTCGCTAAAGCTACGGCGGGACAAGCCGAATAGCTACACCTTGTCACGGCATAGCCGTATGGCGACGCCGGATCAAACTACCATTTTCATCTCATCAACAATTTTTTTTCAGTCAAAATTTGCCGGACTTTTGAAATTACCTCAAAAACAAAGATATTTCAAAAAATTTTGATTTTTTTTCTTGCGAAAATGTGAAACACGGTATAGAGTACCATTGTGTGTTTATTTGTACTGTAATTTTTATAAGAAAGGTTGTGTATATGATCCGCAGGTTTTTTCTGACCGTATTGCTTTGCGGTGTTTTTTCATCTTTCGCTCATGCCGGGATGATCGTCATTGATAAACAGGCGCGTTCCGCAAATCCTACTTTGCATTTTGCCGGAGTCAATGGCAGTCCGGAAATCAATCAGCAGCTCCGGAATTGTTTTCTTCTTTGCGGATGGTTTGATGTGGTCAGAGGGCGCAATTGCGATTATGTCGTTTCCGGAACCGCCGATGGTTCCCGCGTTACCCTCAGAATCACAAATTCCGCCGGACGGGAAATTGCAACAGTAACGGCAGCCGGTAAAGACGCCGGTGATATTGCCCGCATGGGGGTTGATAAAGTATTGCAGAAATTGTTCAATATTCCGGGAATTTGCCGGAGTCGTATTGCTTTTACTGTGGAAATCGGACGGGGCCGCAAGGAAATCGCAATATGTAATTTTGACGGTTCCGGGCTGAAAATCGTAACAAAAAACAGAACCGTTTCCATGGAGCCGGTATGGACACCCGATGGAAAGACGCTGGTTTATTCTTATATCGGCAGGTCTTTTTCCAATCTTGTGCAGTATGATACCGTATCCGGACTCAGTCGCCGTATTTCCAAATACAGCGGAATCAATGCCGGTGGTGCGGTATCCCCGGATGGAAAAAAGGTTGTGATGGTTTTGAATCTGGACAATCAAGTCGATCTTTATGTGCGGAATCTGGAAGGCGGTAAACTCCGCCGTCTTACACGGGATAAAGCGGTTGAGGCAAGCCCCTGCTGGTCTCCGGATGGCAAACAGATTTGTTTTGTTTCTGACCGCAGTGGCAGACCGCATTTGTATCTTGTCAATCAATCAGGCGGAAAAAGTGAACGGATCGCCGGTCTTGCCGGAAGCGAAAAAGTTACCCCGGATTGGTCCGGAGATAATAAAATTACTTATTCTGCAAAACTGGGCAGACAATATCTGGTGGCTGTCGCTGATATGTCCTCCGGCAGCGCAAAAATGCTGACTTCTTCGAGTACGATGACCGCGCAGGGAGAAGGTCCATCCTGGGCGCCGGATAACCGTCACGCGGTTGTGGAAGATGAAGGCAGAATTTATATTGTGGATACCTGGCTTGGTAAGAGACGGGCATTATTCCGCGGTAAAACCCGTGCAGGTCAGCCGGACTGGTCTGTTTTGCTGCCATAAGAGAACAGAAAGGAATTCAAGTAAGTATGAGTGAATTGGATTTTCTGGCATCGTTAGAATTTTTCGGGATCAAGTTGGGTTTGCATCAGACGGAAGAATTATTCCGGCGTCTGGGATCACCACAGAAAAATTTGAAATTTATTCATGTCGCAGGCAGTAATGGTAAAGGTTCTGTTTGTGCCATGTTGGAAAATGCGCTGCGTGCATGTGGCATGAAGACCGGTTTTTATTCGTCTCCTCACCTGATTCATGTGAATGAACGATTCCGGATCAATAATATTCCTGTTGATGAAACAATCCTTTGCAATGCAATTCAAAAACTCCGTTCCGTTGCCGCTGATATGGCTGAAAATGGAATGAAGATTACCTATTTTGAAGCAACAACTGCCCTCGCCGCTGTGTTGTTTGCTGAAGCCGGATGTGATATCGTTCTTTGGGAAACCGGAATGGGCGGACGGCTGGATGCGACTAATATCATTACGCCCCTGGCATCCGTGATTACGGGGATTTCTTTGGAACATACCCAATATCTCGGTGATACTCTGGAGAAGATCGCAAGTGAAAAAGCGGGAATCATCAAGAATGGCGTTCCCGTATTTGTCGCTTCCAAAACCCCGGAGGCGGCAAAAAATGTGATTTACCGGAAAGCGGCGGAATGTAACAGTCCCGTTACATATTCTGAACCGGTCGTTACGGAAAGTTGTACTTTTGTTCGTGAAGATTTGCGGATATTGCAAACGTTCCGTATCGCAAGCGGAGAAACACTCCATATTGCGCTGACAGGGACTCATCAACGGGAAAATGCGTCATTAGTTCTGTCGGTACTGAAATATTTAGAGAAAACGTTAGAACTTGATTTGCAAACTGCCATTGCTTCATTGAAAGATGTGCAATGGGCGGGGCGTTTTCAATTTATCCCCGGGAAACATTTGATTGTTGATTCGGCACACAACCCGGAAGGGATCGGCGTTCTTGCTTCAACATTACGGGAAGTATTTCCCGGGAAAAAATTCCATTTTCTTTTTGGCGCATTTGCGGATAAAGATACCCAATCGTCACTGAAAATTCTTGCTCCACTGGCACACTCATTTACGTTTCTGGAAATGGAAACCATGCGTGCCTGCCGGGATGCTCATGCTTTAGGAGATGAACTGGAACATGCCGCACTTGAAAAAATTCCGTGGTCCTGTACCACGTTGGAAAAAGCTTTGCAGGATCCGGAAGATTTGACCATTCTTTGCGGGTCATTACACCTTTGCGGTGATGCGTTGGCTTTATTGGAAGAACAGAAGAAACAACTTGAAATACGATAAAAAAGAAAGGAACATTCTGAGTATTATGAAAGACAAAGCAGTAGAATTGTTCACCGCCGTACCGAAACAGCATAATTGCGCACAGGCAGTCGTTTGCGGTGCAGGTCGTTGTGATTTGAAAGATGCTATGGCAACTTGCGGCGGCGGAAAAGCACCGGAAGGTATTTGCGGAGCTGTATGGGGTGCATCCCAGCTGCTTCCGGAAGATAAACGTGAGGAATTGTTTCAGGAGTTCCAGAACAAATATGGTTCTCTCCATTGCTCCGAATTGAAAAAACAAGGTATAACCTGTGTTGATTGTGTCAAAAATGCAGCCGCTCTGGCTGAAAAATATTTTGGTTGAATCATGAAGAATACAGTATCCTATATTTGCCGGAAAACCGGAGAACGCTGCACGGAATCCGTTATGGGGGATGGAGCCTTGAAATTTGCGTATGAAACTGCACTTGGCAGATCGCTCTGGTGTATCCTTTTCCGGAACGGATGGCTTTCTGATCTGATGGGGCGTTATTATGATTCCCCGCGTTCCAAAAAGGCAATTGCCTCTCTTATTGCGATTCCCGGATGTAATGCGGAGGAAGCAGAAAAAACGGTCACGGAATATCAGTCATTCAATGATTTCTTTACCCGTCATCTCAAACCGGGTGCCCGCCCTGCCCCGGAAGAGGAATCTGTTTTTGTTGCACCGGGTGATGGCAGATTGCTTGTCTATCCTTCTTTGAAGACAACGGATCCCATTCCAGTCAAAGGAGCAAAACGTACGTTATCCGATTTATGTTGTGGTGATTTAGCGGATGGTGATTATGCGGTTGCCGTTTTGCGTTTGGCACCGGTGGATTATCACCGTTATCATTATCCCTGTGCATGTGTGCAGAAAGAGATGCCGTTGCGTATTCCGGGTAAATATCATTCGGTCAACCCGATTGCGTTGAAACGGCGTCCGGATCTTTATGTGGAAAATACCCGCTGTATTACGAAATTGGAATCGGAACAATATGGTCTGGTACGCTTTCTGGAAGTCGGAGCATTCGGTGTCGGCTCCATTGTGGAAACCGGAGGAATCGGATCACATGCCCGCATGGATGAAAAAGGGTACTTTAAATTCGGTGGTTCCACGATTATTTTGATTATGGAAAAAGATCGTTTCTGCTTTGATGAAGACTTGATCCGGAATTCGGCAGAAGGCTGGGAAACATGGATCCAATGCGGTGACAGCATAGGTTCGACAGCAAAAAAGCGTGATTAAATAATAAAATATCGGTCTTTTTTCATGTTCTGAAGCTTCTGCAATTTGATTATTGTGAAAAATGGGTGTATATTTACCGCCATATATAAACTTTAGAGGATATTTTTGCGATGCTGAAAAAACTGACATATACATACAGAGGACGTCCGATTGAACATCAGGGTAAGCCGGGTCGTGTCTCTGCATGGCATAATCCGCGGCGTAAAAACAGCGGTATGGCCTTTTTTATTTATGCACTTGGCATTCTTATTCTGGCAAGTATTCTTGTTTGGATCTTTTTTCTGGTAAAGCAATTCAATGATCCCGCGGAAAAAGAAAACGTCAAGCAGGAACAACCTGAGGTTAAACGTGTAAAAACAGATGTTACACCTGCGGTTCGCCTTACAGAAAAGAAAGAAGAGCCGAAAAAAAAGGATGACGCCTTTGTTTCTGTAAAATCGGTTTCTCCCAACGAATTGCAAGTATATCGTATCGGATTGCGTGAATACGGTGCAAAGAATTACATCAATGCCCGTAATGCGATGCGTCTGCTGCTTGATAAAATGGCAATTCAACAGAATCATCCGTTATACAGCAAAGCATGCAGTATTCTTGGCGATTCCAATATGAAACTGTATTATCAGGGGACGGATCCTGCTGAATGGGGTGAATACGTTGTCAAGAAAGGTGATATCCTTTCCCGGATTGCCAGCCGGAATGCGACCGGAGTCAAGGAATTGATGGAAGTCAATCAGTTGTCCGGCACAAATTTACGGATCGGGCAGAAATTGCGGATCCCCCGCAGTGTCTGGCGTATCCGTCTTGAAGTGAGCAAAAACCGTCTTTTACTTTACAGTAATGGCAGATTGTTTAAAATTTACCCTGTTCAAGTTGCCAGTAAGGCGAAAGAAACACCTTATGGAATTTACAAGATCCGCAAAAAGCAAATCAACCCTGCATGGAAACAGGGAAATCGCATTTTGCGCGGCGGAATTACGGAAAATCCGTTGGGATCCAGAATCATGGTCCTTGCCGGGGAATCCGGTGCAGCGGCAGATAAACGCAGTGCCATTCACGGAAGTACAAGAACCACCGGGTACAGTAATGTATGGTTTTTTATGTCGGAGCCGGAAATACAGGAACTTTATAAATTGATGCCGGTCAATACGGCAGTGGAAATTACCAAATAGTTTGGAGAATATATTATGGCAAATGTTGTTTTGGATTTTGAAAAGCCGGTAGCGGAATTGGAAGCTCAGCTTGAAGCATGGGAAAATCCAGTTCAAGGCGATACAGAACACACCGAAAAAGAAATCAAAGAATTAAAGAAAAAATTGGTTTCTTTGAAGAAAGAAGTGTATGGTAATTTGACCCCGTGGCAGAAAGTGCAGTTGGCGCGTCATCCGAACCGTCCGTATACTTTGGATTATATTGAACGTATTTTTACTGATTTTACGGAATTTCATGGTGATCGCCGTTTTGCGGATGACCCTGCGATTGTTGGCGGTTTTGCAAAACTCAATGGTCAACCGGTTATGGTGATCGGGACACAGAAAGGACGGAATACAAAGGAAAGTGTGTTCCGTAATTTCGGCTGTCCGCACCCGGAAGGATATCGTAAGGCATTACGTTTGATGCAAATTGCACAATTGGCAAATCGCCCGATCATTACGTTGATTGATACCCCAGGTGCATTCCCCGGCGTTGCTTCTGAAGAACGGCATATCGGGGAAGCAATTGCGGTCAACTTGCGCGAGATGTTTGCCTTGACTGTTCCGGTTCTTTGTATCGTGATCGGGGAAGGCGGTTCCGGCGGTGCGCTGGGTCTTGGTGTCGGCAATAAAGTCTTCCTTTTGGAAAATGCTTATTATTCCGTTATCACACCGGAAGGCTGTGCAGCAATTCTCTGGAAAGACCGTGCATATTCAGAAAAAGCGGCAGCTGCTTTGAGTCTTACCGGCAGCGATCTTCTCCGCTTAAATCTTATTGATGGAACATTCCCGGAACCGTTGGGCGGGGCTCATTCCGATTATGATCAGGCAGCCGGGATGTTGAAAGAAGGAATCGTGACCGAATTGCAGAAGCTCATGAAGATGTCCCCGGAAGAATTGAAAAATCAACGTTATGAACGTTTCCGTTCCATCCGCTTTTTCCAGGAACCTGCCGAATGACAACACATGCGTTTCCTGACGGTTTCACTTTGCGTAAAGCAAATGAAAACGATGTAATGAATATTCATGATCTTCTTGCTGTTTATGCAAAAGATCGTTTACTGCTCCCGCGTACTCCGGAAGATCTTCGTGAACGCATCGGTAATTTTTCCATTTTGGAATTGAATGGAAAATTTGTCGGCTGCACCGCACTCCGGAATTACGGAAATGGACTGTTTGAGGTCCGTTCCCTTGCCGTATGCAAAGAAATGTTGGGAAAAGGCGCAGGAACTGCCATGGTCAGTGCGTTGCTGGAGAATCTCCGGCGTGAACGGAAAGAGGAATTACCTTTACGGGTATTTGCCCTGACATACCGGGATAATTTCTTCCATCAGCTTGGTTTCCGTACTGTCGATAAAGAAATGTTCCCCAGAAAATCTGGAGCGACTGTTCCATTTGTCCGAAAAAGACATGCTGCGATGAAATTGCAGTGCTTATAGAAGTAACGGAATAATGTCACGCTCTGCACTTGATCACCAATCCCCTATTGGAGTTTTTGATTCCGGATTAGGCGGTCTTACGGTTGCCGCTGCGATCCGGAAAATATTACCGGCAGAACGTATTGTTTATCTCGGTGATACGGCGCGTGTACCCTATGGTCCCCGCTCAACGGAAACAATTCAGGCTTTTGCCTTGCAGAATGCCGCATTTCTCCGGAAATTCAATATTAAATTGCTGGTTGTTGCATGTAATACCGTCTCTGCTGTTGCTTTGGAACAACTCCGTGCCGTCATGCCGGAAATCGCGGTAACAGGCGTAATCCTTCCGGGAGTTCGTGCCGCATGTGAGACATGTCCGGAAAAAGCAGTTGTCATTGGAACAAAAGGTACCGTACGCAGTGGCGTATATGTACGTGAATTGCATAAACTTATCCCCGAACTTCAAGTCCGTGCCATCCCCTGCCCTCTTTTTGTCCCGTTTGTGGAAGAGGGAATTCTGGAAGGTCCGGCAGTACGGGAAATGATCCATTTATATCTTGCCGAATTACATGCCGATCCGCCGGATATTCTGATTCCCGGCTGCACGCATTATCCTTTATTGAAAAATGCGTTGTATGATTATTTGCCAAAACAGACAAAAATCATCGACTGTGCAAAAGCATCGGCGGAACATGTTGCCGCATTATTGACGGAACAGAATCTTCATGCGCCGGAAAATGCAAAAGGCTCATTGGAATGTTATGTTACAGATTCTCCGCCCGGATTTGAGAGCCAGGCAGAGAAATTCCTCGGATATCCACCCGATAAAGTGGAAAAAGTTACATTGTGACAAGTGGGGCTTTCCTTCCTTACATCCGGAACAGCGCACCCAGTTTTTTACCCAGCATTGCGGAGGCCGCAATCAATGCTGCCGCAAGAAAAGCCATCGCCCAGACACCGAATGCCGCTGCAACAGCGGGACCGGATCCGAAATATTGTGACAATTCATAAATCGCTTTCGTAATGGGGTAAAATTCCGTTTTTTGTGCCAAAAGCAGGGAGTCGGAAACTTCCAACATGGAAAAACTGAATGCAAATAATCCCCCCACAAGCAAGTTTGCCGCAATCAAAGGCAAAGAAATTTTCCACAACACCGTAAACGGACGCCCACCCATATTCCGGGCAGCACTTTCCAATTCGATCGGTGTCTGTTCCAAACCGCTCGCCGCTGCACGGAGTACATAAGGTACTCGCCGGATGGCATATGCCGCAGAGATCAGTAAGACCGGATTGTTGATCGGATCAAAGATTTTCTGCGCCCAGGAATAGCGGATCGACATTCCAAGAAAACCGACTGCAAGTACGATTCCGGGAATCATCAAGGGCAGCATCGCGGTCAGGTCGAATATCTTACCCAACCATGTATTACTGCGTTTTGACCACCATGCAGCAAGGAATCCGGCGGCAACAGCCAATACCGTTGCAATCAGAGAATATTCAATACTGTTGATGATACTGGGAGCTACAAGTTTATCGGTAAGTGCATTTTCAAAATGCAGCAGGGAATAACGTAACGGCAATATTGTCCGATACCAGGATTCACTGCCAGCCGTCAGAATCAATGCCAGATGGGGCAGAATCGTGATAAAGGTAAAGAGACAGAACACAAATGTGGGAATGTACCGTTTCCACCCGGGGAGCGTTTTTGCCCCGGAACCGGCATTGCCTTTTGCGGTAAAAGAGTCGTGGGAGGACCCTAACATCATCCGGGCAAACAAATACAGGACAATGGAGAAAACAAGCATGACAATGACCAACGTATAGGCGGAGGGATTCGTACCCAGTTCTGTAATTCCGTTGAAAACCTGAACCGGAGTGACCGTATTGAAGCCGAACATAAGCGGCGTTCCCAATTCCGTAAAACTCCAAATCAATACAATACTGCCACCGGCAAGAATACCGGGCTTTGTCAACGGCAACGTGATGCGGCGGAAACGATCCCACGGGGAGATTCCCATATTCCGTGCGGCATCCATCAATTGTGGATCCTGATTCGCCAGGGCGGTGACCAGATTCAAATATACAATGGGGTACAAATGTAATGCTTCCATGACACAAATACTCCAGAATCTTCCGCTGCCGCCAAGGAAATCGATCGGCGCAATCGAAAAATGGGCGAGGATTGAATTCAAAACTCCGTAATGACCAAGAATTTGCTGGAATCCCAATGCGCCGACAAATGGCGGCAAAATCATTGGTGCCATCATAAAGGCGGGACATGCGTTTTTCCACGGGAATTCATACCGGTCATACAGTAATGCCAGCGGAAACGAAAAGAGAAATACAAAAATTGTTGTAACAACGCTGATTCGCAGGGAATTCCAAATCCCTTCCAGATAGAGACGGTTCCGGCAGACTTCGGTCATGACTTTCCAATCAAGTCCCTGTTCCAACACTGTCCAAAGCGGAAGAAAAAGGAAAAGACAGAAAAACACGGTAAGAAATACCGCACCTGCTGTTTTGGTGATTGTAATATGTTTCATTTTTTACCGCCTTTCGCAATTGCCGCTGCTTTCCGGTAATTTGCTGCTGCTTCTTCCATCCATTGACGGCGCACTGCCGCTGCTTCGGCAGCGGTTCCGGAAAGTTTTTTGCCTGCTGCCGCAGCTTCTGAAAATTCAAAAGGTAATTTCCGGATCAACGCCATCGCTTCCGGATTGGCTTCGGGTCCGCCATTCTCAATCACCGCCTGCCATGCTTTTTGCAGATCATCAATGGGGTCAAGAGCAATACATTTGATAAGCACCCGGATCAGGCTGAAATAACGCCCGGTCCAATCGCCACGGTATTGAAATCTTCCGCTTGCCTCATAGGGATTATAACCGGGCAGAGAGTTTTCAGCCGCTGGAATATTGGTTATAACATCTTTCCGGACACAGGGGCGAAGCAATGCGGTACGCTTCGGACCGTTTTCCGTTTCCGCCTTTTTCAGCCAGATGGATTGTCCTTCTTTCGACAGCAGAAAATCAAGAAATTCTTTTGCAACGTGCGGATTCGGTGCGCCGCGCAGCATCTGTACCGGGTCCGCACTGACACACGAGCCGTTTTCCGGCATAACATAAATCAACCGGTCATCCCCGCCGGAAAGTTTTTTTGTAAATGCGGCTTCTGAAAAACCGTAAAAGTCAATGCACATTCCGGCTGCCGCAGCCCCGGATGATACATCCCGGACCAATTTACCGGCACTGTCAGTGACACAACGGGCATTGGCGGCGATCAGTTTGATACGCATTAATCCATCTGCCCAACCTTTATTTAAATCTTTCGCAGATTCCATCATACATTGCTGTAAAATCATTTCATAACACTTTGTAATGGAACCGGATTTTGTTGGATCGGCAACTTCGGTCCGGCGGAACAGACGGGGATCGGTCAGATCTTTCCAGCCTTTCGGCGCGGGTAATCCCAAATCCCGGAACCGGTCCGGATTATAGGCGATCCCGAAGGAGGAAAGACATACGCCGTAATAGCGACCTTTTGCATCCCGCAATGTTTCACCGGCATGTTTTGCCGGGAAGACAGCATTTTTGAACCATTCCGGATGGCGTTTTTCCACTCCGCCGGGGATTGCGATCCCGATTCTGCCGAACCGGTTATGGTCGTAAGTACCACCGCCGAAAAAGATATCGATCCCGATCCCGCAGGAGGAATTCAGAAACATGCGGCGTTCTTCACATTTTGCCGGATCCACACGGTAATTTTTATAATTTTTACTGACCTCATTCGTCCATTCTTTTCCGCTTTTTTCATATTCCAGGCGGAAGGCAGCTTCAAAGCGGTCTGCAATGTAACGGACGATATCCGAGGTCCCGCCGACATTACGCCAATCGATTTTGACATCTTTACCATATTTTTTTTGATAATACAGCCGGAATGCACGGTCAAATTCATACCGGATCTGTTCCGTGTGCGGCGTGACGATCACAAGTTTTTCCGCTTCCTGTGTAACCGTATTTGCTGTCCCCTTCGGGGCTGACGGGCGTAATGCAAACGGCAGGATCAACAAAACTGCTACCGGCAAAACGGCAAATAATGCACGTTTCCACATACTGTTATTCCTCCGTTTTTTCCAGACAGATCAAATGGTTCGGCGGAATGGATACGGATAACTGCATTCCGGTATTCCGTTCCGGTGCCGCCTGTTCTCCCGCATCAAAACGGAAAGAACCACATTCCAAAGTCATCTGAGTCAATTCGCCCAGATACATACTTTCTTTGACTTCCGCAGTAAAGGTGTTGTGCTGTCCGGGGACAGTGTCGATTTTTACGGCTTCCGGGCGGAACATCAAATCATATTCTTTATCCGCTTCAATATCACGTTTTGCCGATGCCATCATCTTGCCGCATGGGGTTTCAAATACATAACAATCTCCGTCTTTGCCGATACAGCGTCCTGACAGAAAATTGGCATCTCCCAGGAACGATGCAGTAAAGCGATTTGCCGGATATTGATAAATTTCACGCGGGGTACCGATTTGGCAGAATTTACCGTTTTTCATAACGGCGATCCGGTCTGCCATTCCCAAGGCTTCACGACGGTCATGGGTTACATAGATCGCCGTCAACCCGCGGGACTTGCAGATATTGCGGATTTCCGAACGCATGACGTCACGCAGTTTTGCATCCAGATTGGAAAGCGGTTCATCCAACAGCAGAACGGACGGTTCCAATACCAATGCACGTGCCAATGCAACACGCTGCTGCTGTCCGCCGGATAATGCGGTGACCTTGCGGTTGGCATATTCACTCATGCGGACCGATTCCAGAACCTGTCCGACTTTTTCCTTGATCTGCGCATTGGACTCTTTTCTTGCCCGTAATCCGAACGCAACATTTTCAAATACATCCATATGAGGCCAGAGCGCATAATTCTGAAAAACCATCGGGGTGTTGCGTTTTTCCGGCGGCAATCCCAGAATGGATTTGCCATCCAGCAGCACATCGCCTTTATCCGGATCATACAACCCGGCAGCGATTCGCAGCAGGGTTGATTTTCCGCATCCGGAGGGACCGAGCAGGAAAAACAATTCACCGCTTTTTACCGTCAAATCCAATCCGGAAAGGATCGGCACCCCTTTTGTAAAAGATTTTTCTATTCCTGTAAATTGAAAATCTGCCATTTTATGTTCTCCAAATAGAATGTATGTGTAGCGAAAAAATTATTTGCCGAAGATTAATGAACAATAATCCGCTTTCAAATCCCGTAAATCACGATAATAATTATCTGCGTAATAACGGTACAATTTTTTCCGGATCAATATTTCCGGCTCATCCGTATAACGGGAAATCCCGCGCACGATAAAGGTCATCTTATCTTTACAATCCGACCGGGAATCGCCGCCGATATCACGGTAACGCGGATCATTCATAATGCCAGATAACGGAATTGGTGTGCTGTTGAATAATTTGATGATCCCTGCTTCATGATGACGTACTGCGGATTCCAGCAATTGAATCACCCCCTGCTCCGGGGCACACGGCAGAAAATAAATGTTTTTGTGATTTCTGGCGACCACTTCATGCCGGGATGCCCGGGGATCCGTCAGAGCCTTATGTATGGAACGTTCTGCATCCTGATCCAATACGGCACGCCGTTTAACATATGGAGGAAGAACCCGTGCCATATTATCCATCAGGATAACGACTTGCAGATAACCGCCAACCGGGAGGATTTTGATATACGGGAATTGGATATCCATGTTATTATGTAATTTTTCCACAATGGCTTCCAAAAGCATTGCCGCTTCCGGATCTTCCACAAATAACATGATTTCCGGAAGAATATCTTCCATGATCGCCATTTCACCGAGAATTGCGGCAGGGTAAACATTGCGCCGGCAAATCATCGTTCCGTTTTCATCATTTTCCAGAAACAGGATATTGCGCGGATCGGTAATGCGGATCAAACTGGCTGATTGTGTGGAGACAAGAATGACATGCTGTTTTTCTTTTGCCGTTCTCTCCAGATATTCCAACAGGCGTTTTTGTGCCTTGGGGTGCAATGCCATTTCGGCTTCATCGATCAAAATAAAGGATTTTTTTGGTAAACGGTGCAAATACATCAAAAGCTGCAACACAGAACGCTGCCCGGCACTGAAATTATTTTCACTGTAATAAAAATCCTGATTTTCATGTGTTCGGTGATATAAGAAATATTCCCTGCCATCTTCTTTACTTGTAATCGAATGAAGATGTTGAAAACGTTCATCATCAAAAATTACAGCAAGATTTGATGTAACAGTATCCGGGACCCGTTTGATATCTTTTATCGAAAATTTTTCGTTTTCTGCCGGATAATGTTTCCGTCTTGCACCGGTGAATATAACATCGTTAAAACAAAAGGAGCGCAGCACGTTTTGTTCTGCGGAACTATCATCCGGGGACCACTTGCCATCCCGGAATTGATAGCAGACCCTGCCCTGCTCCGTTTCATAAATGATTTTTGTTTCGGCAAAAACATTCCCTGCCGTTGAATCCGTAAAACAGATATCCGGCACAAAGAAACGCTGTAATGCTTCCGGATCCCCCAATTGGGCAAGGCACGCAAGCACCGTGGATTTACCGGCACCGTTTGCACCGGTAAGGAGATAGGCACCCGGGTAATAAGGGACTTCAAAATCCAAAGATTTGATTCCGCGCAATTTTTCGATATGTAATGTTCTCATAATGTAATAACTATACGCCTTTTTTTGTGAAAAGCAAGAAAAAAAGAAGGATTTTTTTATTTTTTTTCTTCATTTTTGAAATTACCTCTTCATTTTCAATATCGAATATCGCGTTTTTCTATCATTACATGGTTGTAAATACAGAATGTAATGTTATATTATATTAACAAGTTATATG
>JAFVSW010000253.1 GCA_017503545.1 Lentisphaeria bacterium | reverse complement strand
TTTTTCCGCAGGAAAAAATTTTGATCCGATCCTGAAGTTTTTGAGGGAAAGTGGTGGGGTTCGGGGAGGCGGAAGGGAAGCTTTTTTCAAAAAGATCCCTTCCGCCTCCCTGAAAACAGCGCATTTTACCCTCATTGAACTTCTGGTCGTGATTGCGATTATTGCGATTCTGGCGGCGATGCTGCTGCCGGCTTTAGGTAATACAAAGATGAAGGCGCGGGAGGCTACTTGCGCCGGAAATCAACGTCAGATGTACCTCGGCTATACCATGTACGTCGCTGATTATGCGGATTATCTGCCCGGTAATGGCAGTGATGGTAAAAACTATTATTATCGTTTGTTGCATCCGTATGTAAAGACGGAAAGCATTTTTACGGATTGTCGTAAGCAGAATGCAGGAGACAGTATTGCCACGGAGCATGCTCTTTTTACGCAGCGGAACGTTGCATACGGTGCTTCTTACTATACTCTTCCCCGGACGCGAAATGTTTATTACAAACAGGCAAAAATTACAGTTCCTTCGAAGAAAATACTGTTTGGAGACAGTCGTTCCGGTCGGCAGGCAGGCACATCCGCGGGAGATGAAGCAACTACGATCAATTACGCCAGCACCTATCAGCCGGACTTTACAAGACATAACGGCTATGTTAATTTTATGCTGGTTCAAGGGAATGTGAGACGGCTTTCCCAGCTGATGACGGGGACGAAGCTGGCATATTGGGCGAATTTTGTCGGTATCAGCGAATTGTTTAACAGCAGTTTTTCGCCGGGCGCTCTGGATCCTGATTTATGGAAAGGTATGTAAGATTTCAGATAAGAAAGGAATATCATTATGAAATTAAAAAAGAAACTTTTTTGTTCAGCATCTCTTTTTGCTGCCTTCCCGTTATGCTTGATTGCCGCCATACCTTCTCCGGCGGAAATCATGCGTTATTCTGAAGACAGCGCCAGACAATTGATTTATGGTACCGGCTTTGAAAATCCGAAAGATCCTTCGGTCAAGTTGGGCTATGGCTTCCGTTATGCTCCAACGGAAGGTAATAATGGAAATTGTGCGTTGCGTTGTGACCGCGGCAAATTCAATCGGGGGTGGAATCTGGAATCTGTGATTAAACTTCCGGCTGACAAGATCATGCCCGGTATGAAATATCGGGTGGAAGGAAAAGTGAAAGCGCGGGGTGTTCGTCACATTACCAGACCCGTACCTCCGGCAAGTTATCGTTTTTTGAATGTGACATATATGGACGTAAAAAATCCGGCAAAGGAAGTCAAAGACTATCGTGTTGTTCCCTTTGCCAAGCCGCCTAACGGGGATGAATATCAGGATTTCAGTTATTCCTTTTCCGGTCATGAAGGTGCAGTACCTCATATTGGTTTGACTTTGTGGGTCGATTTTCTGGGAACGATGTGGTTTGATGATATCCGTGTTTATCAGGAAGGTGTCACAGCGGAAGCCTTTCTGACTTATCCTGTCTGCAGTACATTCTTTACCGATTCCGGTAAATACAAAATCAAAATTTATGTTCCGGGTGAATATCAATCTGAAATTGTATTAATCGAACTGCTTTCCAAAGGCAAAACGGTGCGTCAGCAGGTCGTTGTCCCGAAGAATGATTGGGTGAATGGTGATTTCGGAAAAGGTTTGCCGGTCGGGGAAGGAACTCTCCGGATCACATTGGCAGACCGGAAGAAAAAACTCCGTTTGAGAACGATTGAAATTCCGATCAACGTCCGTACACCGGAAAAGGCTCCGGCAGGTGCATGTCCGATTGACGAAGATGGTTTTATGTTGCGTGATGGAAAACGTTTTCTGCCGATGGGAATCTTTTTTGCCATGCCTTCGAATTTGCGCGAAGTACATCTTAAACGGATCGGTAAATCGCCCTATAACTTTATCGTGGATTATTCCGCATTAGCCATCGCTCCGGCAGCTGATAATGAAAAAATAACAGCGTTGCGTAAAGGTTTGGATCGGGTCTATGCAAACAATCTGAAAATCGTGTTCAGCCTGATCGGTTTTTATGTTCCCGGCTCCAATATTTTGAAAAGAGGTCACTGGTCCGGCGAAACTACGATCCCCGGTTGGACAGCCAAACTTGCCCGATCCCTCAAAGATCATCCGGCAATGATGGGGTATTACTTGACTGATGAATTATCCGCTGAACAGCTGGCTGTGCCGACAATGATGCGTCACGTGATCAACCGGGAAGACCCGTATCATCCCACATTCACATTGACCAATCTGCCGTCGGAACTGCCCGGTTATGCAAAATCCGGTGATATTGTGATTTACGATCCTTACCCGCTTGGACTGCGCAAGACCGGTTCCTCCCTTGTCAATGAGAAAACAGCCGTGTTGAGTAGCAAAGGTCAGCTTGCCGGGACTCCGATCTGGATCGCACCGCAAGGTTTCAGTTGGGGGACAAACGGCAGAAATATCTTGAACTTCAAAGATTATATTGTGCCGGATGATAGCGATATGCGTTCGCTGATGCTGCTGAGCCTCGTGGAAGGTGCCAAAGGAATCTGTATGTTCCGTTATCCGATTCCGTATCAGAAGGCGAATATTGACAGATATGCCAAATACGGACTTCAGAACTATCCGGAAAATACCTGGCGGGATTTGCAAAAAGCCGCCGGTGATGTAATGAAACTGGAACCGTATTTTATCAGTTCCGCAAAAGCTCCGGCGATCCGGATCGAAAACAAAGGCAAAGCGGTCGTCAAAGCCCGCCTTTGGAAAGCTGCAAACGGCAAATTGGCACTGGTCATAGTCGGTACCGGCGGCGGACCGGCTGATGCCGTGATTACAGTTTCCGGATGCGATCGGTTGAAATCGGAATTCAAGCACACCGTTTCTTTGGGCGGCGGACGTTATCATTTTACATCAAAAGATCTTGCATCCGATATGTTGTTTGAATGATGTTGTCAGCCAAAAAGGGAGAAGCCCAAAAGTCAAATGAAAGGTCAGGACTGGAATATGAAAGAAAAAACAGCAGCCGCAAAAAAAGGAAAAAATCAGCAGGAAAAGATTGCGAAAAATAAAATGCCGATGCTTGCCTATCGTACTTTTCTTGTCCCCTTGAATACGATTGAAAAGTTTGCCGGTATGGATTACGACACCTTGTGTCTTTTTCCGGCTCATACTGTAAATTCCCGCGGTACTCCGTACTGTCCTTATCCGCCGGTCTGGAAATGGTTTGACCGTTTGGATTTTGCGCCGTTCGATGAAATGGTGCATGACTTTTCCAAAGCCATGCCGGATGCCAAATTTATTTGCATGATCGACATGAATTCTCCGACCTGGCTGGAACACTACAATGCCTTTGAATGTTCCGATACATTTAATAATTTGGGACGGGCAATTCATAATCCGTTCTGGCAGAAAGCGACAAACGATTATTTCAAAGAATTTCTCCACCGTACCCATCGGAAATACGGTGACCGTATTAAGGCTTATGTACTTGCCTGTGGTGCTACCGATGAATGGTTTGATTATTCCCTTGGTAACGAAGATTCCTACCGCCGTGAAGCATGGCGGAAATGGTGTCTGAAAAATAATTTGCCGGATCCTGTCGATATTCCCTCGATTTCCGCACGGGAACATGCGCCGCATGGTGGATTTTTGCGTGATCCTGTTCAGAATAAAGTTGCAGTGGATTACTGGCATTTCTGTAATGAGACGATTGCAGATACGATCTTACATTTTGCCTCCATTGCGAAAAGTATCGTCAAAGACAAAGCTGAAATCGGTTGCTTTTATGGGTATATCCTTGAAAAAACAGGTTTTACATTAGTTTCTTGCGGACATCTGGAGTATGAACGCGTATTGGCTTCGCCGGATATCGATTTCCTGATTTCTCCCGGAACTTACACCAATCAGCGAAATATGGGCGGCGGTTCCGGTTTCCTGATCCCCCATGGTACTGCTTCTGTTTACGGTAAACGGCTGTTTCATGAATGTGATCACCGGACTCATACCTACAATCCGTATTTGGCTCCGGATATCACACTGCGCCACTGTACCGCCTGGCCGGATGAAAAATCGACGGTGGCTGGATTGAAACGGGAAGCCGCACTTGCGCTTATCAATCGCACTCACCTCTGGTGGTTTGATATGTGGGGCGATTATTATCAGGGCGAAGCCGTCATGAAGACGATCGGTAAGGTCCGCAAGATTTGGGATAATCATGCTGCTGCACCGGCAAAAGACGTGTGTGAGATTGCATTTATTGTGGATCCGGAAAGTACCTATTACCTTTGGCAGAATCATGAGGATATACCGCAGGTTTTCCGTGAAACTCGTAATAAAATGAACCTGATCGGGGCACCATTTGAAATTTATTCGTTCAATGATATTCCGAAAATCAAGAGCTTGTCTCAATATAAAATGATCGTTTTCAGTTCATTGTTCCATTTGACCGAAGAAAAGAAAAAGATTCTCCGGAAATATATCCTGAAAAATAAACGGACTGTCCTATGGTTGGGCTTGGCTGGTGTCATGGATAATGAAATATACGATCCGGCAAACTGCCGTAAACTGACCGGAATTTCTGATCCGGACAGCAATTTTGCGGCAATCGTGAAACAGAATAACTGGAATTCCGTGTGGATTCCCGACTATTATAAAGTCACGTCCACCATCATGAAACAAATTGCCGAACACGCCGGGGTACATCTGTACACCCGGCAGGAATGGCCTGTTTTTGCGGAAGGGAATTTGCTTTCCATTCATACCGGTACAGGCGGAGAGGAGACGATTTCAATTCCCCGTGACTCCGGTACGGTTACCGAATTGTTTACCGGAAAGACGATCCGGTATGAAAACGGAAAATTTACATACCGTTTCAAAAAACCGGATACTGTGTTGTTTGAACTTAACTGATATATGTTCAAGGAGTTATAATATAGATTGCTTTTTTGAATGGGAAGCTGTTGTGTTGTTTCTTCAACATGACCCGCACGTTGCATCCATTGGAATAAGAATGTCTTGAAATATACACTAAATCTGTGCTGTTTTACAAGTATCATGGAAAGGATTTTGAATGATGAATAATACACACTGGTTTGAAAAGTATTTAACGCGCCTTTTAGTCGATATGCACATCCCGGATTGGAGTCCGGAAATGTTGAAGGATTTTTCCGCCGATACTTATGCGGAAATGATGGAAAAAGCACACGTGGATATCGCCGAAGTATATGCCGGTTCCTGTCTCGGACTTTGTTACTGGCCGACAAAAGTCGGATTCCAGCATAAACAACTCAATGGACGTGATTTGCTCGGTGAAATCATTCAAGCCTGCAAAAAACGGAATATTCCTGTTCAAATCTATTTGAATGTGTGGAGTCGCGCTGCCTATGAAGCTCATCCCGAATGGCGGATCGTTCTGGAAAACGGCAAAGGTACGGTGGATGTCGGACCCTCCCGTTTCGGATTGTGCTGCTATAATACCGGATTCCGTCAATATTTCCTCGATCTGTTGGATGAATTGAATGCCGGTTATGAAACGCCCGGATTCTGGATCGATATGATCGGTAATTATTGTCCCTGTTACTGCCCCGCATGTCAGGAACGGTTCCGCAAGGAAACCGGATACGATGCCATCCCGCGGAAAATCGATTGGAACGATCCCGTCTGGAATGCGTATGAAGCATGTCATGCCCGCTGGCTCAATGAATTTGCGGAACAGATCTATGCCGTGGTGAAACGTCGTACCCCCGAACGGACGGTGACTTTACAGAGTGCCAGTTTGCGTCTGGGCAGAAGAAGCGGGATCGGAAAAGGATTTCTCCAATCCACCGATTATCTTGCCGGGGACTTCGTCGGTGACCGGATAGAGCAGTCTTACGTTTGCAAGTTATTCAGCTCGTTCTCCAAATTCCGCCCGATGGAGTTTATGACTCCCCGTTGCGAGAATTTGACTCATCATACCACGACCCGGACGTATGAAAATCTTCTGATGCGCAGTTATGCAGCAATCGCCAATCAGGCTTCCTTCACACAGATCGATGCAATCGACCCCCGCGGCACGCTTGACAGCCGTTTTTATGATATGGCGGGAAAAATCAACGATACTTACGGCAAATACCGGAAATTTATCCGTGGTTCCACCATTCCCTGCGGTGATATCGGGATTTTTTACAATACCGATTCCATGATCAATCCGGAACGGTGTCCGCGCGGTCCCATGGATGATGAAACTCCGGCGGATAAGGCTTATGATAAACGGCAGATCCGGATCGTAGATATTCTGCAGAAAAATCATCTTCTTTTCCGTTTTGTACACGGGTGTGATGCTGCGGCATGGAAAGATCTGTCCCTGATCATCCTCAGCAGCAGTTATTGTTTGTCCGATGCAGAATGTGCGGCATTGAAAGAATATGTACGCAATGGCGGCAAAGTATATGCCTCAGGTGAAACATCACTTTACGATGTATCTACTGGTATTCAGAAGGATTTCCGCTTGGCTGATCTGTTCGGAGTCCATTACGCCGGAGAAAAGACTGAGCCTCTGACTTATATCGCTCCGACGGATGAAAATGCGATTCCGGGAACGGTTCGGGATTACCCGTTGACCATCGAAGGCCGTCAGGTAAAAATCACTGCGGACCCGGATACGACGGTGGTCGGGACGTTGGCATTGCCGGTTTCCGGGATTTTTGAAGTATGGAAATTCGGTTCAGCCATCAGCAATCCCCCGATGATCTTTACGGATGCTCCGGCATTGGTCTCTCATCGTTATGGAAAAGGCGAAGTTGTTTATTGTGCAGGTGTTCCGGAAGAAATCGATATTGATTTTCACCGGAAGACAATGGGGGCATTATGGAAGAAACTTGCCGGCGGTACAACGGTCGTTACGACAAATGCTCCGGCTTGTGTGGAATGTACCTTGTTCCGTCAGGAAGCCGCAAACCGTTACATTTTCTCCTGTTTGAATCTGCCGGTTGAACTGCCTGCCTTGCCGGTTTATGATCTGGAATTTGCCTTGAAACTTCCGTTGAATACCGCAGTCCGTGCGGTGAAATTGGGTGCGGATGAAAAAACGTGTGAATTCACGATAACCGATGGAGTCTTGCATTTCCGTCTTGACAAACTGGACGAATTTGCCTTGTTTGCGATCGAAACGGTTTAAGTTGACTGATATTCAGATGACTTGCAAAAGGCAAATTCAATATCGTTGAGTTTTACGATCCGGGGTTAAAAAAGTCCAGGTCGCTTCGTCATATCCATTCGGCGCATCACTGTGACCGTGATGGATCTTATTGTAAATACATTTTTCACCCTGTAACGCATTATAGATCGCATATACCCCGGTCGGCGGGCAAAGTTCGTCCGTAAAGCCGACTCCGATCATGACCGGGATCGTTATTCTTTTTGCACAGAAAGAGGTGTCGAAGTAAAGCAAAGTTTGCCAATTTTTTCGGAATTCAAATGCCATACTGTCTGTATTATGTCGACCGGCAAGGAATCCCGCCACATCGCCGAAATCCGGCACGCCGCAGAACGCCCGTTTCAATACGCCGGAAAAACAGGCAAGGAACAATCCGAACGCCCCGCCATGACTTAAACCATGATAAAAAATATTCTCCCGGTCGATTTCCGGCAGCGCGGCAGCCTGTTTCAGTAATCCGACACAGCCGCAAATTCCGGATCGGGCATAAAAATGTTCCGGGGCATCCAATCCATAAAATACATAGCGTTTTTCCCCGATGGATTGCAGAAATTCCTGATGTTTTGCCGAGGCTGTCTCTTTATCTTTCTGCGGAGGGTAGGGCGGAAGCTGGAAAAGCAGGACCGCTGTTTTGCGTTTCATGGCAGTCTGCACTTTTTTCACATAGTCCGCAAATCCGTTTTCATTGAAAAATGCCTCACCGCCGGGGAAATTAACAAGAAGCGGTACTTTTTCCTTTTCCTTTTCAATTTCCGGAATCGCTAACATGCCGTATGCTTTTTGATCGTTGAGATTGGCAATTTCCAACTGATAAATATGAAAATGATCCTGTTCTTTCAGAAAGGTCTTCCGGAAGGATGCCGGAATTTTCCCGAATTCCCGGAATGTATTCTCCCAGAAAAGATCAAAATCATCCGGCTCCATGGCGAGGGAAAGAATATTTTCCGGTTCTACGCCGACCCCGCAGGATGCCTTGATTCCGTCATCTGCCGTTGCACAACAACGTAAAAAACCGGGAAATGGCAACGCTCCCTTTACTTTTGCGGGGAGCGTTTTCCGTTCGGAGGAAAGAACGGCTTCGCCATCAATGGAAAGAATAATCTGCGCTTCCGTAACATTTTCGCCGGAAATCGTAAATTCCACGATTTCTCCGGCACGGCATAAATGGGTTTTCTTATTACAGAATATCTTTAAGATTTTCTCTTCCATTGATTCCTCCGGTTTCCTGTGTTCTGAATTTTATTTCCGTTCCGGCAAGCCCAGCACGGCTGCAATTTTATTGCGTACTTCCGGAATGGGTTTCCCCGGAATATTCTGATTCTTGGTAAATGCCATGACCAGTTCCGTTTCCCGGTCGGCAATCCCTTCGGATCCGACGGCGCCGGTCTGTCCGAAATGACGGAACGGGGAACCTTTTTCGCCGAAACGGACAAAGCCCAATCCGAATTGTTTCCGTTCCGCTTTGATGGGGGAAAAGGCTTTTTCCGGATCGAATGCAAAACGGACCGCTTCGTCAATGGTATCTTCCGTGAGCAACACCGTTCCATCGGCACCGGACGGCAGAAGGGCTGTATACATTCTGCCAAGGGAACGGGCATTGGTACAGCAATTGGTGGAGGGATTCATACCGGAAAGAACATACGGTTTGTTATGAGATAAAAACGCTTCATTCCCGGTCGGATCCTGAATTTTTGCAGTGGAAACATATTTTTCTTCCGGCAGATTGAAATAAAGATCCGTGATGCCGAGGGGCTTGCAAATCTTTTCCTGAATCAGTTCCAGTAAGGGCTTGCCGGTGGCTTCTTCTGCGATTTTTCCGCAAAGAGTTGCATACGTATATCCGTGATAGAATTGCTGTTCTCCGGGCGGAGTGGCAGGGGCAGCATCCGCAAGCGCATTGCAGAAAACATCCCACTTGTAATAATCCTCAAACTTCAAATGTTCCGGCGCATTATGCAACCCGGATGTGTGGTTGAGGATATGGCGGATCGTGATTTTTTCCTTGCCGTTTTTGCCGAACTCTTTCCAATACAGAGAAACGGGTTCATCAATATCAAATACTTTTTCCTGTTTCAGGAGCAGCATCAGAACTGTGACCACGCTCTTACCGGCAGAAAATACGGGGAACAGCGTATCCGATGTAATTTTTTCTTTTTTGCTGTCATCCGTATAACCGCTTGCCAAATCATATAACAGTTTCCCTTTGTGATAAACGGCAAGCTGACAACCACATTCCACGCCGGATGCGGTATATTCATCCAGTAAAGCCTGCAATTGTTTTTCTTTTCCAGTAAACATAATTAAGTCTCCTTCCGGGATGATTTTGTTTTTGTTGATTAATACAGTTTCAATACAGTTTTAATATACCATAGTTTTTCAATATTGCAAATATTATTACCTTTCTTTCCGGTGTCAGGCGATATTCCTGCTTTTTTTTGATTTTTTATGAAAAATTTGCTTGACAATTCAAAATACGGTGCTATGTTTTAAACTGTATTGAAACTGTGATAGTGCAGTTGATACAATTTTGCGCAAATTATTAATTATGCAGATGATTTCTGCTTAATACGGTTGAGTGAACTCAAAATGAAAATTCAAAAATTTGTAATTGATAAGAACAGTCGGGAATCGCTCCCCGATCAATTGGTGCGGATCCTGCGGCAACGCATCGAATGTGGTTATTATGTGCCCGGAAAGAAGATCGACAGTGTCCGCATGATCGCGAATGCATTCGGCGTCAGTACCGTTTCTGTGCAGACAGCCTTGCGTTTGCTCAAGGACGAAGGGGCATTGGAATCCATCCCCGGCAGCGGACTTTTTGTCCGGAAAGATTTTGTGGAAGAAAAGCAGACTGCCAATATTGCCTTTGTTTTTCCGGAAGCTATGATCTCCCCGAATTGTCTTTCCCCGGAAGACTGGATCACCAACTCGGAAATTCATCTGGGCTTGCTTCGCGGTGCGGAAATCTACGGCGCCAGGATCAATTTTATCTATTTGGATGAAACAATGCCGGAACGGCTTTTGAATCAGCGGTTGGCACAGATCCGGCAGAACAATGCTGTGTTGTTTGTCGGCGGACAATTGGCAAAGTACCGGAACATGTTGGCAAAGGAAATGTTTGTCTTCAATATTCTCAGTGAATATGATATCACTCCGGATGATGTGATCCAGATCAGTTCGGACAACCGTGGTGCGATTGCAACGGCCGTGGAATATGCGGTGAAAAGCGGTTGCCGCAGTGCCGGGATCGTTACTTACTTGGATAAACGCACGCCGGAACATCATGCGTTGCGGACGCAGGCGGAATTATTTGTAAAGCTGTGTAAAGAAGCCGGACTCAAAACGCCGGAAAAGTATGATTGGAAATTTGATGATCAGGAAAATATCGGTTCTGCATTAAAAGAAAAACTGGAAAAAGACCGTCCGGAATTTCTGCTTTGCAATTATTCTTATTTGGTCAGTGATTTGTATGAAATCTGTAAAGAATCGCACTTGAAGATCGGCAAAGATATCAAGATCATGGCAAAATCTCCGGGCTTGATTTTTCAGGGTATGATTCCGTCTCTGACCTATCTCAAGCCGCCTGCGTTTGAAACTGCGGTTGATATCGTGAATTACGCCTGCCGTCTGACCCGCGGGACCATCTCGGTTGCCGATTTGGATTTGCGGAAAAACAAATATCAGTTGATTACCGGCAAATCCACCGGCGAAGTACAATTTGAAGCGAATAAGTAACATTAAAACACAAACACAAACACTGTAAGGAGCTGCGACAATGAAAAAACAAGAAACTCTAAAAAGTGCTTTATCCGGTTTGATCCACAATGAAATTTGCGCACCCGCACATGTGCGGGTGAAGCGGATCCGCTTCACCCTGATTGAATTATTAGTTGTTATTGCCATCATCGCCGTTCTTGCGGCGATGTTGCTGCCTGCATTGTCTGCTGTCAAAGCCACGGCACAAAGCGCACAGTGTCAGAGCAACCAAAAACAGACTGCAATGGAAGCCCTTCGGTACGGAGATGACTTTAAAGGTATGATTTACCTCGGCAGTAACGGAACAAATTACTGGAGTGAAATGAAGAAATGGGGGTATTACAAGAATGTAAAAAATAGTTTTTACTGTCCGACGATCCAGGCAGTAAGCGGAGCCCCCCGCGATACCAATACACTTGCTTATTCTCCGGTCAATATCAGAATAACTGGAGTTATCGATTATTATATTCCCATCGATAAAGACTCGAATGGCAAAGGATTGCGCACTGCGAAAATTAAAAATCCAACCCGTTTTATTCTTTTTGCGGAATGTATGACCCGCCATGAAGTGAATAAGAAAAAACCATGGCCGGATTATGGCTGGAATCTTACGGCTTCCAATAATGCCCATATTACTATGATTCACAATCAAAAAACCAATATGGCATTTTTGGATGGTCATATAAGCCAGATCAACGGGGCGGGATTTTGGAATGCCACCCTTCCTATTAATACGAATAAAGCCAAGGTGTATTACAATTCCGGAAATTTTGTAGAAATGACAGTTTCAAAATAAAAGGGGCCTGACAAGAGACTGCAATACATTAAGAATAAACGCAATAAGACTATTTGACATTAAATATAAAATGCAAAGCATGGGGCTTATTGTGTCTGAAAACGGGGTAACGAACACAAAAATTATATAAAAACTCGACAATAAAAACAAAGAAAGGAACGTCGAAATGTCAAAATCATTGTTAAGTGCATTTGTGTTGGCAGTCTCATTGTGCATCTTCGGGAAAGATGTCACGATTGACGGAACAGCACAAGTAAAAATGGAGATCAAAACTCCATCGGAAGCGGAAAAGACCGCAATGGCAGAACTGAAAAGTTATGTCAAACGTATTTTTGCCGAATACAAAGGTAAAAGTTCCGCAAAAGCTCAGATCATTCTGCGTTATGATGCGAAACTCGGGGAAGAAGAATTCAAGATCAAATGTGCCGATGGCAAAGTGATCATTACCGGCGGCAGACCGACCGGGGTGATTTATGGTGCATACTGGTTTCTTGACCGGAAACTGGGTGTACATTGGTTTGATCCTTACAGCGAATATTGTCCTTCCAAAGAAAAAATCGTGGTCGCTGAATTTGAAAAATTCGGCAAACCGGCATTTGTCAGCCGCGGCGCTCTCCCGGGTGTTACAGATGAAGGTATCCGCTGGGCAACCTACAATCTTTTGAACTCCAGCCGTCCGGTTGAAGAAAAAGAGTTGAATAAAAAATATGGTGAAAATTCCATCAACGCACCGCCGCTGGGATCTCACGGTATGCTCGGGTTGATTCCCGGCTATCTGTATAAAGACCATCCGGAATACTTTGCTTTCCAGAATGGTCAGCGTATCGACCCGGTCAAGCGTGGTGTTACTGTGGACTACTGTCTGACCAACGAAGGTTTGATCAAAGAAACCGCCAAACGTGCGATTTATTATTTGAAAAAAGCACCGAGAGCCAAATTCCTCCACATGGGGGAAGGGGACGGCAACAAGGGGATGTGCGGTTGTAAACCGTGTCAGGACCTGATCAAAAAACACGGGAACCGTGAATCTGCCCGCTGGATCTATTTTGCCAACCGTGTGGGCGAAATCGTCAAAAAAGAATTTCCCAATGTCAAACTGATTGTTTTTGCCTATATCAACAGTACGCTTCCACCGAAAGATATGAAAGCCAATGACAACGTGGCAGTACAGATCGTGGCTCTCGGTGTCCGCCGCGGCAGACCGTATATGGACCCGAAAAACAAAATGGCAAACAAATTCATGAAAAATGTGGTCCAGGAATGGCAGAAAGTTTGTAAACATGTTCTGTTCTGGGACTACGTCTGGGGCGGCACACACTGGATGACCTATCCGGACCAGTTGATGAACGTGACCAACGTCCGTGACGTTCATGCCATGGGTATTACCGACGGATATTTCCCGGAAGAAATCGGTCTGATGACCAGTCTCCAGGTGAAACAGGGCTGTCCTTTCCGTCCGTGGATCCTTGCCCGTGCCATGTGGGATCCGGAAGAATGTCACCGCAATGGGGAAGCGTTGGAAACCATGTTCTGTAACGAATATTATGGTCCGGCAGCGGGTCCGTATGTGGATAAATACTTCAAATATCTGCGTAAAGTACACTGGAAATCCGGCTTTGTGGGTATGACCAGCGGTGGTCCGTTGGTTGCTGCGCCGTATGAAGCGCCGGAAGTGACAGCGGAATGTTACAAGATTCTGATGCAGGGATATGAAGCGGCGAAAAAAGAACAGAACCGTACCCATATCCGCAGAACGTATGAAGCAATACTCCCGGTCATGTTCCTGATCGGTACCGACTACGCAAAAGTCAAAAAGCATGTTAAACTGGAAAAGAGTGCTTCTGAAATCATTGAAGAGATCCGCAATTATATCCGTGGTAAATCCAAAACACAAAAAGATTGGCTCCGTTATAAACGCCAGCATCGCGCCTTGAACCTGATCGACGGAATCGGCAATATTGTTGCATACGCCAGCCGTGAATACGGACTTGGCAAGGCTTCTTGCGCATACGATGGTAAATTGGATACCGGCTGGACACCCGGTCTGGGTATTGGTTGGACGATGATCGACCTGGGCGAAAACCGGTTCATCAACCGTATTACTTCTGTCTTCCATCAGGCACGCTTCGTCAGAAGAACCACTTATGTTGTAGAAGGATCTTTCGACAAAAAAGCATGGCGTGTCATGGTTCCCAAAAGAACGGTCACCGTTCCTGAAAAATTGCAGCAGGAAGGTAATCTCCGTGAAATCTTCAACTTTGATGACGTAATTCTCCCGAAAGACGTGGAAGCCCGGTATATCCGTACGCGCATCATCAAAGCGGAACGCCGTTTGGGATCCGGTGAATATGGTGGGCAGGATGCTCAGTTGGTTGAACAGATGTTCAACATCAGAGAAATCCCCGAACAATTGAAAAAATCTATGATCAAGGAGTAAAAAACATGAAACGAGCCAAAAAATATTTCAATTTGACAGAACTCGTTATTGTCATTGCCGTCCTCTTTCTCGGCACATCCGTATTCGGTTTCTTCATCAGCAAAGCGAAACGGGATGCCCAGGCTGTAAAATGTGCAGAAAACCTTTTTGCCATGGGCAAAGCCACATTTAAATATGTTGCCGATCATAAGGGGAATATGCCTTATGCCGGAGAAGGTCATGACAGCTGGAAACTCCAGATCGCTCCCTACCTGGGCATTAAAAATCCGACCGTCAAAGGGGATGCTGCAAAATTTGCAATGTTCCGTTGTCCGACAGATCAGAACAAACTGCCTGCCTATATGGAAAATGACCCGTTCTATCTTGCAAAGAACAGTTATGCAGCGAACCTGTTTGCCGTTGAAATCAAAAATCAGGATACCAACAGAGACGAATATTTCACAACCAGAAAACTGAACTCTATTTGCGGTCCCGACACCGTTCTGTTGTATGTGGAAAATCACAACAGCAACAATGCAGTGGGTTCCGGTCTCTCTGTGAACTGGAATCGTGACAGAAATGAATATTCCTACCCGGAAGCGGCGAAAAAAGGTTATCACGGCAATGGGATGAACAATTATCTGCTTCTGGATGGCGGCGTGGAATTCTACACATACCGCGATACCAACTATCCGGAAAATCTCTGGTTCCTGAAATTCGGTAACACCGACCTGTAAGAAACAGAGAAAAGAGAGATGGAGTATACAGTATTTTGTCAATTCTGATAAAATACTGTACACCATTGAGAATATTATGTAAAGAAATATACATGGAATATCTTGAAAAATCCCTTATTCTCATGTATAGTGTATATAAAATCAGGAGAATAGAATGAAAGCAATCCGTTTTATCGCAGCCGCACTTTTGTGTGCAAATGTGGTTTATGCCGATGCAAATGAATTTGCAAAAGCCAAAGAGCAAGGCACAAAAGCTTTGATCAAATATGGTCAGAAACTGGAAAAAGCAAAAAAATACAACGATGCCATTTGTGTATATCAGACCATCATTTCCAGCGAAAAAGATGCTGCCAATGTGCAGGAAGCCTTAATCAAATCCGCCAAGGCAAAAATCAAATTGAATGACTTCGGCGGTGCGATCAATGATTATGAAAAAGTTCTGAAATTGAAAGATGACAATCAGAAAAAGACGCTGGGCAACTATGTGACAGCCATTCAGGAACTGTCAACGATTTATTCCAACAGAATGAATGATTTCGCCGGGGCAATCGCTCTTGTTGAAAAAGCAGAAAAAACACCGAATCTTAATGTCCATGAAAAGAACCGTTTGAAAAACAAGCGCAGTTCTTTGCTTGCCGGTCAGGTCACTGTTTTAACCCGCGCGAAAAAATTCGATGCCGCCCGCAAACTGGCTGCTGCCAACATGAAACGTACGCCGGGTGCAACTTCTGCTGCCGCTTGTATCAATGTGGAGATTGCTTACAGTAAAACATTGACATCCCAGAAAAAATTTGCTGAAGCAGATAAAGCTCTCCGTGCTGCCAAACAGTTCAAAGGTGCAAAGCCCGGCAGCTATTACGCGATTCAGGAAAACATCATGATGAACATGATCAACAAAAGAGATCAGGCAGCCGCAAAGAAAGAACTTGAGATTCTGAAGCAGATGCCCGGTTTGAAAAGCGGCAAAATTCTTGCCGAAGTGCGTTATCTCACCTCATTCAGTTTGAATAAGGAAGCCGTTGATCTGCTGGCAAAATCCGCAGAAGATACGTCTTTCAACAATAAAGTCCGTGCCGGATTTTATGGCTCTGCCGCATTCTTTGCTGTTTCCAGATTGCACAATATCAAACTTTGTGAATCCTATTATGCAAAAGCAAAAGAGTTGATGGGACCGAAATATAAAAATATGCAGGTGGAAAATTCACTCAAGTACTGGAGAAAGAAACTCTGATCCGGCGTAATCAATAAAAAGGATTGTGCATTATGAGCAAACTTTTTTATATTGCAGCATGTTTGCTGCTCTCTATTACGATTTGTTCTGCCGTACCCGTCGTCATCGACGGAACGGCGACGGTCAAGATGGATATCAAAAATCCAATTCCTTCCGAACAGACAGCAAAAGATGAATTGAATACTTATATCAAGCGGATGACTGTCAGCACATGGAACAGTATTTCAACTTGAAGGAAATTCCGGAAGCGTTGAAAAATTCATTTGTAAAGGAATAATATCGACCGTCATTTCAAGTTTGAAATGACAACAAATAAACGTAGAGGTAATTTCAAAAGTCCGGCAAAATTTGACTGAAAAAAGATTGTTGATGAGATGAAAATGGTAGTTTGTTCCGGCGTCGCCTTACGGCTATGCCGCGACAAGGTGTGGAAAATAACCATCCACCTTCGCCAAGGCTACGGCGGACAAGCCTCAAACGCTCCGTTTTCAGATCGCAACAAGGTTTTTCAGGCATTTTTGAAGACTTTTGAATTTGCCTCCATAGAAAGAGTTTTTAGAATGGAAAAGAAGTTAAAAGTTGGGATCATCGGATGCGGCGCACGCGGCAGATTGGCTTTCGGTGCAATGCTGAAAGACCGTGAGGACTGCGAAATTTGTGCTTTGCACGATACCAATATCGTGCGTATGCGCGAAGTTCAGGCTTTCCTGGGCGGTAATATGTACACTGATCTGGATGAAATGCTGGAAAAAGAAAATCTGGATTGTGCCGTGATCACCACGCCGGATGCGGAACACGAAGCATGTGCGGTAAAAGTCTTGAATCATGGAATCAATATCCTTATTGATAAACCCCTTGCTGTTTCCGCACAGGGCTGTCAAAATGTGATCGATGCCATGAACAAAAGCGGCAAAATCGCTATGATGGGCTTTAATCTGCGCCATCATCCGGTTCTGAAAAGAATGAAAGAAATCATCGATCAAGGTACTCTCGGTAAAGTTATCCTGATCGAAAACCGTGAATTTTATGATGCCGGCAGAACTTATATGGCTCGCTGGAACGGGAAAAAATCTTACAGCGGCGGACTTTGGAATCACAAAGGCAGTCACGACTTTGATATTTTCAACTGGTATCTGGGCTTCCCGAAACCGGTCAAAGTCTCCTGCTTTGCAGGCATGAATGTCTTTCGCCCGGAAAACATTCCGTTCAAACTGGAAAAAGACATTCCGGTGGGACCCGGCTGCAATTGCTGTTATTATGCCAAAAACGGTATTTGCAAAGATGCACACCCGGAAAAGGATACAAAAATGTGGGGCGAAGAAGCCATCAAGGAAGATGGATACCGGAAAGATTCCTGCATGTACATGTCTGACTTGAGTGCGCACGATAACGGCTTTGCCATTGTGGAATACGAAAATGGCGCAAGAGTCTGCCACATGGAATGTTTTGTCTGCGGTTTCTCGGACCGTATTTATACAATCGTCGGCGATCGTGCCATCGCACAGGTCAGTCTGCATAACAGAACGATCCGGATCACCGACCGCTGGACAAAAGAAAATTTCACGTACGAAGTCCCCATGACCGATGGCGGCCATGGCGGTGCTGACCCGTTGCTGCTGGATAACTTTATCCGGACAGTCAAAGGCGAAGTGGAGAATCTTTCCACACTGGAACAGGGTAAACTTTCCACTTCCATTGCGGAAGCGGCAGAACTCTCCAGAGAACGTGGCGAAACGATTAAGTTTTAAGAGGTGTGTATCATGATTCCCGAAAATCATAAATGGTTCCGTGAAGCAAAATTGGGACTTTTTGTTCATTGGGGACTGTATTCTGTTCTTGGACGCGGGGAATGGGCGATGTATATGGAACGTTATCCGAAAGAAAAATATGCGGAACTCATGAAGCAGTTCAACCCGCAGAATTTCAATATGGATTCTCTCTGCTCCTTTGCAAAAGCCTGCGGTATGAAATATATGGTGTTCACCACCTGCCATCATGAAGGGTTTGCCATGTTTGACAGCAAAGCGGATCCGTTCAACTCCATGAACTCTCCGGCTCATCGTGACTTTGTGGCAGAATATGTGGAGTCCTGCCGCCGTCACGGGTTGAAAGTCGGACTGTATTATTCTCTGGGCGATTGGCGTTTCGGTTATCCGAAAATCTCTGATTCCCAGGAACAGGCGGACAAAATGCGGGAATTGACATTTGCTCAAGTCCGGGAACTCATGACCAATTACGGCAAGATCGACATTCTCTGGTACGATGGCGGCTGGTGTTATCCCTCTCTGTTCACGGATGGAGTGGCGGAAGTTGCACGTTTCTGGCATGCCGAAGAATTGAATGCAATGGTCCGTTCTCTTCAGCCGGATATTCTGATCAACAACCGTTCCGGTCTGCCGGAAGATTTTTCGACCCCGGAAGGTGTTTCCGGCAAAGGAGCCGACAAACTTTGCGAAGCCTGTTTCACCCTCGGCGGCAATGCAAACTCTCACTGGGGTTATTTCAAGAACGAAGTTTACAAAAAGAATGAATATGAATTGATCAATCTTCTTGTGACGGCATTGTATCAGGAAACCAATTTGCTGTTGAATGTCGGTCCGGATGAAAATGGTGTGATTCCCGCCTGGCAGAAAGAATTGATCGAAAAAATCGGTGCCTGGGTGAACCGGTATCCTGAAGCGGTTTACAATGTTCATTATGAGCCGGATGTCCTTACTGTCACGCACAGCAATGGCAATCAGTTCTGTAAACTTGCGGGAACGCCGGAAGCGTATTACGGATATCTCATCAATTACCCCGGAGAAAATCTTTTTATTCCGGCGGTGAAAAAGGAAATCGAAAGTGTTCAGCTGCTCGGATCCGATGCAAAAATCACATTCAAACAGGAACGCGGCGGTATTCAATTGAACGGACTCCCCGAAGAACCGGTCGATCCGTTGTGCTGTGTATTGAAACTTAATCTTAAGACGAAAGGAATTTAATATGTCAGAAGTCAAAAAAGTCGGTGTTGCAGTAATCGCATGTGGTGCCCGTTCCAGAGGTGTTGTACATAATCTGTTGCGGGATTCCAAGCGCGGAATCGAAATCCTCGCCGCATACGATCCCCACAGCGGCATTATGGATGAAGCCGAACGTGTCTGGGAAGTGGATAAAGAAAAATATCACAGATGCTCCAGCTATATGGAAGCCATCAACACCCCCGGCGTGGAATGGGTGATGGTCTTCTCTCCCAACGCTTATCATAAAGAACATATTCTTGCCGCTTTCAATGCGGGCAAACACGTATTCACGGAAAAACCCCTTGCCACCTCCATTGAAGATTGTCAGGAAATCTTTGATGCGCATCAGAAATTGCCGCATCTGCATTTTGCAACCGGTTTCGTACTC
>JAFVSW010000252.1 GCA_017503545.1 Lentisphaeria bacterium | reverse complement strand
CAATGCCCTTCCGGTTCGTTTCGATCCCGTATTTGATACGGTCATCCATATACGCCTGACGTTTCGCAAAATGCTTCAATACTTCTTTTCTGGAATTGTCGCTCATGGTATACATCTTTCTCTTTATATGATTTATGACCATTGACGGTCGTTGGACCATTCTTTATCCCATTCATCGGTGGGAGCCCAGGCTTCCGGGAAGTCGGCGTGGAGATGTTCTTGGATCAAATCTTCGTTCAACGATTCAATACCGAGACCCGGGGCATCCGGAACCGTGATGAAGCCGCCATCGTAACGCAATGCCGGGTTCACCAGATCGCCCCACCAGGGCACATCCACACTGTGGAGTTCCAATGACATGAAATTCCGTGTCGCTGCGGCAACATGAACGGCTGCCATACAGGCGATTGGACTTTCTGCCATGTGCAGATTCATTTGCACACCATATTCTTCTGCCATATCGCCGATCTTCTTTGTTTCCAGAATACCCCCGGCAGTCAGAATGTCAGGGTGGACAACTGCCAATGCGCCGGATTCAAACAGGGGTTTGAAACTTTCTTTCAGATACATATCCTCCCCGGTACCCAGCGGGACCGTGGTGGATTCCGCCAGACGTTTCCATTGATCAGTCATCTGCCAGGGAACCGCATCTTCCATCCAGGCAAGATTGTATTTTTCCAACCGTTTTGCCAATTTGATGCAGTCTTCCAGCGGGATGTGACCGAGATGGTCGATGGCAATGGGAACTTCATACCCGATTTCCGCACGGACATCCGCCATATATTTTTCCAGATGATCCAAACCTTTTTCCGTCAGATGGATTCCGGTGAACGGATGGGCGGTATTGAACAAATCGTATGCCGCACCGCGCATGGCGGAAGGATTGATGGAGCCGTGAGGCGTTTTGAATACCTGTTTGTATTCTTTCATGGTTTCCAGAAAGCCCAGCGGCGCAGAAAGAGTGCCGGGAACGTTCATCAGCAATTCGATCCCCAAGTCCATTTTCAAAAATGTGAACCCTCTTGCCATACGTTCTTTCAAGGCTTTCCCCATGTCACGACCGCCGCCTTCGGAATCGGTATCGCAATAACAACGGATCTTATCACGGTACTTGCCGCCCAGCAGCTGCCACACGGGAACGCCCCAGGCTTTCCCTGCAATATCCCAACATGCCACTTCTACCGCACAAACACCGCCAGCCTGACGGGAATCGCCGCCGAACTGTTTGATGCGACGGAAGATTTTTTCCACGTTACACGGGTTTTCACCGAGGATACGGCTTTTCAGCATTGCGGCATAGGTACGACTGGAAGCATCGCGCACTTCCCCGTATCCAACAATACCCTGATTTGTGTAGATTTTGACCAATGTACAGCGTTTCGGTGCGCCGTCAATGTCGGCAAAACGCATGTCGGTGATTTTCAATGTGGACGGATCGATTTTCATGTTTTTTACTCCTGATTTTCTAATATAGTTTGACATTCTTTTGCATAATTTTTCAATGACTTTTCCAGTGCGGCAAGACGGGATGAACGGAAATCGGCTTCCCAACCCAATAACGTCAATACACCGGATAATTCCCCGTTTTCATATACCCCGGTACTCATGGCGTGAATATTCCAACGGTTGTTGTCACAAATCACATAACCGTTTTTACGGTAAAAAAGGATTCGTTTCATCAACAGTTTGCTATCCATGGATTCCGGTATATCCTCCTGACATTTCAGCATCATATCCGCAATTTCATCCGGCTCCTCTTTGGAAAGCAATACCGCACCGACGGACCCTTCCACAATGGGAAATTCACCCCCGACTTTACCGCTGACATGAACATTTGTTCCCGGTTCTCCGCGGAGTATGGTAATCTGTTTTGCATTGCGGCGAATGGAAAATTTACTGCTCAACCCGGTTTTCTTTGCCAATCGGTCCAACGTTCCCTGTAATTGATCATAGCGGGATGTGGCATCACAAAGGTCTCTTGCAATCGGGAGCAAACCGCCGCCTAATGAGAAACGTGTGTTATCAGCCCTGCTGATCCATCCGTATTTGAGGAGTGTCTGTAAAATGCGGTAACATGTGGATGGCGTAACATGAAGTTGTTTTGCCAGCTCTGTACGTGACAAAGGCGTTTTTGTTTGTGCCAGATACTCGATCAGCTGCAATGTTTTTTCGACGGCAGGGATGGTGTTTTTATCCATAGGTTTCAGTTACTATCGTTTCATATTTGAAATATTATATTTCTGTTCTGGAATCAATATAGCATCTTTGCAATCAAATAGCAAGAAAAAAACAAGTTTTTTTGTTTGTTTTTTGATTCCACAAGAAATACTTGAATTATTTTTGAGCTCCACATTATCTATAAATCCAAAAAAAATTCAAAAAATTATTTTCGGGACTTGTTTTTTTCAAAAAAATGATTATAATATTGGGTAGTGCTTAACTTGTTAATCAAAAGGTCCTGTTATGACGAATAGAAAATCAACGATCCGTGATGTTGCCAAGGCTGCCGGGGTGAGTATCGCCACGGTCAGTTATGTCCTGAAAGGCACTGGACGTGTTTCTGAATCAACGATTAAGCGGGTATGGAAAGTTGTCAATGAGTTGAATTATACGCCGAATCCTTATGCACAGAAATTGTTTGCACGGGAAAGTGCGGAACGGGAGAATACCGGGTTGATCATGAATGTCTGCTACTGGCCCAGTTCTACCCCCATTGATATTTCCATTCAGAAAGATATTTTGTATCATTTTGATTCCGCATGTAAAAAGAATGGCTATACCGGTATGAATTACTCGTATCGTGACCGGAAAGGATTTTTCTGCAAGCCTGTAGTGAACGGTCTGGTGGATGGTGTGGTGCTTTGTACTGCACATCGCGATATCATTGAGACAATGAGCCAGCGTGTTCCGGCAGTTGTGTTCTGGTCGGAAGCGGATCCGGATCAAGTAAAAATCCCGGTGATTTCCATGGCTTTGGAAGATGGATATTGTAATGTTTTCCGTCAATTGAAAGAGTATGGCATTGTCGGGAATACAGCTTTTCTGGAAGGGTATGTGCCTGTGTATGAGGAAAAACCGGAATCACTTGCGCTTTCTCACAGAAGGTATTGGCAAAATGCGGCTGAAAAATGCGGTTTGAGTGCATATCCGGATCACTTTCTGCGTGTGCCGACTACATCCGATACCGGGGTGCGGGACAGTTTGGCAATTGCTGAAAAAATCAAGACGATGGTGTTTGAACAGGGAGTCCGTATACTGTGTGCTGAAAAGTTTGATTGTTATATTCTTGCCAGTGTACTGCGGGAGCAGGGGATCCGTATTCCCGAAGATCTTGTGATCGTCCGGGGGGACGGCGAAACGGTGGATGCTCAATATGTGACAAGACGGGAGTCCGGCGGCGTGGTGAAACTGTATGTTGATCTTTCTGCCGTATTTCAGAAATCTGTGGAAGTATTGGAGCGTGTGATCCGGGGTGAGACGGTGGAAAAACAATATTTTATTCCATTTAAGGAAGAATTGTATATTCCGCATGAAATAACAGGGATGTGATTCGTAATGAATAAGACAGTTTTTATATTGTTGTATAACAAACTTGAAAATCAAGGAGTTGATTAT
>JAFVSW010000042.1 GCA_017503545.1 Lentisphaeria bacterium | reverse complement strand
GGTTACTACGAGTGCCGGTGCAAACTCCAGCAGATGCCGGACAACCGCTGGTGGAGTGCTTTCTGGCTGCAATCCCCCATTATCGGAGCATCTCTTGATCCCGCCGAAAGCGGTACTGAACTTGACATAATGGAATGTTTCTGGCATGGTAAAATCGCTGCCCACAATGCGTTCACCGGCGGTTATGGCCTGGATATGAAGCGCGCCAAGGTCGGAGGCGTGGACAATTTCGATATGGAACAATTCCACCGCTTCGGTATGCTCTGGGATGAAAACGGTTATACCTTTTACATCGATGGCAGGGAAGATGGGCACATCGACCAGTATGTTTCCAGGCGGCCGCAGTTTATTCTGCTCACTACCGAAGTGCGCGGTTATCGTTACGAAAATCATCAACCGACTCCGGAATCTTATGAAGTCATCGGCAAAGATGCCTTTATCGTTGATTATGTCCGGGTATTTGATCAAGTGGATTGAAAAATGAAAATAACTGCTGTAAAAACTTTTGTCTGCAACGCATTCCGCACCAATTTCGTCTTTGTGAAAGTGGAGACGGATGCCGGTATCCACGGTTGGGGCGAAGCAACGCTGGAATACAAAGAACCGACTGTCGTTGCCGCCATCCACGATTTGGAATATTATCTCATCGGCAGTGATCCGCACAATATCGAAGCCTTCCGCCACGATTGCTACCGCGACGCCTATTGGCGCGGCGGTCCGGTATTGATGAGCGCACTTGCCGGAGTGGAAATGGCACTCTGGGACATCAAAGGTAAAGATTTGGGCGTTCCGGTCTGCCAGATGCTGGGCGGCAAGGTGCGCGATGCCGTTCCGGTCTACGTCAACGGCTGGTTCGCTCCGGCGAAAACCCCGGATGAATTTGCGGAAAAAGCCGCATTTTTGCGCGACAAGAAATTCCCCGGCTGCAAATGGGATCCTTTCGGCAAAGCGTGGATGCAAATAGGTAAACGTGAACTTGCGCAAGCTCTGGAATGTATCGAAAAAGTTTCTGCCGCAGTAGGAGAAGATATGCACTTGCTCATCGAAGGACACGGCAGATTCGATATCCCAACCGCTGTGAAAATCGGTAAGGCTCTGGAGGATTTCGATATTTTCTGGTTTGAAGAACCAATTCCACCGGATGATAAATCCGGTATACGCGAAGTCAAAGAACGGGTCCGTGTCCCCATCGCCGCCGGTGAACGGCTTTACAACCGTTACGAATACCGTCAATTCTTTGAATTGAATTGCTCCGATTACATCCAGCCCGACATCTCCCATGCCGGAGGGATCATGGAAATGCGCCTCCTCGGAGGCGAAGCCGAAGCCCGGCACATCGGCTTCTGCCCGCACAACCCCTCCGGCCCTGTCGCCAATGCCGCCACTTTGCAGATTGCCGCATGTGTTCCCAACTTCGTTATGTTGGAAATGATGATGAGCGATGTTCCGTGGCGCAAAGATATCTGCGATGAAAAACTTATCCTCCGCAACGGACAAATGACCATCCCCACCCGCCCCGGTCTGGGTATCGAACTCAACGAAACCGAACTCCTCAAACACCCGTATATCCGTACCAATTTGCGCCATTACCGGGGAGATTTGACCAACATCCGCCCCCCCGATGCAGAATTTTATTACGAACTTATTTGTGAAAATTGAGGTGATCTATGGGAAGATTCAATGACAAAGTTGTCCTTGTTACCGGCGGCAACCGCAACACCGGACTGTATATCACAGAAAAATTTGTCCGCGAAGGAGCAACCGTATTCATGTGCGGTTCCACTCCGGGATCCACTGCCAAAGGTGAAGCAATGCTTCACGATATGGGCGTTACCGGGTTCCGCGCCATTCCGTGTGATGTTTCCAATATACAGCAGGTGACAAATCTGTTCGATATCATTGAACGCGAAGCAGGAACACTGGATATTCTGGTCAATAACGCCGCCCATCAGGGAATCGGAAAACCTTTCGTCGATATGTCCCCGGACTATGTGAAGGAGGTGTTTTCGGTCAATGTCATCGGCGGATTTCAAGTGACCCAGATGGCGGTCAACCGTTTCTTTTTAAAACAGCAAAGCAGGGGTTGTGTGGTCTTTCTTTCCTCCAACACCGCCCAACGCGCCATTCGCAACCGTACCGCTTACTGCGCCAGCAAAGGCGCGATCAACTCTATGGTCCGCGCCCTTGCGCTTGATCTGGGACCGTTGGGTATCCGGGTCAACGCATGCGCCCCCGGCTATATCTACACGGAACGATGGGACAAACTGTCCGAAGAAGTCAAAACACGCCGCCGGATGAATTGTCCGCTGCGTCACGAAGCCAAAGGCAGTGACATTGCCAATGTTGTCGCCTTCCTCGCCGGAAGCGACAGTTCCAATATGAGTGGCGAAATCATCACCTGCGATGCCGGCTGTTCCTGTCAGCACATGCCTGAGGATGTTGATATGTAAAACCGGAGACCTCGCTCTGCGGCATTCCGCAGATTTGCGCCTTGCTCATGCCTTGAGTGAAAAATGATGGGATATCTGTGGGCAAAAAACAGGATGTTTCCCATTCCCCTTGATTTTTTTGTAAAGCAGTGATATATTATATGTTGAGTGTATGGCAGATAGGGGGCGACTCGCCGCTTTTGGTCAGAGATCAGGGGTAGTATTCCGCACCTGGCACGTGGAATTCGGTCGTTATCACGATTCGGGAAATAAGCTCTTTCCGGAGTCGTGATACCGGGATTCCGCCGCCTGTGGAACCGGTTATCCGGACACTGATCCGTGAAAAAGCAGATGCAATGCGCCTTCTGTCCGCCCGGAATTTTTTATTTTTTGAAAGGAAAATGTATTATGGGCGAAGAAAAAAAAGTTGTTTTTCAGCTCGACGGTTCCCGGACGATGGAAATTTCGACCGGAAAAGTAGCAGGTTTGGCCAATGGCAGCTGTCTGGTGCGCATGGGGGATTCCATCGTGCTGACCACCGCTTGCAGCGGTGCCCCCCGCGAAGGTACTGACTTCTTCCCGCTTCAGGTCGACTACCGGGAAAAGTATGCCGCTGCCGGTAAGTTCCCCGGCGGTTACATCAAGCGCGAAGGCCGCCCCTCCACCAAGGAGATCCTCATCTGCCGCATGATCGACCGTCCCATCCGTCCGCTCTTCCCCAAGGGCTTCTTTGACGAAGTCCAGGTCTGCGGAACGATGCTTTCTGCTGACGGTGTCAACGAACCCGACGTGCTGGCAATGCTCGGTGCTTCCGTCTCTCTGATGCTCTCTGACCTTCCCTTCGACGGCCCCATCGGTGCGGTCCGCGTCGGTCAGATCGACGGCAAGTATGTCATCAACCCCACCCGCGAAGAGATGAAGCGCAGCCGCCTCGAACTTATCTACGCCGGTCGCCCCGGTCAGGTCATCATGATCGAAGGTGAAGCCGAATTTCTTACCGAAGCGGAAATGCGCGATGCCATGTATGCCGCCGATGCCGCGATCGTCAAGCAGTGCGAAGCCCAGATCGAACTCGCCAAAATCGCCGGTCGTCCCAAAAAAGATTATAAACTTTATCTGGTTCCCGAAGCCTTGCAGAAGGCGATGGAAGATTTCTGCGCCGGACGTATCGATGATGTCTGTGTCATCCCCGGCAAGGAAGACCGCAGTGTCGCCATGGATGCCCTCCGCGCCGAAATGCGCGAAGCTCTCCGCGAACAGTTTTCCGACCTTTCCGACCAGGAATACGGTTTTATGACCGCCATCGGTTTCGATGACCACGTCCGTGATGTTACCCGCCGCATCATCCTCACCCGTCAGTTCCGCCCCGACGGCCGCGGTATCACCGATATCCGTCCCCTCTCTGCTGAAGTCGGCGTGCTTCCCGTGGTTCACGGCAGTGCCCTCTTCTCCCGCGGCGAAACTCAGGCTCTGGTCATCACCACTCTGGGTAACGAAAAAGATGCTCAGGAAGTCGATGACCTCACCAGCGAAACCGGTATCGACATCAAACGTTTCTATTTGCACTACAACTTCCCCAACTTCAGCGTTGGCGAAGTCGGCCGTATCGCCGGCCCCGGCCGCCGCGAGATCGGTCACGGCAATCTGGCGGAACGTTCTGTTTCCAAGGTCATTCCCAAGGATTTCCCCTACGTCATCCGCTGCGTTTCCGAAATCATGAGCAGTAACGGTTCCACCAGTATGGCATCTGTCTGCGGTGCCACGCTTTCTCTGATGGATGCCGGTGTCCCCATCACCGCTCCGGTCGCCGGTATTTCCTGCGGCCTCGTGACCGGTGACAACGGCGAACGTCTGCTGCTTACCGATATCATCGGTGCCGAAGATCACTTCGGTGATATGGACTTCAAGGTCTGCGGTACCCGCGAAGGTATCACCGGATTCCAGCTCGACCTCAAGCTCCCCGGCATCCCCATCGATCTGCTCTGCGAAGGTATGGAACGTGACCGGATCGCCCGGTTGAAGATCCTCGATGTCATGGAAGCGTGCATCTCCGCGCCCCGCGAAGACATCAGCCCGCGCGCGCCGCGTATCGACATGGTCAAGATCAATCCGGATAAGATCGGTGCCCTTATCGGCCCCGGGGGAAAGAATATCCGTTCCATCACCGATGAAACCCACGCTTCCATCGACGTTGAAGAAGATGGTACCGTCAAGATCATGGCTGCCAATCTGGAACAGCTCAATGCCGCCAAGGAACGGGTCATCGCCTGCACCGCCGAAGCTGAAATCGGCAAGATCTACCGCGGTAAAGTGGTTACGATCCGCGATTTCGGTGCCTTTGTGGAGATCCTGCCCGGAATGGACGGACTGCTCCATATCTCCGAAATGGCTGACTACCGCGTTGCCAAAGTCACGGATATTTGCTCTGAAGGTGATTATGTCACCGTCAAAGTCATCGACATCGACAACTCCGGCAAGATCCGCTTGAGCCGCAAAGCTGCGCTCAAGGAAATGGAATAAGCCGTATCCTCAAGCTGTTCTGCGTCGTCCGGCAGTGATGCCGGACGGCGGTAAAAACATTGTTTTTGGGGAAATCATGGAATATCTGTGAAAAAATTTAAAAATGCGACTTGCAAATAGAAGAAAACAATGCTATATTAGGTAAAAGCGGTTCAGGTGGAACGCGACCTAAATTTGAGTCCGGGCGCGATTCTGCAGAATGCGAGTAAAAAAAAATTTATGGAGAACAGGAAAATGGACAAAGCTGCAAAAAGTGAAATCATCAAGAAGTATGGTCGTAAAGAAGGCGATACCGGATCTCCGGAAGTGCAGATCGCACTGCTGAGTGCCCGTATCCGAGAACTTACCGAGCATCTTCGTAACAATAAGAAAGATAACAGCACCCGTCGCGGTCTGCTCGCCATGGTTGCGTTGCGTAAACGTCTTCTGGCGTATCTGGAACGTGAAAACGTTGAACGTTATCTTTCTCTTACCACTGAGCTGGGCATCCGTCGCGCAGCGAAGTAAGTAAAATTCGGATAAATGTTGTGCAGCAGCAACATAAAAACTGCTGCAACGCGGAGAGGTGGCTGAGTGGCCGAAAGCAACAGTTTGCTAAACTGTCGTACGGGAAACCGTACCGCGGGTTCGAATCCCGCCCTCTCCGCCATTTTTGTGCTTATTTCACCTCAAACGGTACCGTTTAGTACCGTTTGAGGTTTTCATCTTGTAAAAACAGACCATTTTCAGCTATATCCGGGAATAGACAGAGGTCATTACAAAAGTCAATTAAAAAGTGATTGAACTCTTACCGTTGATGAGATAAAAGCGGTAGTTTGAGTTGGCTACTGAATAAGTAACCAACGAAAACGTAGCGGGGGCTGGACCTTTTGGCTGAAAAACCGCAACTGCTTCATCTCATGCATCTTACGATTGTTGAACAACTTGCAGCTTAAAATTTGTTCCCACATTGTGGGAAATTTGTGGGAACTTTTTTTACTGCCGATGTTACAAAATAGCACCGCATCAGCTACTTTTCAAGCCATAAAAAATAACCGTCAGTTTCTATCCGTAAGATTACGTTTTTTAGAGAAAATCACTTGACTTACAGCCATTGTGCTGTATATTATATATTAAAAACAACAGATAAGGGATAGCATAATGACCGATATTCTTTTAATTACCCCCGCTGATGTGATGCTTCAGACGGCACAACGTGCCAAAGCGTTGCGCTTGGAGCAGAATATCACCCAGCAGGAGCTTGCCGACAAAGCCGGTATTGCAGTAGGCACAGTCAAACGTTTTGAAAAGACCGGTGAAGTCCAGTTCAATCATCTGCTCCGCATCGCTCTGGTACTGGGGAGATTGGATGATTTCAAAACTCTCTTCGCAGCCGATGATGTCCCTGCTTCGCTTTATGAGTTCAAAGCCGCAAAGGTGCGGCAGAGAGCGAGGAAGAAATGAAACTTAAAGTCTTTTTGAATATGTACGGCTGCCGTCAGGAAGTCGGCTTACTGCATCAGGATAAACAGCGGATCTTTTTTGAATATGCTCCGGGGTTCCTGAAAAGCGGTATTGAGTTGTCGCCTTTCAAACTGCCTTTGAAAGCGGGAGTGTTTGAAGAAAAAACCCATGTTTTCGATGGACTTTTCGGACTCTTTAATGACAGCTTGCCTGACGGCTGGGGATGTCTGCTTCTTGACCGCAAACTCCGAAAGCTGGGCAAATCTTATGCTGAAATAACTCCCCTTGACCGGCTTTCACTCATCGGAGCAAATCCGATGGGTGCATTGGAATACGAACCGGCAGCCGAGGATTCTGATTTGTACGGCGATATTGAACTCGATTCACTGTCTGGTGAAGTTGATCGGATTCTTGAGGGCGAAGAGAGCCTTGTTCTGGATGAACTGTTGAAACTCAATGGTTCCTCCGGGGGAGCCCGTCCCAAGATCGTGGCGTATATTTCAAGTGACCGCAAAAAAATCATTCATGGAGGTAAAACAATTCCTGACGGGTTTACTCCGTGGATCATCAAGTTTTCTGAAAGACACGATTCGCAGACCTCCGGAGAGTTGGAACACCGCTACTCTCTGGCGGCAAAAGCAGCCGGGATCACCATGCCGGAAACTCATCTTTTCCCCCTGAAAGATGGACGCGGATGTTTCGGAGTTCAGCGTTTTGATCGCACTCCGAAGGGTAAAGTTCACACCCATACCGCCTGCGGATTGCTTCACGCTTCCCACCGCTTTGCTTCGCTCGATTACGAAAATCTATTGAAACTCACTTGGATTCTGACCCGGAACCATGCCGACGTAGTGGAAATGGTACGCCGGATGATCTTCAATGTCAAAAGCGGCAATAAAGACGATCACAGCAAGAACTTTTCATTTCTGCTGAACGAACAGCTCCAGTGGCAGCTTGCCCCTGCCTACGACCTGACGCCCAGCGCCGGTATCAATGGCGAACAAACCTGTATGGTAAACGGTAAAGGGCGCAACATCACCGATGCTGACTTGATAAAAACAGCAGCCACGGCTAATATCTCTGAAGCGGAGACAAAAGCTCTGATCGCTCAGGTAAACTCGGCATTGACACAATACAACATCTGCTGAAAAGCACAAATCAACTTCTTTAGGATGTTGTCATGTTAAGAAAATCCGATTTTTTTAACATATCACACAGCAAAAACCTTAAAACTGCCACTTTTTCAGGCATAATACCCCGGACGGGATGGTCCCGTTCTGAAAAACATCAATCTAATGGAGGTATTATGCAAAAAACTTACCAGAGCAAGTCCGGTGGAGGATATTTCTTCGCCGGACTTCTTTTTGCCCTTGTTCTGGGGGGCGGCGGCTATTGGATGCTGCACAAAGAAAAACTTTCCGATGTGATGACAGCCATCCCCCGGAAAACGAAAACATGCGAATGAATTTTTTGGTTATCATTTCTTACTTAAAAGTGAAGAATCTTAGCCGAAATGTGGCTCCCGAGAAATGCAAAAAAACAGCCCCAATCACCTCTCCAAAGTCTCCCCGGGGAGACAAGATAGAGCAGTCCATAATCTGAATATGCTGCCACTGGTCAGCTGGGGTAATCAAGCGTCCCAGATGTCAGCCAAGGTTGACAAATATTGAAGAATCAGGGATGCTTTACTTGCAAAATAACGCGAATTGTGATACATTATATGCGTGAGTTATAACCTTAAATTAAACGCCCAAAATGGCATGAACTTTTAATTATGGAAGCATTAGACGGCATAGTCTTGCAGATCATAAGATGATCAACAGGGAGAGGTACTGGAATGGAGAATACAAAAGTAATTGTAATTCCTGAAGGAAAAATCTGTGATTACATTGATGGAAAATTACGAAATGATACTCCCGAAGAATATGTACGTCAAACCATTGAAAAAAGACTAGTCAATGAGCATAGATATCTTCCTCGGCAAATAAATATTGAATACACGTTGCAAATGGGGTCAAAAAAGCCTCGTGCAGATATTGTTATCTTTGATAAAGATTGTGCAGAACAGACGCAGGAAAATATTAAGATTATTATTGAGTGCAAGAAAGAAGCTGTTGAGGCACGAAATGCAAAAGAAGGTGTAGAGCAGTTAAAGGCTTATATGTCTGCCTGTCTTAATTGTGAATGGGGCATGTGGACAAATGGTCGACAAAAAGAAGTCTTTCGCAAGGTTAAAAACGAAAAAGGTCAGATAGAATTTGTGGATTATAATGATATCCCCTCTGCTGACGGAAATCTTGAAGATATTAATCGCCCTAAACGCACCACGCTTAAAAATGCCTACGACGATAACTTGTTGTTTACTTTCAAAACCTGTCACAACCACATATACATAAATGATGGTTTACAGAAACAACCAGCCTTCTTCGAATTGCTTAAAGTTATTTTCTGTAAAATTGAAGACGAAAGGAATATTCCAAAACAGCTGGAATTTTTCGCCACATCGGAAGAACGTTCCAATCCTGATGGTCAATTAACAGTAAAAAAACGTATTTCTAAAATCTTTGACCGCGTGAAAAATCATCAGAAATACAAATTGATTTTTGATGCAAATGATGAGATCAAATTATCTCCACGCAGTTTGGCCTATATTGTCAGTGAACTGCAAAAATATAGTTTGCTCAACACGAATATTGACATTAAGGGGAAAGCGTACGAAGAAATAGTAGGAGCCAATCTCCGCGGGGATAGAGGAGAGTTTTTTACACCTAGAAATGTCATGAAGATGGTTGTTGAAATGATAAACCCCAGCGTTGATGAAAAAGTTTTGGATAGTTCGTGTGGTACTGGTGGTTTCCTTGTAAACGCTATGACTCATGTTATTAAGAAACTTGAGAAACAATTTGAAACTGAACTAGGCGTGAAGAAAAGCCAATGGAGCAATGATGAGGTCACTATTTTCAGAGAACGTATTTCTGATATGGCAAAATCAAATTATTTTGGATTTGATATCAATCCTGACCTTGTCAAAGCAACGAAAATGAACATGGTGATGAATAATGACGGCAGTGGTAATATTTTGCAATCCAACTCACTGTTGCCACCCCATGAATGGACGGAGGATTTTCGTTCTAATTTAGCTATGGCATTAGGCATTGACAAAAACAATATCCGTAACTATGAAACGATTGGGTTCTTCAATGTAATTGTGACCAATCCTCCTTTCGGCAGTAAAATTCCGATTAAGGATAAAACTATTTTGGAACAATTCGAATTAGCGCATGTTTGGGAAAATGATAAGAAAAATAATGTCTGGCGAATGACTGAACGTTTGCAGTCATCTGTTCCTCCTGAAATCTTGTTTGTCGAACGTTGTACGCAGCTTCTTGCTCCTGGTGGACGTATGGGAATTGTTCTTCCAGATAACATCCTTGGAGCACCGGGTTTGGGATATATTCGAGAATGGCTTATTCGAAATCATCGAATTATTGCTAGTATAGACCTCCATGCAGATACTTTCCAGCCAAGAAATGGTACTCAGACCTCTGTCTTGTTTCTGCAAAAGAAAACACAGGATCAGAAAGATTCAGAGGAAAAAAGCGGCATAATGGCTGATTACAATATTTTTATGGCAATGGTAGAAAAAGTCGGTCACGACAAACGAGGTAATCCTACTTTCAAACGTGATAAAGAAGGAAACGAAATCCTCGTTCCTGATAACGACAATGTTTTTGTTATTGGTTCTCCGGAGGATGGAGATTGTGCAGTCGCTCATGAGCAGAAGAGAAAAGTCGAAGATGACCAAACTCCAGATATCCCAATGATTTTTAATGAATGGAAAATCAAGGAGGGGATAGCATGGTAAGTGATAGCTTGGCATGTAAGGTTGCTGCAACTTCTGACAACAATATTATAATTGATGAAACACCAGTAAAATGGTGCGGTATTTCTCTTGCGGAAGTTATTGAAAAGGGGAAACGTCTTGAAGCCAGTGTTTATGATGTCGAATCTAAACAGGCATATGAAAGAGTTAAAAACGGCATCTATCCATCTGTTAATTTGATAGGTGTCAATTCTCCAGTTCAAAAAGCTCACTACGGAGGGCGTTTAAAAAGAAACTATGTAGAAAAGAATTGCGAGAACTCAATAGGCTTTATTGGCAGTTCTGAAATGCTTGACATAAATCCTCAACCAGTTAAGTTTATGATTGATGATGAACGAGTTTCTGACTTGCATGTAAAAAGAGATACTGTTTTGCTTTCTCGTTCTGGTACTATCGGCAACATGTCATTTGTCAATGCGACTTTGGAAAAGTTTTTGATTAGCGAACATGCTATGCGGCTTGAATGCGATAGCTACCCGGGATATGTCTATGCGTATCTGAAGACAAAAACAGGACAAGCGTTAATTCGGTCCAATATTTATGGGGCTGTGATTCAACAGATTGAACCAGAACATCTGGTTTCTATTCCCATTCCGAATGCGCCGGACGGAATTAAATCTAAAATTAATGAACTGGTTTTGCAGTCGTATTCATTGCGAGATGAATCAAATACCTTAATTGAGAAGGCGACTCAACTGATGGTAGAGGAACTTTGTTTGCCTACTATTGAGCACTTTGATGTCGAATATTTTAGCAAAGATGTTTCGGTTGCCACCTTTAATGTGAAATTAAGTAACATGGGAGGTCGCTTAGATGCTTCTTATCACATTCCTATCGTAGATGCGATTACAAATCATCTTAAAAAGAATTGTGGAGAATTGACAACAATTGCAGACTCAAGAGTTAGTAAGGCAATAATTCTGCCAGGACGTTTTAAGCGTGTTTACGTTGAGGAGGGTATTGGTCGTGTCTTTATCGGGGGCAAACAATTGAGGGAGCTTGATCCGTGCAATAAGAAATATTTGTCAAAATCAAAACATGATGAACGAATTGCCAGAGAATTACTAATTGAAAAAAATACTACGCTAATCACACGAAGCGGAACAATAGGAAAAGTTACGCTTGTTCCCAAGCACTGGGTCAATTGGATTGCGAGTGAACACATTATTCGGGTAATACCTGCGGATGATACAATTGCTGGTTATCTCAATGTTTTTTTGGCTTCGGACTATGGATACCATCTAATTACAAGATATACCTACGGCGCTGTTATTGATGAAATCGACGATGCACATGTAAGTAGAATACCGATCCCTTTGTTGAAAAATCACGATATTCAGGTGCAAATAAATGCTCTTGCACTTGAGGCTAACGAAAAACGATACGAAGCTTATAGTTTAGAACAAACCGCATTGGAAATAATGAACAACGAAGTTATTTTTGCAAAGTGAGGTAGTTCAGTATGCCTGGTTACAAAGATTGGATAGACGCAATTGATATAAAAGTTGATTACTTTTCTGCGTTTATGAAAGCTTGGATTGCTTTTAATGCGTGGTATAACTCCAGTGGCGAGATTTTTGGAAAGACCGACAAGGAACGCATTGAATACATTGCTGGTAAATCCAATAGATTCAAAAATTATACAATGAATTTGATTAATTCAGAAGAATCTGACGGTATTGCATACAGAGAAAGCATTGGGAAATTGCATGGTGCACTCCTCAAGGCTGCTATTACGACACAAGAATACATAGGTGTTCAACAATCCGTTTCATTTGCAGAAGTAGCGGTAAAAAATGCTAATAATCGTGTGCAAAAGGATCATTATCATCATCACTATGAGTGCTTCAGGACAAATGGTAAAATGCGGACTATCGTAACTGTAAAGTCAACAGGAACTACAGTATTTAGTTTTGAGCAGGATGGATACTGTCTTGATGTACTCCAACAGCAATCTGATTTTATCAATCTAACAATCACTCAAAAACAGCAGTGTGAAGAATGTTACAAGCAATTAACTCCGTACCGTAATACAAGCGTCCTTGATACAAGCCCAGATGCGAAGCAAATCGGTGCCTATAGTTTTATAAACGACGCAGGAAAAATTAGCGAAGCAGTCGTTATTATACTGTATATGCTGCGTTGTTGTCTAGCCCATGGTGATGTTGCGCCTGATGAATCAGCAAATGAAGTATACAAATACGCTTATGAAGTTTTGTGTGCGCCATTGAAAAAATTAAAGTAAATAATACTGTTTCTCCAGCAAGCGTAAACAAAAGCGAAGATATAATGACCAAAATATCCATCAGATTTTTTAATGACCGGAAGGTCCGGGCGGCTTGGGATGAAAGCTCTTCCCAATGGTTCTTTGCTGCCGTCGATATTGTCGCTGTGCTGAATGAGCAATCTGATTATACGAAAGCTAATAACTATTGGCGATGGCTTAAACGCAAGCTGAAACAGGAAAATCCTCAACTTGTGAGTGCCACTCACG
>JAFVSW010000251.1 GCA_017503545.1 Lentisphaeria bacterium | reverse complement strand
CGGATTATGACACCATACGCAGCGCAAAGGACACCCTTTCATAAACACCACAGTGCGGATGCCGGGGCCATCATGAACGGCAAACTTTTCAATATCAAAAATCAATGTTTTTTCGTTGCTCATTGCAAATCCTTGATTACCGCATGACGCAATTCACCCCGGACTTGTTGTATCGGAGATGAGAGAACATGCTGGACATAGAATAAAGTAACTTCTTTGGACGGGATAATTGCCAGATAAGCTCCAGCCGCACCGCCCCAGCCAAAATCCAATTCCACACCACCCGGTCTGGGACAACGCACGCCGAGTCCATAGGAATAACTTTGTGTGGATGTAAAGTTTGCGTGCATGGATTCTTCCGCTTTTTTGCTGATTTGAGGACAGATCATACGGCTGATCGTATCCCGGCGGAGCAACCGTTCTCCGGCACGCAGATTTTCCAGGAATGTGCTGTAATCCTGCAATGTGGAAATGCAGCCGGCACCGCCACTTTCAAATTCTGTACCCCATTTGTAACACTGGATTTGCGGTCCGCAGGGCACATATTGATTCGTTTCGCCATTGTAACGGTATTGTGTTGCGATTTCAGAAAGTTCGTTTTCCGGCAGATTGAATGTGGAACGGGTCATGCCGATCCGGTCAAAAATATTTTCTTTGACGTATTGACTGAACCGTTTGCCGGATGCAACTTCCACTACGGCGGCAAGGACATCGTGACAAAGACTGTAATTCCAGTATTCCCCCGGTTCAAAAATCAACGGATCACATGCCAGATATTTCATGGCTTCCCGTGTGGGCATGACCCCTTTCGTTTCTTCGATTCCGCGGCGGATATTTTCGGAATTGCAATCGTAAGTCAACCCGGCAGTCATAGTGAAAAGATGGCGGAGCGTCATGGTGTTTTTCACATCTTCCAGTTTGCCATCCACCAATTTTTTCATATTGCGGAATTCAGGCAGATATTCATATACCGTATCATCCAGACGGATGGTATCGTTTTCGACCAGTTGAAGTGCGGCGGTACAGGTGATCAACTTGGAACAGGAATAAAGATTATAGCGTTCATTCCCATTGATGGGGCATGTTTTTGCTTCATCGGAATAACCGGACATATACCGGAATACCGGTTTTCCGTGATGATGGACCACGCAATCGATGGAGGGGATGCCCAGTGTTTCCAAATATTTCAAAAATTCCAGAGTTTCGCCATTTTGTTTCATTGTTATGATATCCTTCTGAATATTTATGTTTGAACGTTTGTATAAATTAGCATTCCATGTTAAAAATTCAAGTTTCTTTTTTAACAGTCATACAATTTTCCGGAACAAGATCCGTCCAATCATAATCCTGAAGCGCACCCCAGACCGTTACCGCAAAAGAGTCGTTTGTCGGATCGGGCTCCAAAATCATCTCCGTCCAGCTTAACGGGGGATTTTTGAATTCGACAGAAGCAAACAATTGAGGTTCCACAGCATAAGCATGTGCCGCTGCAATACACCAGACACCATCTGCACGCAAAACCACCGGCTTTCCGCCGTTCTGTTTCTGTTCTTTCAGTGCATTCCGCAAAAACATTTCTGCACGTTCGCCGATCAACGAACGCCCTTCCACGGCAAGAATGGCAGAATATAATTCCACACTGACCCCTTCCGCGCCGGTCAAATACCACCATTTGAAATCATGTTCAAAGGGTTCCGGCGCATCCGGCAATTGATCAATCGGCGCAATATTGGCACGTTTCCGGACAATCTCACGGAGCTTCATACGGTCAATCTTCCGTTCTTTCTGCAACCGGAGTGCTTCTTCACCGATCAATGTATAAATCGACTTGAATCCGGGCAGATCCCGGACCTGTCCGGTGGCAGTTATGTTGCACTCCGCTTCTGCAAATGGCAGCGTAAAATCGGTTTCCGATATCTTGCGTAATTCTTCCACATCAAGAACGGGTGTACCATCTGCCGTTTCGCGGCAATAACGGCTTGTTTCTCCTTTAATGGTATATTTCAACCAGGAAAGCACGGCAGTCTGTCCATTGAGCAGCCATCCGTGAGAACCATCACTGCTGAATATTTCCAACTTGGGAGAAATTTGCAAATTCTGCTGAAATTGCCGTAACAAGGCGGCAGTTGCTCTTGCTCCGGCAATCGGGAAATAATCCTTATGACGGGTATCCAGCAAAACCGCCGTCCGCGGTTGTCCCAATGCCAAAAGGACGGCATGATTGAAACCACGGACAAGTTGTCCGTAAAAGAATTGTTCGGCATCATGGATTCCGCGTTCGCCGACCACTTCCCGCAGAGAAGAAATATAACAGCTGGGGCTGGCAACTTTGATCCGCTCATCCATTGCCAGCATAAAGGAACTCATGGTACCGCCGCCGGAACAGCCGATCACAGCCAAGCGGGAAAAATCCAGCTCCTTCCGTGTCTCCATATAATCAATTGAGCGGATGGCATCCCAGATCCGGAATCGTGCAAAATTCCACCCGACAAGCCATCCCCGTGCGCCCAGTGCGGTATGTTCTGTCGCACATTGATTCCATTCATATTCTGCCGATTGCTGTATGCGTTCCCCCTGTCCGATCGGGTCCGGCGTGAACACGGCAAATCCTTCTTTCACCGCCATGACCGCCATACGGACATAACGGGGTGCGATCTTACCGGTATCGGCATGACCGTTCACCATAAGAATGGCTGGATACGGAGCCTGAAAACGGGGATCATCCGGAAGATACAAATAGCCGGACACATAAACACCGGGCATGGATTGAAACAGGATTTTTTCCACAGTATAACCGTCACACACGATTTTACCGGTACATTGGGGCTGCAGCGGCGTTTTTTCTTCCGGCAGCCCGCCGAGCATATCAAGCCAGAGAGCCTTCCAATCCTGCTGTTTCTTTTCCAATTCCGGCAACGTTTTTATTTCCAGCAATGATTGATCGATTTCCTGATCATGACGATAAACGTTCTGTAAAATCTTATGACCATTTACCATATCCATATTGGGAGTATCCTTAAACTTTGTTGATCGTACGGGCAATCACGTTATCCTGAATCACATCCTGAAGTTTCACAAAGTTTGCGGAGAAACCGGAAACACGAACACGGAGACTCTTGTATTTATCCGGGTCTTTCTGTGCGGCAATCATATCTTCCGCCGAAACATGATTCAACTGAAGATGCAATCCGCCTTCCCGGAAATAAGTTTCCACCATAGAGACCAGTTTATCAAAACTTTCATCATTGCGGACCGTATTTTCATCCACAGAAAGATTCATGATCGTGTTGCCGCCCATCACGCCGCTTGGATCCATTTGCGCCACGGATAACAGATGGGATGTCATACCGTTTTTATCTTTTCCGTTCGCCTGACCGGAACCGAAAAGCAGGGCACTGCCGGCAACGCGTCCATCCGGCGTAGCCTGAGTCCGTTCACCGAACCAGGCGAAATGGGGATGATATCCGGTAAGATTCCCGGTGCAGAGATATTGCCCGAAATAATCGGTTCTGCCGCAGGTAAATTTATAAAGAGAATCGGTATAACGACGAGCCATGCTATTGGTAAAATCATCGTTATTACCGAAGAATTTACCTTTGTTCAAAATCATGGTACGCAGTGTTTCATATCCTTTCCAGTCGGCATCCAGCGCGGCAAGCATTTCTTCCATGGTACAGCGTTTTTCTTCATAAACAAACTGCTTGATAATGCACAAAGAGTCGATCAGATTGGTCGCGCCCATAAGGTTAGAAAATCCACTGGTCCGGGTAGCTCCACCCTGTGTAACACTTGCCGCCCGTTCAATACAGCCGGTAATAAAGAGGGATGATAACACATTGCAGTCTCTGCTCCGGAGCATATTATACCGGTTGGAATAATTGAGAATCGTTTCAAGATCCCGGTGGAGTTCCTGCTCATAAATCGCGTAGAACGCATCAAAATCCGGTGCTTCCAATATTTCAATACGACGGTCATTGAGCGTATTGACCAGTGAACGGACAATATTGGTTGTATTGCCGCCGAGGGAGATCCCGCCCTGAAATGCCGGTTCGTTACAACCGACCATAATATAATCGTACGCGGTTTCCCACGGAATATGCCATACATTCATCATGGATTTGATACGGGGTTCGTCATTGACAAATGCAATACGTTTATTCTTATCTTTCCGTTCACAATCCATCGCTTTGTAAAGGACTGACCGGGGAGTCAATTTATTCCAGCGCAGAGAGACCTGGGGACGGATCAGATCCACTTCCATCATGGAATCCAGAATCAAATCGGAAAGTTCATTCCAGGCACATTTTCCTTCCAGTGTATAACCACCGATCACAAAGTGGGATTCCGCACCACGGTCAGACTGGAAACTGGTAAACCGGGTCCAGCCGTGGATCATAACATACAATTCCTGAAGCAATTCTTTGACACGTTCGTTCGTCAGTGTACCATCGGCAATCCCCTTCTGATAAAGCGGATACAGGTATTGGTCCGGACGCCCGATACTGTCCGGCTGGAACATAAAGCAGAAATAAACACACTGCACGGCTTCTTCAAATGTCCGGGCGGGATATTCCGGAACACGCATACAATTGGATGCCATACGGAGCAAGGTTGCTTTCCGTGCCGGATCCTGACAAACAGATGCCTGTTTCCGACATTCCAATGCGTACTGTTGCGACCGCCGTGTGATTCCGCGGATCATAGCTTCCAAACCGGCAAGGAAATTCAAACGGTTTACATCATTGCGGTAATGACTGCGTGATTCAATGATCTCTTTCCGTAACCCGACCAATCCGATCCGGATAACTTTACCGAAATCGGCATTGGAATGCTGCCATTCCATCGTACTGAGATTTTCCTGAGGCTGACGGTAATATTTACGGAATGCTTCTGAGATTTTCAGATGCCCGGTGCGGGTGAATACATCCGCTTCTACAGACCCGTCAAAATGCATCATCCCGACCAATTCATTATCGTCGGTAAAATAACAGGGCTGTGCTTCCATGTATTCGGTCAGACGTTTTGCGATCCGTAACGGATCAGCCAGTTTCAAGTCAAACTCATCATATTCCACAGGGACAGTGGCGGGGAAAATTTCACCGCTGCGTGCGGCTTTTACCAAACGGTCAATACGTTCATTCATTGTGATCATCCTTTCTGCATTTTTTGTTATGTTTTTTTGTTATTGCAGGTCAGTGATCATAATATATACTGCTATTTTTTATTTTGGAATGTCAAAAAACATATATTGCATATCATTTTCTGACATAAAGAGGTGCTTTTACTTTTTGCCGGCGTAACTCGCTGGGGGAAGAATTGGTATAATGCCGGATGAAACGGGAAAAGTTGAATTCGGAAGAAAATTTCAATTCGGCAGCAATCTCTTTGATGCTTTTTCCGGGATCATTGAGCAATCCGGTTGCCCGAACAATCAATTCCCGAATCAGATATTGTTTGGGAGTGATATGAAATACACTGTGGAATGTGCGGGAAAAATAAGCATCCGACCAGCCCATGAATGATGCCATATCCCCGATACTCAATTGACTGTCCAAATGTTCTTTTACATATTGAAAGAGTTCGCTGAACTGCATCATTCTGTTCATATCGACAGGCAGCGTCTCCGGCCAGTACATCAAGGCAACTTCCGATGCAATATGTTCCGCCATCGCAATTTTGCGCATTTGATCTTTTTCTGCAAATACCGCTTTGACTTTTTCTTTCAAACTTTCGTCCTCGATCTTGTATCGCTTATGGATCCCGGAAAAGATATCGACACCGGGAAACAGTTCATACCGGAAATGGATGCAGCAATGTTCATTTGCCGTTGAATAACGCAAACGCATCGGGGTGTCACAAGTCGTAAAACTGAACAAATCTTTTTCCAGATAAACGCGGCGTTTTTCTTCCAGTAATTCACACCAGGAAAGATCATCGGGATCCGCCCGGGAAATCAGACTGATGGAGTTGAAAGGCAGTCGCCAGTCGCGCACATATTCCGTCGATTCCGTAAACAAATCGACTAATTGCAAGCGTGGTTGTTGTGCCACTTGTGTGCGGAGAAAATAACCGGTCGTATATTTCATTTTTTGTCATTTCCATTTTTGTTGTTTTTCCTAATATAATCCCGGAATGGCAGATTTCAAGCCGCATATTTGTTTTACGGCATCGTTTTTTTAAAAAAGGGATGCGGGGAGAAACACTTTTGGCAAAAGTATTTCTCCCCGCGTACTGTTTTACAACCGTTTCTTACTGGAATGTGGAGGATCGGATCACTTGATGATTTCCACTTTCAGATTGCGCAACTGCGTATTGTATTTCTCTTTATTTTTATCGTATTTGTTGTTCAGAATCATCATTGGCGCGATATATTCCACATTTTCCCAGAATTTACCGTATTCCCCATTGCCGCTTTTGCTGATACCTTTGAATTTTCTGCCGAATTTCACCCAGTTTTCTTTGGTTTTGCCGGTACCGGTGTAATGATGCCAACTGCCGGGAAAATGGACACGGACTTTTGTTTCTTCCACCCAGCCTCTGATAAGAGGTTTTGCCAATGTGACAAGCCATCCGTCTTCCACTTTTTTAATGTCCTGGATACCATTGGAAGAAAGATTGAAATTGGGCAGATCGGAGAGATCATCTTTTGCATCGAATGCAACGAAGAACCAGGAACCTTTTTGCCATTTTGAAGCATCTTTGACTTTCAATGTTTTTGTATTGTATACCGCAGTTTCCACCAGTTCCGTTTGAGTGCCTTTGACGTATGCCATGTTTTGCGGGCTGATCAGACGACGATTTTTATCATAGGCAAAGAATCCAATCAGATACGGTGCTTCCGGAGTGCCGGGTGCCCGGCGGATCTCACCGCTGAATGTGTACGTTGCGTTTTTATCCAGTTTGATCAAAGTGTTGTGTTTTGCTGAAGTCGGAGTCAGCACGTTCAATGCGGCACCGTCAGTACCGGCTTTGATTTTCGGATGCCCCCATGTTTCTGCTTTGTTGTAATCGATCTCCTGCGCATAAACAGCAGCAGACAACATTCCGGCGAGTGTCAGAAGACTGATGTGTTTGAGTTTCATTGTGATTCCTTTCTGCGTTCTTTCTATTTTATTTCTTACTGACAAGCACCATACGGTTTACGTAGGTTGCGTTATCTTGCCCCTTGTCTTCATCAAAGAATGCGGGACCGGAGAATTTTGCGCTGACCCAGACTTCAAATTTCTGTTGTGGATTGAGTTCCTGGAAGGCAGAACCGAGGGCACGGCATGTGATACTCCAGTTGAAATATAATCCTGAGCTGCGGCCCATTCTGCATTCACCGAGTTTGTACCAGTGATAACCGCGTCCTTTGACGTGTTCTTTCTGGAATTTGAAATTGAGCAGATTCTGTTTTTCGCTCCAGTCATAGACCCCGCAATCCAGTGGAAGCAGTTTTTTTGTGTTTTTAGCATACACACGCTTGACTGTAAGCCCGATGTCGGATTCCGGATCTTTGATCAGAGGGCACGTATGTTTATTGAAGAATGTCTCCGGTTCGAATATGAACAAATCGGCAGACGGCACATTTTTGAATTTTTGCGGAACATGGAAACGGACCGGACGATCGTATAATTTTTCTTCTTTATTCATTATTTCATGTTCCCATTTGATCCAGTTTCTGACGTTGGGCCAACGACGGTACAATTCATAACACCAGACCCGTTTTACCCGTTTTCTGATCATTGCGGTATCGAACGGATATCCTTCCTGTGTGTTATGTAATTGCTGATATTCTTTCCGTAATTCCACATTCCGGAGCAGGATCGCACGGTCAATACCCATGCGCAGATGTTCCCAACGGCGGAAAAGAACTTTATCATCTTTGACCAGCTCTGCACCTTCGTCCAGAATCTTGTATAAGGTTTGGCAGTTTTTCAAATTCAGATAGACGATATGATTTGCGTGAGTTGTCATTCCCAATGAACCAAAGAATAATTTACGCAGTGTTTTGCGGTAACGGATGAATGTATCACCGGCGTTGCCGTAATAACCGTGCGCAAATTCTTTTGTCAATTTTTCGAAATCCTGATCCGGATCTTCTGCCAGATGTGCCAGCAGCCAGAGTTTGTAGTCGCCGGCATCTCCGGTCAAACCATTCCCATCATGTTCCAGGAACAGAGCTGTTGCTCCGTATTTCCGGAACATTTTCAGGTCTTCCGCCATAAAGAACTCATTGGGAATAGGTAATCCGATGCAGTCCTGCAGCAGGGAATAATATTCCCAGATACGCAAATGTTTGGAAATTCTGCCCCAGTTTTTGAGCTGATCATAAAAGCGTTTGTTGATGGGATGTGTGATCGCTTCGCCCATATTGCTTGCGGTATCACACAAAACGATCATGACATTGTCCGCCGGTTTGATGTGTTTCGGCACTTCTTCCGTCTGCAGATAAGCAAATGTGGAAATGATCACATGGGGATATTCTTTTTTGATCGTCGTTGCGATCTCATTAATAAAGTCAAGCAGCAGACCGGAATCTGCGCCTTCCCGTTTCTTGATGGCATTGCAGTTGTCACAGTAACACCAGTCGCCATAATCATTCTGGGAAATATCATAGACGGTCGGGAGGATGGCAAACTTTCCGGCTTTGAAATCTTTTTCATCCTGTTTGATATACTCTCTCAATTTTGAGACGAATACTTTACGCAATTCCTTATTGGAAAGACAGAGTTGTCTGGGACTGCGCTTGCCTTCAAAAACCGCAAACCATTCCGGATTGGTTTTGAAATATTTTTTGGGCGGAATGTACCAGGCAAAAGTGTGACAACTATTCGGCCTCCCGAACATGTTATCCATGCCGCCGTATTCCGGCACGATCGCCGGGTAAATACTGCCGTTGTCCGGTGTCAAACGCAGACGCATGTGATGGCGGGGATTATAGCGGTTCCTCATGGTAAGTGTACGATAGGCAAATGCCGGTTTGCCCGTACGTTTGATATTTTTCAACGGAAGATCCGCAGTTTTGATTGCGGGAATGAACGGGTCTGCATTCGGCTGCCACCAGCGTACGCCGCAAAGATCTTCCAGATAATGATACACGGCATACAATGCACCGCGGGGAAATCCGCCATTCAGGATCAAACCTTCCGGGCAGCTCTGGTATGCCCATTGTTCACGATCCATTTTCTTGGTAATGATCCCGGCTTTTCTTGCTTTTTCCGTCATCCCGACATAAAATACGGGGTAGGATTCCGGTTTACCTTCCGGGCGGATCTTCACTTTCCCTCCGGTAATTTGCTCCAGATGCAATTGCAGTTCTTCCGCCGGACCTTTTTCATAGACCGCCTGTTTCAGCGGAACTTGAATTTCAATTGCCATGGCGGGGAGGAACAACGCCAATGACAAAACGAATCCTGTGGTCAATTTCATAGTTTCTTTTTCCTTTTCATTGAATATTGGATTATGAAGGCAATTTCAAAATCGGTTGGACTTTTTGAAATCATCTCTCTGTTTTTTCTGTTTTTTTGTGTTTTGGGTACACACCTCCATTCCCGAGTCTGACGGGATTGATTTTCTCTTGTTGGAACTTGATTTATTTTAACATGTTAAATTATAATTTATGCTTTGCTGTTTCGAATCTCACTGCGGACGCCAGTCACTGTCAAACTTGACCGCCGTTTTTCTGTATCCTTGAACATGTCCATCCAGGAACATAAAGTTTGCAACGTTATTGTGCAGCCAGACAGCACCGTTTTGATAACTGTTCCGATTAAATGGATTATTGGTGTAATCGATAGCGTTATAGGACCATGAAGCACATGCAAAATGCGTGCTGTAACCGCTGTTCGGTCCGGCTTCCTGGTCAAAGAAAAGTACGGTTCCTGTTACAATGGAGCTGACTTTACGGCCTTCAAAATAATAACCTGAGTCTCCGACTAACCGATAATAAAAACCACCGATCTTATTGCCGTCACCCTTATCATAATCCATTGCAGGTGCATAGCTTGTCAAATACGGCTTGTCTGCGACCGCACCATATCTTTCCGGCGATTGAGGACAAAGAAAGATCCCGCTTTTCTTATTGGATACTGCGGGCGAGCCGTAAACGGGATTGGATGAACCGCTTTTCCCATACATGGGGATCAGCATAAAAGGCCAGTAATTTCCCATTATATTGCCTGAGGCGACCCCGACAAGATGGTCATTATTATCGTTTATATACATGTGATGAAGCAGACCGATCTGTTTGAGATTGTCGGCACAAGATGCTTTGCTTGCTACTTTTTTGACACTGCCCAAAGCGGGCAGCAGCATTGCCGCAAGGATAGCGATGATGGCGATCACAACCAGCAATTCGATCAGAGTAAAATCTTTTTTCTTACGATCCATAGTTTGTCTCCTTGTTTGATTGAGTTATTTCATTTTAAAAAGTTGGTATTTCAGCCATGTATAAAGAGTATCCCCCATCTGTCTGTATCCTGCAGTGGCAGGG
>JAFVSW010000250.1 GCA_017503545.1 Lentisphaeria bacterium | reverse complement strand
TGCCATTGGGACAAATTGGATGGAGAGGACTGGAGCGAACTTTTGCAAAGACAACCGCAATTTGCCGGTATGTGCCATTGGGACAAATTGGATGGAGAGGACTGGAGCGAACTTTTGCAAAGTCAACCGCAATTTGCCGGTATGTGCCATTGGGACAAATTGGATGGAGAGGACTGGAGCGAACTTTTGCAAAGACAACCGCAATTTGCCGGTATGTGCCGTTGGGACAAATTGGATGGAGAGGACTGGAGCGAACTTTTGCAAAGTCAACCGCAATTTGCCGGTATGTGCCATTGGGACAAATTGGATGGAGAGAACTGGAGCGAACTTCTGTGTTTACGCCCGTTGCTGGCTTGCATGTGCGATTGGAACAAGCTCAGTTGCGAAGATTGGGAAGAGCTTTTGGAATTTCAACCGCAGTTTGCATATAAGCGGACAAACTCCCGTTGAACAACACAGTCCTGCCGGAAAAACAAACCGGTTGCGGCGACAGTGCATGAGACATTATAAAATTACCGGAAAGGATGAAAACGCAGATGAGTACAATAGTTACACTTCTTATTGCCGTGCTGGCAGGCGTTGGGCTGGCGGGATTTATGGCAGGACAGAGCGATAAGCGCAAAAATATATTGCTGTGGAGTGCCGGTGGAGTTTTGTGGTCGCTGACTGGCGGTACGGCGGTTTTCTTTATGAAAAGTGCCGTCCGGGAAATCGCTCTGCGCCGGATGCCGGGAATCGAAAAGGTCCACAATATGCTCCCGGAAATCGCCATCCCGGATGCGCTGATGGTTCATTTCGGAGTATGGACAGTTGTCAGCGCGCTTATCGTGTTTCTGCTGGTGTTCAACTGCCGCCGCAACTCTGTGCGCTGGTACTGGGCGATCTTGTGGATTTCAGGGCTTCTGCTCTTTTTCAACAGCATTGTTTTCATGCCGTACTGTTATGGTCTGGCGGCGTGGCTGACCTTTGCCGGAATTCAGGATAAGGACATATTCCAACCGGTGAACTCGCATTTGCTGACCTTCTATCTGATGTGGTTTTTCGCCCTGACTGCCGTTGCGGCGTGGACGTTCCACACCTGCAAAGCGGCGAAACATTCGTGGAAAAACATCCTTATCTTTACCGGAATTTGTACTGTGCTGCTCTCTCTCCTCTGGCTCTCGGCGTGGGGAATGAGTGCGTGGGCGGATGGCACAGTCGACCGGAAAGCCGCTGAACTTGGCATTACCCCCTGCCGGGTGGAGGACACTCCGGGGAAAAATCCGGAGCTTTACAAATTTTACACCCGGCACCCCAAATACAATCCGCCGCGTTCCGGCAGGTACAACTGGCGCAAAAATGAGATACCGTCAGACGAAAAAGAGTACACGATGAAATTTTTTGATTCCCCGGAACTGGAAAATCATCTCGGCTTGCTGACAAAGAATATCGAACACCTCCGGCGAAAAGATGTCCTCTATCTTTCAACTTTGCAGGATTTCCGTTCTCTGGTGCGGCACCGTGCCGACAAAGCGGAACTCTATTTCCGCAGCGGCAAAACGGAAAAAGTTCTTCCGGAACTGTTGAAGTACCCTGAACTTGAAAAACTCATTCCGGACGATACGTTTTTGATAAGCGAACTCGTGCGTGCTGCCACCCGCCATTTGTGGGTGGAAGCACTGGTGCAGTTTGCGCCTGACGGTAAACAATACGCCGATACTTACCGCCGGCTTTTGAAGTGGAGCTTCTCATGGCGGATACATTTGCCGCATGAAGCGGGGCTCTGTCTGGGGATGCCCGTTGAAACTTCCGCCAATGCCGCAGTCAGATTTTTTTATGCGCCATACCGGAAAGCTCTCCGTTACCGGGTATTTTTTGATGCGCTCGACCGGATACCGGAACTGGAGAAATTGCAGAAACAGGAAACTTTCTCCGGCAACGATATTTACAGCAAAGCCGCCGCAAACCAGCAGCAGATGATCGCCCTGGGGCGCACCGCGTTTGCGTTGAAGCTCTACCGGGCGGAACAGGGTGAATATCCGGCGGAACTTGCGGAACTTGTTCCCAAATATCTGCCCCGGGTGTACTGTTCCGGAGGCAAGGAACTTTCCTACACGGTCAAAGATGGCGATTTCACCCTGAGTTCCGGCAGGAGAAGTGTTTCCTCGCGGCGGTAAACGCTCTTTCAGCGGGAAAGAGGAATGAACTTCCGGATATTTTTGAAGTTGAAATACAACCCCGGAGTGCCGGTTTCGATATCGAGAATTTTTCCGGGGGCGAAAAAGGCGGCAATGACACCCTCCGGCGTGCGGATGCCGATGACATTATCGCCCCGGAGATATTCGATTTGGGGCGGAGGGAGATTTTCCGGGTGGATAACATAGAGGTATTGACCGGGGGCAGCGGGATCGTGTTCCTGCCAGACGGTCAGCATATCGCCGGACACCTGCGAGGAAGGATGTTCCAGATTGATGATGTTCCAGTTGCCGTTCCGGTGGTCAAGGAGAAAATGGAAAGAGCCGTTTTCCGGCAGCAGATATTTCATCCCCTCAAAGGTGAAAGAACTTTTCCCTGCGGAACGGGTTTCTCCGCTGCCGAGCGGAGTTCCCGCCAGTAAAACCGGAGTACTGCGGACGCGCTGAACGATCGTGGTCGCCACGGTTCCGGGAACGGAAGAGTTGATATTGCTTCCCATGCAGACGATATATTTTCCCACACAGAACCACGCCTTGTCAGCTTGCAGTTTGTCCGTGCAAAAACGCATCATCGCGGCGGCAGTGTTTCCTTCGGCGAAACAGCAGTAACTGCTGGAATTTTCGGTGTAATATGCCCGGTTCGGGCGCAGAGAATCCGAATTTTGCCACTCGGTGGTTCCCGGAACTTTGTGCCAGTTGCGCAACGCAAGTGAAGCCTGATCCCAAAGATGGCGGGTGTAGAGCATGGTGGCTCCGTCAGCAGAATAACGGCCCTGCGCATTTTCAGAATTGATGACTTCCGAACCGACAAGTTTTGATGAGCTCATTTTTACGGAGAAGAAAAAATCATCGTTGCGGTGGATAAGATAACCGCTGCGGGGATAACAGATACTGCCGGATGGTTCCGGAAGCTCTTTCAACAAACCGGAACTTTTCAGCAAATCTGCCGTTTCCCGGATCTGAGTGTATTTCTCCTGCGGCCAGGAGACGATGATCTGCCGTCCGCAGGCGTTGATATCCATAATCCCGTTGTAAAGCGTCCAGCGCAGACCGTGTTCGTAATATTTGGTTATCAACGCCAATTTTTCCGGGGGGAAAGCGTAAACGGTTCCGGCAAGAGCGGTTCCCCAGAACGCCATATCGCCGAACCAGGAGAGACCGTAGTTGCCGAATTGCAGCTGAGTACCGTGCTGGTGAAAGCTCCAGTCTGCTTGAAGTCCTTCTTCTTCCGAGATACAGATTTCGGAGAGAATGGCATCGCGTCCGGCTTCGACCATGGAGGGGTCATCATAAAGCAGACCTTTCATCAGATGGATACCGGCAAGCCAGACTTTATTCTGACCGGTGCGCCCCATTGCGGAACGGTTCAAAATGGTGCGGATTTTAAGGTCATCAGCTCCGGCTTTCCGGTCGAGCATCAGCATGGTGCGGCAGATGGCGGCGGGGATGCCGATCTGGGGCCACCACCAGTTTTCGCTGGTCCCGTCGGTGCGTATCCAGAAGTCCAGCATCCGGGCGGCAGCATCGGGATGAGCCGGAGCGAGCTTTTGCATCACAGAAAGGTGCTGTGCCGGAGCCCAGGCACTGCCGCGGACTTTTTCCTGATGATAATTCATACCGGCAAGGGAACCATCGGACTGCACCTGTTGGAGCAATGCGGCGGTATCGCCGGAAGAATATTTACGGCAGAGCAAAAGTTTCAAATTATTTCTGAGTTTATCCATTTCGATCATAGTATTATCAGCTTTCAGTTGTTTTTGGGGAGCAGCGGCAGCACAGAAATTGAAAAGTGTCAACACTGTACCGGCAACGGCAAAAAGATATTTTTTCATATTTACACTGCAATAATTAATTGTTTTCCCTTCGATTTTCACAAGATATCCGGCAACTGCTTTTCAAAACCGAGAGGAACGAGCGCACGCTCCTCCTGTTCCTTACGGGTGAAATAGAGCGGCGCACTGCAAATATATTTGCGTTTGCAATAAAACGGTCCCAGCATGTTGCGGGGCGAATTGACCAGTTCGACTTCGATGGTACAGCTTTTGCCACGGGGAATAAACTCCGTGATATCCAATTCATAAGGCGGATGCCAGATGACACCGGCAGCTTTGCCGGATATCCGGACTCTTGCCAGAGCCCCGTAAAATTGCGGCAGGCGCAAACTCACTGCCCCGGTACCGCCGGTGTACTCAAAACGGCACACCACTCCGCCGCAGAAAAACGGCAGCCCCTGCTCGGTCATATCACCTCTTGAAAGTCTCTCCGGCAACTCATAAATACGATCTCCCCGGCGGTCAACGGCAAAATCTCCCAGTAAATAAACCGCTTCCAATCCGGGGTGGCTGCCATCGTAAGCCGTGCGTATTTCCAGCGTATTGCGGCCATGCTTCAAAGCGTTCTCCGGAAAACGGACGATTTTGAACGCCGGGTCGATAAACCATTTTCCCGGGATGACCTCTCCGGTAATGCCATTGAGTATTGCGGTGTTGACTTCCGGGTTTTCCATCGCAACTTCCAGAGGAAGCGTGGTGATATCAGATTCAAATTCTGTGCGCAAGATCACCGGCAGCGGCTCCACTTCGGGCGGCGGAGGAGCCGCCCAGGGCTGAACCATATCGCCGCAACGCACCGGAATTTCCAGTTTGCGGCGGAGCAGATCGTCGATTTCGAGAATATAATACTTTTGCTCATCGAGCGCATCACAGAAAAAGTGATCGAGAAGCAAAACATTTTTACCATTGAGCGTGTAATCGAACTTTTCCGGTAAAGTGATGTATTGCGGAGCTTGCTTACCGGGATCTTCCATCACCGGTTCCGCATCGGGATCAAGCACCAGCATCCGGGTTTGCAGCCGGTCAAAATCGCACTTTATCACCCAGTGGTCGCCATCCCGCACGGCGTTGACCGGGAGAAAGCGATCTTTTTCCGGATCGTATTCACAGGGTGGAACAGTTATCGTACTTTTCCAGCGGACAGTGATATTTTTCAATGCCGCCTGCCGTTCATGGAGAAGCGGCAGACTCCATGGTGCCGCCGCATCGCGCGCGGTCGCCGCAGTGTTGGTCAGCAGTAATCGTTCGCACCGTTTTTGGCAGAAGAGCGCACTTTGAAGCATTCCCCCGTCACCGGAAATCTCCCAGCGCGACAGGCGGGCAAGCGCACTCCAATTTTCAGATACCAGCGGAAATTTGCCCGGACAAGTTTCTCCGTCGATACGCTCCGGCGGTGCAGAAGCAAACACAACTGTTCCTCCGGCTGCCTGAAATTTCTGAAGCAGTTCGAGGGTCGTTGAGCGGATGGTTTTCATCTCCGGCAATATCACCGCCTGGTAAGCGATTTTGCCCAACTGCAGTTTGTTCCCGGAAACCCTGCCCCGTCCGGCAAGCAATATTTCACTGCCCAGATCAAAGGCGATGCTTTCTTTCTGCAATTTTTTTATCAGCAAACTGTAACGCAGGTCAAATGCTTTGACTCCGGCATCCTGCGTAAAGTTGGAAAATGCCATCCCCCAGACTGATTCCACCGGAGAGATCACCAGTATTTCCGCGTAGCGGTCGCTCCGGGCGATCTGTCCGGCAAGGCGGTTGAAGCGTTCTTCCACAAGATTGTAATCACTGCACCACGGCATTTGAAACGATATGCTTGCCGGATAATCCCGTTTCGCTTCCCCGGAAATGGTATAGTCCGAAAGGTGCGGACAACGGAAATTGATGCCGTGCTCCAACAGCAGATCTCCGATGAGCTGATGACCTTCCGGGGGGTAATCCCATCCGGTGCCGCCGTATATCTCCGCCAGCCGCTCCGGTTGACCGTATTGTCTGGCAACCGAGCCCAGCTGCCGGGGCGGCAGATGATTGAAAGTGTGTCCTCCAAGCTGATCTATTCCCGGCATCCCGAAACAGGGGTAAAAGCTCATAACATCGCCGCAGTTCCAGGTCTGGGTGATGAGACTGTCTTCTCCCATCATGTGACCGGTGTAGATAAGGCCGTTTTTGCGGTGCCATTTCCCGATGAGTGCCACATTGTTTTTGCGGAAAAGTTCTGTGACGGTTTTTATATAATGGTAACGGACGGAGTTGAATTCTCCTCCGGTATCTTTGCAGAAAAGTTCCGGCAGACGTTCAAAAACATCATAATGATAACGCTTTTTTATCAGAGTTCTCACCTTGGGGTCATAGGGAACAGTGACCCAGTGGGAATTGGACCACTCCGCTTTGGTGGCAAAAAATCCGTATTGCGGTTCATCGGTGAACACTCCGGGAAAATCACCCTTGCCGCACTCTCCGGTGTAACGCTCGTGGGTAGTTTCAAGAAAGTATTCCGTCGCCTTGCGGTCCATGACGTTGGCATAACAGAAGCCGTTGTACCAATTGCTGGAAGTGGCACGATCGACCGTGAAACGCACCGGTTTTCCGTTGATGTTGAATTTGCCGACCGTCCTGCCGGGGGCAGGAGGAACTCCGGGAAGATTTTCATCGAAATATATCCATTGCATCCGGAACTTTTTATGTCTGGTGACCAAACCTCCCGCGTATCCGGAGGGCCAGCGGTCTTCGTCATATATCCAGGTTTTGAGTCCGAGTTTTTTTCCTTCCCGGATGCAGACTTTTATCATATCGAACCAGCGTTTGGAAAGATATTCCGTTGCCAGCCCGGTACGGGAGTGCATAAAGACTCCGCCGAATCCCATTTTCTTGAAAAAACGCATCTGCCGTTTCAATTCAGCGGCATTCAATTTTCCGTTCCACGACCAGAAAGGGGCTGAATTTTTCATCTATTTACTCAACTCCTGTTTAAACATGGCGTAACTGCTTTCCCATCCGCCGCGGCATTCAATAAAAAGTTTTGCTCCGGCAAAACATCCGTTGCGCCATTCGTTGATAAAGGATGCCAGAGAGATCAGCCGGTGATACCAGCCGGTGACCGGAGTGTGATTGTGATATCCTTCGGCATCGCTGGTGACCTGATGCAAGTGCATTCCGACGATGTTGCCCCGCAGGGCATCATACCACTGGGCAAGCGAATATTTCCGGTAAAATACTCCGTTATTCCGGGCATGCCCGATATCGAGCAGGGCACCGATCCGGTGTTGAGGCAGCCGGGCGCGGAGTTCCCGGATCATTTTCAACTGCTCCAACGGAGTGTATCCGAAACGGCGTTCAAATTCGGTTTCATTTTTGACCAGATGCATATTTTCGATCCCGAAAACCGCTTGCGGAGCGAGTTCCAGCACTTTGCAGAAAAGGTCGGTCATCCGTTCAAAATCTGCCGGATCGGCAAGTTCTGAGAGCGTGGCTTTGGGTACATGCAGAGTAAACTGCTCCGCTCCGATGTCCACTCCCCGTTTGACCGCTTCGACGGCGGCATCCGGATTGGCAAAAGAGATATCCGGCAGATGCACTGAAACCGCTCCGCCGGTTTGCTGCTGATAACGTCCGGCGGCCAGGGCGGTGGATCCGTTCCGGGTCAGCGTATGGATTATCTCCACTGCCGGGATATTCAATTCGATTGCCCGGTCAAGCTCCTGTTCGGCATCATATTTTACGGATACGCCGATCTGTCCGAGCAGTTCGGCGCGCTCCAGACGGCTCCACTCTCCGACCGAAAATCCCGGCAGTACCTTTTCGCTGCGCTGACAGTTGTTTCCGGAAACGGTGAAAAACGTTACCGCCGGGGCTCCGCCAATAACTTTGTCCGGATCAAGCCCCCGTACAACTTCAATACCATTACCACTGCGGTCGATATGGGAATGTCCGGCGATTTGCATATCAACATTTGCCGGCAACTCTTTCAACGGCCAATGTCCAACAAGTATCCGGAATTTACCGGATCTGTTTCCGGGAAGCGGAGTTTCGGCATTGAATATCTCCACTTCAGGGGAGATGAATTTTCCGCAGTCAGCGATCATCCGGTCGAACCCCGGTATTCCCTGTTCCGTATTTCCCTGAGTTATCACTGCCGGAATTGGAACACTGCTCAGGGAATCCAGCAGAAGTTTTGCCGCATTGAAGGCATCTGCTTTTGCCATGTCTCCGGCACACACGATAACATCAGCTTTCTCTCTGACGCAACATTCAACTGCCTCCTGCAAAACTTTCACATGCATCGACGGCAATTCATCCGGCAAATGCAAATCTGCCAACACCGCAATTTTCAACATTCAAAAACATCTCCATCATGGGCGATTTCCACCGGAAAAGGCAGATCGCGGCAGTATTCGAGCAGTTTCGCTTCTCCGTCGTTGTGCCAGCAGTTGCCGATATGGGTGAATATCAGCCGCTTGATCGGGCAGGACGGCAAAATCGAACTTATGGTGTCGATATTTATGTGAGTTGCTTCGGTAACACAGATATCGCAGGGTTCCTCGCGGACAATTTGCGGGAAATCACTGCAATCATGGCGCAAATCCCCGGTGAAAACGATTCTCATGCCGTCGGCAAAATCAAATTTGTAACCAAAACTTTTTCCCGCTCCCAGCAGATGATCGGTCGGAACTCCGGAGACCCGGATATCGTCATCGGCAAAAATACAGCCGTCATGAGTGAGGTCAAACGCCACATCCCCGGTTTCCCAGTCGCGGTGCTGGACCGCCAGCCAGCTCTGCAAGGCAGGAGCCACCTCCGCTTCCGGAAAAAAGAAACGGACCGGCGGTGCCGTCACATGGTGCTTGGTCAGCGATTTTATCAACCCCGGAACACCGCCGATGTGATCGTCATGCGTGTGCGTGATAAAAACTGCACGCAGTGCCTTCATGGAGTATCCGCCCATGGTCATCAATGCGTTGACCGGTGCTCCTGAATCAATCAAAAAATGGTGTTCCCCCACCTGAAGCAAAGTGGAGGAGTTGAACCGGCTGCGGGTGGAATCTCCGTGGCTGGTTCCCAGAGTAACGATGCGTTTTGAAATCATTCTGTTTCAACTTCCAATGCCATATTTGTCAACAATACCGCTGCGGTTTTCTTAAACGGATTGCGTTCCCGTTCCGCCCGCGGGTCACGAAGGCGTAATTTACACCAGAAATGACCCTTCTTCAAAGATTCATTCACAAATTCCGTAACATCGAAACGGTAAACCTTGCGTGAAGAAACAGTCCATTTGCTGATGAGTTTGACATCATGTTTGGTGAGGTCCTGCGGGTGCGGCATGGAGATGTTGCTGTCAATGGCTTCGAGGATGTATTCCCGGGGCTGTTTTTGCCCGTAGAGCGCGTAGGTGCTGCGGAATACCGCTTTTTTGACCTTTTTGCCGAACATTGAGCGCAAGTCAAAGTGCAGCAGGAGCAGATCGTTGCGTTTGGTGGAGTTCACATTTCCCGCCATCGCTTTTTTGCCGCCGACTCCGCCGGGATTCCACAATTTACCTTTCCGGCTTCCGGAATTGACCTGGGGAGTGATGACTTTGTCCTGAAGTTTTTCCACCTTGCCCCATTTGACAGTGGCAAATTTATCCATGCAGTAATGGAGGAACTGTCCGGTGGGAGCCCATGCACTCAAGTTGCTGTTATCCGCCGCCGAACCGAAATTACGGTAACGGTAAAAATTGACATAGAACGGAGTTTTACCATCCAGATCAAGCTCTTTCAGCGGGATGGAGACATCCATCTGCCAATAATTGTCAAAGAATTTCACCTGAGTTTCAGCACCGAAATCTCTGCCGCCGAGAATGCGCTTTCCGTCGCGCAAGGCACCCCATTTGGCTCCGGCGACATTGAAATAAAACTGCCGGCATTTTTTATCATTGACCCGGACGGTACCGATGCTGTTATCCTGAGTGATGAACACTTCGATCCCGTCTCTTGCCCATATTTTTTTGCTGTATGTACGTTCCAGTTCTTTGATACGGGGTTCAAAGCAGATGAAGCGCAAGTAGAGTTTTCCGTTATCTCCCCGCATGGTGACATAACTTTTCACATCGGTGTATTCACCGTTTTTGGAAACAAAATCCTGCATCGGAGCAAATTCTTTGCCGATGGTCATGGACGGAGTTTTCAAATTCGCCAGTGCGATAAGGGTTTTGGCACCGACACTGAATTCCTTTTTGACCCATTCGACCCGCTTCCGGCAGATCGAATCTTTAGCGGTTTTGGCGGTGGCTTTATCCAGCAGCCGGAGCATTTTTTTGGTTACATCCGGCGGGAAAACTTCCGTGGGGGCCAGGGTGTAATCGAGCCAGCCGATGCGGGAACGCATGAATTTGGCACCGATCTCATTGCGCCGGTTTTCGGCAGTCAGCCAGAATTCCCGCATCTCTTTTTGAGCCGGACCGTAGAACCGGGTAAAATATTCTTCCAGCATGGCATCGACATCCTGATTGACATCCCAGTACAGCTGGCTGGTGACGTAGATATTCAAATGGGTCATCGCCGGGAAGGCAGCTTTGTGCTTGTGGATGGCACTTTCGATAAATTCACCGAAAGCTCCGATCGACTTCATATAACGGAGATCTTCAGCGATGGTTTTGGTGAATACCACCGGCAGATTTGCCCAGGGGACCCGGTTGTCAAGATAATAATCCCAGAAGGTCAACCGTCCGGGAGCCGCTTTGTTCCACATATCGTGGCGGCGGCGGACATCCGCTTTGTAAGCTGGATCAAGATAAGCTGAACGCTTTTTGCAAATCAGCACGATAACATTTTTTTCCAGCGGAAAGGGCGGGACATCGCTGCATTCATGATAGGCAGCTCCGGCAACAAATTTGTCCGGGTGACGGGGTGCCACCTGCCTGGCAACAGCGTTGACGAATTTCCAGATGTGATAGGAGAATTTTCCGGCATCCGGTTTGGAACGGTCAACCTCCGGATAACACTTCGGACATTCGCAGCAGCGGCGCAGTCCGTCGCCGGGGAATACCGGAAATACAGTCTGTTCCGGGTGGGCGTCAAAATATTTGTTGATGTAATCGGCAAACGCTTTGATCACATCCGGATTGGTCAGACAGAGATGGACACCGCCGCCGCAAAGTTTTCCGGCAACATCCCGTTTGCCGTTGATCATGGCGCAATATTCCGGGTTCGCCTGAGCCAGAGAACGCAGTACATAAAAGCTGTGGTTGATCTGCATGAGTTTGCTGCCGCCGAGCCGGAGCCGTTTGAAAAGTTTGGCACCTTCGTTGGAGTACCCCATGTGGGTGAAGCGGAGGAAACGGTAATGAAAATCAGGCGCAACAGTCAGATCAAATTCGGGAAGGATCAGTTTTTTGGTTTTTTCCGGGAGTACCTCGCCCAGTTCGCCATCGGCGTACCAGCGGATGCCGAAATTTTTCTGGAGCAGATGATAGACACCATTCAAGGTTCCGGAATCACCGAAAGCTCCGATTTTCAGTTTTTTGTTCCACACGGTTCCGGGATTCCACGGATCACGGAAGCCCACTACCGGCAGCTTGCCGGTAAAATCATTGCCCAGAACGACCAGCGCATCATCAACGCTCCTGATGATATAGCCGTCGGATTTGAGATTTTTCCCATCGACTTTCAAGGCTGAAACGGCTTGACTTTTGCCGAGATAAATGGCAGGTTCCTTGCGGAGTTGACCGTCTTTGTAAAGTTTCAGCCGGGTGCCGGTGATTTTGCGGACATATTCGATCAATTCTCCGGCGGCATAGGTCACCGTCTGAGGGGCATCCGGGGCGATCACCACCGAATTGAGTATTTTACCTTTGTGTTCAACACTGCCGGAAAGTGACAACGCATAGAGCAATGCAGAAAGCAGAACGAACTTTCTCATGAAGTCATCCCTTTTTTCCTTATTTCTGTTTTGAACAGAATTTGATGTTGGTTATTTTGAAGCCGTCGGCATCTTTGCCTTGAGAAGCCACATCCCGGCTTAAGTAACTGCTCATTCTCACGCCGCCGTCCAGACAGGCGTAATTCGCTTTGTTGGCACCGTGGAAGTTTTTGACACTTTCCAGCGAAGCACGGACGACGTTACTGTGTCCTTCACCGCCGTAGGCGATCACATTGTTCTGGTTGGCACGGTCGATGAAGGTCATGAATTTGGCGGGTTTGGTTATTTGTCCGATCTTCACGGAAACTTTGTTGTGGGTCAAACCGATAAGCTCGGCATTGCTCCAGCTGTCACCGGCATTGATCCCGTAACTTGCCGGAGTTTTGGAGGCATCTTTGCGCACAATGTTATCGCTCGGACAGATAAAGGGTCCGACATTGGCATATTTGTAGGTCCCGTAGTAGAAGTTCAAGCCGACATATTTTGAAATCGCACAGTGCCAGGTCTCCCACATACCCTCCGGTCCCTGATAGGCGACACTGTAACCCTGATTGTCATCGGCGTACATAAGCAGCGCACTGCCGATCTGCTTCAAATTGGAACTGCAGCTGCTGATCCTGCCCCGTTCTCTGGCACTCTGGAGAGCGGGCAGCAAAATCGCCGCAAGTATCGCAATGATAGCAATAACAACCAGCAATTCTATCAAAGTGAAATGGGAGTGTGCGGGGGACAAGGAAAACTTTTTTTCACAAGAAAAAAAGTTTTCCCTTTCCCCCGCGCCCCCTTTCTCTTTCAAAAAAAGCGGGGTATTTTGCGGCTCCAGTTTGTCGCCGCGCTTGAAAAAACGCATTGTTGAGATGAAAGTATCCACGAGCAATTCGATCAAAGTGAAAGGTTTTATGGGAGAGGGGGACAACTTCTTTTCCCGGGGAAAGAGGTTTTCCCCCTCTCCCCTTTTCAAGAAAAGCGGGACGTTTTGCTGCTCCCGTTGGTCACAGCGGAACCGAAAGCGCAATGAAGAGACAGTAGAACTTACGAGCAGCTCTATGAGGTTAAAGCCGGAACGGACGGAGGAAACAGTACGATTCATACGTTGGGTATTCATGGAACAGGACTCCCGTAATTGTTAAAATATTTGCTGTTGCATAAACAATACTCCCATTTATGTAAAAGTCAAGAGCAAATTCTTTTTTTTCCGTTATTTTTACACAGATGACGATTGTCAAAGTAAACGCACGGTGTTTTTAACCCCTGCGTGCGTTTACTATGACAAAACAGTGATGTGCGTTTACCATGACAAAACAGTGATGTGCGTTTACTTTGTCAATTCACCGCAGTTTTGATTTCACAATAAATGAGACAATAACAAACAGTTAAACTCACAAAAGAATCAAACATCATGCATAAATACATGAAAATCAGCTCTATATAAGGATATCACTTTATCCACCCCCTTCTTGAGAAAAACGTAATCAGAGCAATGACAGTACCGGATGCAAGAAGACGTCCGGTACTGTCATCTCCCGGGATAGGGGCAGTATGAAATAACAGCGATTATAATGAGATTTTTCTTTTTGGCGTTTGTTTTTTATGGTATGGCGTTATATATTATTGTCGTAACAAAGATATTCAACAGGAGGCTGATAAATGAAATTCCGGATGGTTCACAACAATCTTAATGTTTTTGATCTTGACAAAAGCATCAAATTTTATCAGGATGCCTTTGACATGCACGAAGTAAGGCGAATCAATGCCAAAGACGGCAGCTTCATCATCGTTTATCTGGAAGATGGCAACAGCAGCCACCAGCTGGAACTTACCTGGCTGCGGGAAATGGACCGCCCCTACGACCTCGGCGATAATGAATTTCACCTTGCATTCAAGGTCGATGACTACGAAGGAGCCCACAAACGCCATGCAGAAATGGGCTGTATCTGCTACGAAAACCCCGAAATGGGCATCTATTTTGTCACCGACCCAAACGGCTGTGCAGCCTAAACGAATAATTACCCACTTGATTGTCAATTAGATTGTTGTGATTTATTAAAACCATACTTTTTTATTTTCTCCTGACTGAATTTCGCTCCCTGATTGCATCAAAAACGCAATCAGGGGATTTTTTTGCCCTATCCATCAAAAAAAATAAAAAATCCCGGATTTTTTGGAGCCGCTTCATATAAATAAAGAAATGGGCGAAAAAGGCGTGTTGCCGAAGCAATAAAAGCCATCCAAAAACGAAAGGGAGCATTATGCAAAAGAAGTCACAGGCAGTTATTTATGCCCGTCAGTCATCCGGAGATGAAGATCAATCACTCAGTGTAGATATTCAAATTGAAAATTGTCAGAAGCTGGCAAAAGAACGGGGAATTACAGTTGTCGGGATATATAAGGACTTGAATATATCCGGCAAGTTCTACCCGGCTATGCTGGAGGCGGAGATTTTTGCGGCAAAAGATCATGCCTTGCAAGTGTGGGCGCAATCAACCAGTACCCAGAAATTGAAGTCCCGTACCGGATTGGGAGAAGCTTTATCAAATCGCTCCGGGATCAATTACCTGATTGTAGATGATTACACAAGATTGATGCGTCCTTTGGCAAACAGCTATTTAGGGGTCTTTATCAATCAGATTTTGGTTTCAGCCAAGATCAAACTGCTATGCGTAAAAGATGGCGAGAAAGATCCGGCAAGCGGCTATGATAACATTTTGACAAATCTGCTTTCAAGTTTGAATGCTATGCAGCTGGAAAATCAGCGGATGAAAAGCAAGGCATCTTTGCAGAGACTGAAAAATGAAGGCTATCGCCCATCCGGCAGTAAATTACGGGGCTACAAGCACGTTGGCAAGCACAAATATGAAATCGTACCGGAAGAAGCGGCATTGATCCGGGATGCCTTTGAGCTCGGTATCGCCAATATTTCTTATATGGAGATTTGCCGTCGGCTCAGTGCAAAGTATAATTTCAAAGACCTCTATTATGATACTTTGAAAGTTATTTACACTCGTCCGGAGTATGCCGGATATGCCTACAACAGCCGTGGAGAGCTGATTGAATCAAAATGTTTCGGACACATACCGATCATAACGCTCGATCAATTCAACCAGATGCAGAAACGCTTAAGCAACAAACGGATTCATAACCACGACCGCAAAAACGTCTATGCCTTTACCGGCTTGTGCTACTGCGGTTATTGTGGCAACCGGATGCAAGTAGCATCTTGCCTTGGTATGCCGCCATTGGAAAATGAAATGCGGGTCTATTATTTTACTTGTACCCGCAACGTTTACCGGGATTACCGGAAAGAGTGCGGCAGCAGTCATATCCGTTATATGTACCCTTTCCGGTATAACTGGCATCCCAAGCTGGGAACCAGACATCCGGTTACCGCAGAGAGTTTGAAAAAGCCTCTGATCCCGGATCAGCTTTACAACACCGGTTTGCACGAATCATTGATGGCATTGGTGGTTTATGCCATCTTGGAGGAACGCCGGAAGTTGAGCAGTTATAAGCGTATTCAGGATAAAATTGCCAAACTGGAACTGGAAAAACAGCGTATTGCCGACAAAGAAAAGAAGTTTGCTGATTTGTTCTACCGGGACAGCATTGAAGCGGAAACATTTGAAAAAAATTCAAATCAGCTCAAACAAGACCGGGAAAAGGTGCAGAGAGAAATTATGGAGCTGACAGCCCTTTCTACGATAGATCCTCAAGCTCAAAAAGAGGAACTGCAAGCGTTGCTGTATCAGCTGCAACTCAAATTTTTCGATTGCAACCTTTATAAAAAGTATGCTCAACAGATCATCAAGCGGATCAATATTTTCGGTTACCACGTCGAAATCATCCTGAATAATGACCGTACAATCATTCTGGAACGCATTGCCAAATGTGCCTCACGTCTGCTTCCAGACTGGTCACTATCGCTCAAAGGCAGCAAGGCTTACATCAAGTATTACTACAAAAGTTTTTACAAAGGCGATACCCGGGAACAGGAAATTTACGACGATTCAAACATGAACATCGTAACCGTAGGCTGCAACCCCAAACCCGGAGCGTGGAAAGAATCAAAAAATCACGAATGGGACTGGCGAAAACAGGAAATACTACCAGTTAACGGAGGTATAAATCAATAAAGAACAATAACTTGGAAGTTTAACATCTCCGGTAAAACGTACCCTGATACCACCGAAGCACTGGCGTTGGCAGCTGTGGATGACGCCTATAAGAGCTGGGTAAACAGTACCTATCTTAAAACGCATAAGTACCGTAAAGGGCTGGCGCAGGTGCTTGGAGTGCTGAAAAATGTTGATTTCGTACTGCTGGATGACTTTACAAGACTGATGCGACCGCTGACTGCGAGCTATCTTGAAAGTCACGTGGTACAGAAATTGAAAAGTGCGGACGTGAAGGTCTGGTGCGTGAAAGGCGGGATTACGGACTTGTTGAATTTTGCGGATAATCTGGTAGCGAGTTTGATTTCGCAGATCAGCGTATCCAGCGGGATCATCGCCATGGGGCGATGCCCCGCTGGATTGGAGAATTTATAAATGATCGTATTTTTTATTGGTAAAAACATGTAAAATTGCTTGCTTTTTTGCTTGAGCCGATGTAAATTAAATCGTGTTTCGTAAAATTAACGGAGGTAACACGCAAACAATAAGATAAAACAACAAATTAAAGCATAAATTTTTTGGGCTACCCTTGCAAACTACCACCTTGTCAACAAGCCCAAATCACAGCAAGTACGGAAGATTTGTGCCGTGTTTTTTACACGGTGCATTTCTGGGCTTGTATTGCTGTGAACGCTGTGGTAGGTGTGCAAGGGTATACAGATCAGGGGTGCACCTCTTTTTTTGAGCCATTCCTGATAAAAACAAACTTAACATAACTATCAGGAGATACATCATGGCAACTTTTAACTTTAACTGTCCGGAATGCGGTAATCTGCTTTCAGGTGAAGACGAATGGCGGGGCATGGAAACAGAATGTCCGTATTGCCAAAAAAATATTATTATCCCTAATCACACCCCCTCCTACAAAAATAAAAAAAAGAAAATAGTTCTGACAGTAGTTGTTGCGTTTTTCCTTCTTGCACTTTCCTTACTTTCTTTTTTTCTGTTGGATTTCAGTAAACCAACTTTTTTACTTGAAGAGATAATCGGAGTGAACCTCGGACAACATGTCACAAATAAAAATCCGAATGGCGGATATGTCTTTCCTGACTATTTTCACTGTTTTAATATATCTGAAAACTACAACCGAAAATTTTTATTTGAGAAAGCCGTTTTTAAGGCATCTGTTGTTCCTGACATATATATTGGCGGAAAAGATGAAACTGCGATCGTCTCAACTCCTTCCCTTGCGGTCAATGACAGCAATAAAGTTTGTGTGATCGACACGCATATTATCGATAAGAATTTGTTTAAAACGCTCATTGAAGACTTTGTAAAAAAGGGATTCAACACAGGCAGTGTGAATGATGATCAAGTAAAAAACATTGCTTTATCTAATTTGAAAAATTATGATTTCAAGAATGAAGGTAGTTTTACATTTTTATCAGCCGACAAACAATACAAATTGAATATCAACATTACAAAAATTAATTCACTTTTGAACCCTAAAACAGAGTTTGAATGTGCCAATATCATATTGTGTAAATATATTCCAAAAAACTCGGGGAATATGTTGGGCATTTTACTCGGAAATGATGGATTTGTTGATGTAAATATGATGTCATCGCTGAAGTCAACACACCGTAATGTTCACACAATTGGACATCTGGGACAAAACGTGGATTGTACGCACTTTAGCGGTTTTACGGAAGATGTTTCTTTGACAAAAGCTCCTGAGCCTACGGAAAATACTGCAAAATCCCCAAAGAAACATGTAAATACAGATAAAATGTCTTTGAGAGAAAAATGTCATTATTTTTACAAACACAATGCCGAAGATAATGCTGTTAACCGTAAATTATTGAAGGCGGCTTCAGCAAGAGATATTATTGCATTTGATGAAGCTCTTAAAGAAGGTGCATCTCTCTTTGCCAAAGATGCGTATGGGCGTAACGCACTGGACATACTGGAACTCACCAACAGCACAAAGACAATTGAAAAGGTTTTGGAAACATGGTATCGGGAAAATCACCGGAAAATTTGCGAAACTACCGACACAATGACAGTGATTTCAATAGTGACCCGTGGATTTATGCAAAAGCACATATACGAAGAATTGAAACCGCCATTGTTTTACTGCAAAACAAGAGAAATCGCAGAGGTGCTTTTACTTGCCGGTGCAGAAATAAATTATCAAACACCTGTAAAGTATAATAATTCGATTATCACGATCCGCTCTGGTGGAGATACTGCATTGCATTTTCAGTTGAAAAATCCAGAAATTGTTGAATTTCTGTTAAAAAACGGAGCTAATCCAAATTATGCTGATTGCGATGGAAGAACTCCTATTTTTTACACTGCATCTCCGGAAATTATAGATTTACTGATTCGGTATAAAGCCAATATAAACTATACAGATCACAATGGAAGAACGCCGTTGTTTTCAAGTAATATTAACAAAATAAAAAAATTGATTTCGAACGGAGCCAAACTAAATGTTTGCGATAAAAATGGGAACACATTATGCCATTATGTTGCAGAATTTCATCCTGACAATATCGATCTATACAATTTTTTTATTCGCAGTGGAGTAAATCCGAAGGCTAAAAATCAGCATAATGAATCCGCATATGACAAATGCAAAAAAATAAATATCAAGCACCATTATTTCCCATTTGACGGAGTTACTATCAACCGTAATCAAAATACCGTATCGTATTACCCCAGCAATATGCCAATCAATCGCCAAAACGGTATCGCCTATGCTGTATGGTATGATGTCATTGATAATGCAGACGGCAAAAGTATGAGAATTTCTCTGGCTGTCAATGACAACGATATTCAGTCTGTAAAATTTGTAGATAAAAACGGTGGGGGAATGAATTTTTCCAAAGCGGATTTGGAAAAACGCAAAGAATTAATCGACGGTAAAAACATTCTATATCTTTCTTTGCCGACCCGGGGAGGACGAAATATGTTTAAGGGCATTCAAATCAAAAAGGAAATCAACGGTTCCGACGAACGAATTTTTCTGAAACTCAATGCAATTCAGCAGGAATATATTGATAAAATGATGGATGTTTACGAGTTTTTGAAATCGCAGCAATCTAAAGCGATCCCGATTTTATAATTTAACAACTATCAGGAGATACATCATGGCAACTTTTAACTTTAACTGTCCGCAATGCGGCAATCTGCTTTCCGGTGAAGATGAGTGGCGGGGGATGGAATCAGAATGTCCGTATTGCCAAAAAAATATTATTATCCCCCATATTACGGCACTTCCCAATAAACCTAAGCCGACTCCTGTTTTGCTTAATTCTGATGAAAAAACATGCCCTCTTTGCGGCAAAATCATTAAAAAAGGTGCAGTGTTTTGCCGATTCTGTCAAAAAAATATACCAACGGGAAACAATAATATATCTGGTAACAAGAAATCTATCACGATAACAGAGCGAATTTGCGGTATAAAAGCTGCAAAAAACGGGCAATATGGTATTGGGATGGTGTTGCTTTTGGCAGGTTGCTCTTTTCTCCTGCCTATATTAGGACTGATGTACTTGATATGTTTTATAGTACTTGCTGTCACTAATGAACATCATAAGCATGACACCTTTATTTTTCAATACGGTGGCTTATTTGTAACATCCATTATCGCATGGATATTTTGGATAATTATTTTTAATTTATAATCAACAACGAAAGAAAAAAATGCAAAAAAGTCAATGTCCCTTGTGCCAAGAAACGTTTGAAATCGAAGCTGAATGGATCGGACAGCAGGCTCAATGTCCGTTTTGTCAGCAGGTGATAACGATACCGCCGCCATCACAACTTATAACTCATCCCGGCACTATTTCGGGAACCACAAATATAACAATCGAAGAAAATCGTCCACAAAAAAGTACTGCTTCGTTTGTACTGGGTATCATTGGATGCATTGTATGGTTAATACCCTTGATTGGATTTCCAGTAACTATTGTTGGATTAATTCTTGGTATACGCCGCAAATATACCGTGGGAATCACCCTTAACGTAATTGGGCTTTCTCTTACTCTGGTCAATAGCGCAGTAGGTGCCGTGCTTGGGGCTCAAGGAAAACTATTTTAAGATTTTTCCGATTAGCTTCATATAATATCAGAGTGCCAATGGGGGCATTCGTAACAAAAAGGTTTGTTGTTTATGAAGTATGGTTATCTTACGCCGGAAGAACGTGCTGCCAATGCTGAAGAATTGGCAAAAATCAAAGAATTGGTCATTAAATGGCTGAAAAAAGTTCCTGCTGACAAATTCGATAATGAAAGAATCGAAGCGATACTGTTCTGCAATGATGAGCCGTCATGGCGTTACAAGGAACGCTACTGGAAAACTTGCTATTTGCGGGCGATCCGGGAAACCACTCACATTTATGAGTTGGTGGAGCTGATCTATAAATTACCGCAGAACGGCGAGGATTTGCTTGCTATATTTCTCTGTACCCGGCTTGCCATGACCAACTGGCAAGTAACGCAATCGTTGATCGAATTCATAGATGATGACGATGCCGAAACAGGTATTTCCATAATCTATACACAATTTGCCATGGGCAAGACGATCAAGACCGTTCAGCACTTTATCAACGGGACAGAGTTCAACGGCATTGAGTTTCGCAAACTTGCTCCGGAAGACCGCTTGATGTATCCCGAAGCCTGGATCAACTATTATGACCATGTCGAATTGAGACGCCGCCCTGAATAATAACATCGGTAACACAAAAATGACTGCAAAGAGCGTTGATTGTTCTTTGCAGTCCCTTTTGCTTTCCCAAATCCTCTCTATTACCTCTTTCGTGCCGATAGAGAGCGTTTTTTGTTCTTATCAACAAAATCCATAGGTCCCCGGTCAGGATGCCGATTCAGGATTGCTCCGGCATAAATCCAGTATTCGTTTTCAATATCTTTTAATATCGCCCTTTTCATTTGTTTATGAACATCAAGCGGCAACTCCTTGCCATGTTTATGCAAGAATTTGCAGACACTCTCCAACTCTTTCAAAAATTTCATCATCTCCCGGTGAGGCTCGTAAATCTCATTGATAGATTCAACTATCTTACCAACATAAATTGATAAATCATGCCAATTGGTGGTTCTCATTGTCACTCTCCTGTTGTTTGTTTTTTCTATATTGATTGAATTATAACATCAAACCATCATCCGCCCCCGCCAAAAAAAGGGGACCAGGGGAGCTCCCCTTGCCAGAGTCGTCTTGCTCTCTCTAATAAGTGGTGAAGTGGGGAAAAACTTGATTTATCAAAAATAAAAAAAATAAAAGTATAGGCTTGTTTAAAAGGTTCTCATTTTCCCAAAAAATCACCACTGAACGCCACTTTTTTATGCTTTTGACGAGCGAAAAAAATAAAAACTTAAAATATTTTTATCATTCTGTGTTTCAATGTGTTATATGGATGAACTCAATAATAAAATCTACAATAAGAGCCTTAAAAACAGCAAAAAAACACCTCTTTTTTTTGGATTCACTGCATACATAGGTAGGAAAATACCAAAAAAGGAGGTAAAAAATGAGTCCATAAAAAATAAAATCATTGCTTTAAAGATTTGATCTGATTCATTCTGTGACAAATAGTAAAAAATATAGAAAGGTAAAAAAATGAACTATTTGAACCAAATTTCAATTTTCGATTATCAAAAACGTAATGACTGGCTCGGTATTGCCGGACTGCATAAAGCTGCCGGAGGCTCTTTTGAGGAGTTTCATCAGTGGTCTATGCAAGATCCTGAAAAATACAAGGATGAGCAAGACTGCCGCAATGCGTGGTCGATAGAACCAACAGAGTCACGTGATGAGGCAATACGAAGACTTCGGGCAATAGCTGGCAAGTACAATTCAACTACTTCAGAAAAGCAAAGTTCAAAGCAAGCGACTAAATCAATGCTGAAAATTTCTCAGCTTACAATGCCGGAGTTTAAATTCAAAACAGCTATTGATGATGCTGTTTCTGTTATTCAGACTATTCATCCGGATGGCTTGATGATGTTTGCTCATAGTACAAAAGAGAAGATCAACACAGAGGGGTTTCTTGCCGGCTTTGGAGATTCAACCCAAACAGAAGAGATGTTGATTCAGGTGGTCTATCAGGAACCATGCGAAGATGGACTCTTTTGGCTGCTGAATGAAGTTGCCGGTCTTGAGCCAAATCAGCATGCTTCAATACGTAATGATATGATCAGCTCTTATGAATGGGGACTGATAGAATCTGATGAGCAGTCACTTGATGAGCAATATACTCTTTTTATGGAGTTGAAGCTGCCGCTTTTTGCTGCCGTTTACTCCGGCGGTAAGAGTATTCATGCGTTCGTCCATATCGGGGCAAGCAATGCCGAAGAATATACTGAACGCATGCTGAAGCTCTATGAATATGCAGAAGCGAATGGACTTAAACCTGACAAGGCATGCAAATCGCTCAGTCGATGGTGCCGTTTCCCCTTTGCCAAACGTGGTGAAAAACGGCAATATCCTGTCATAGTCAATAAAGAGTACATGACCTATGAACAATGGGCAGCTCAAATTGCGATTGCCCCATTAGAAGCAATCCCGAAGGCTCACGATGATAAAAAAGATGGTAAACCGCTTTTGCGTTACCATCATATTCAAGAACTTATTGCAAAGCCGCAATACTGGGGACAGATCAGGTTCAATGAAATGTCCCACGGGTTTGAAATAAGTGGGTTCAAGTGGATCAAAAAGGTTGGAGGCGTTGATGAAATCGAGGTGTTGGCTGATGAGCTAAGAGCCTTTTTACATCGAAAATACTCTGGAACTGACCACGGTCAGGTGGTGCGGCATCTCCATAAGATTGGAGCTGATAACGTCTATAATCCGATCAAAGAGAAGCTTGAGCTTGTAAAATGGGATGGGGTGGACCGGATAGAACGCCTGTGCAATACCTTATCTCCGCTGGATGATTTTGCCCGGAGTTTGATCCGTAAATGGCTGATCCAATGTATCGCTATGCTATATAACGACCACAGCCAATACGGTGCTGAAGGAGTCCTCACATTGCAAGGACCCGAAGGCATCGGCAAAACCTCATTCTTCCGGTCTCTTGTGCCTGAAATTGCGTGGTTCTATGAAGGAGCCACTATTGACCTTGAAAACAAGGACTCCATCAGGCGGGCTACTTCAAGATGGATCTGCGAAATTGGTGAATGTGATTACACCACCAAAAAGAAGCAAACCAACTTGAAGGCATTTATCACGCAGAATGAAGACCGTGATCGCCGGGAGTATGAACGGCACGAAATCAAATACCCCCGAAAGAGCTCTTTCTGTGCAACCGTCAACAATGAGGAGTTTCTGTACGATGGTGAAAACCGCCGCTGGTGGGTGTTCCCCATAACTAAAGTTGATTTGGCTGCCTTACGGGAGCTGCACAAGGAAGTGTGGCAACTCTGGGCTCAAGTCAAAGGACTATGGGAAGAATCCCCACAAGCATTCCGATTGAATGCCGGCGAACAGCAGCAGTTAGCTCTGCGTAACCGCAAGTTTCAAACTCCATTGGTCTATCAGGAACTGATTGAGGAATCCTTCGATTGGGAGAGCGATAAAGACCTCTGGGAAGAATACAGCCCCAAACGCCTTCGAGATATGCTTGAAATCAAAAACGATGATGTGCGATTTGGCAAATCTCTGACACGCATTATCAAGATACGGCAATTGGATTACAGGATGCTCAATGGCTATCGCATAGTAAAACTGCCTCCACAAAAGAGTTGCTGAAAATAAGAACGTGAAAACGCCGGGTATGAATGAGTCAAAACCGGTATAATTAAACCCAAGAAAGGTAAAAAAATGAAAAAGAAAACCGTCAAACTCACAAAAAAAGCCGAAGTCTTGCTTAAACACATGGAAATCCACTCTATTAAGGATCTCGTTTTCGCCGCCCAATATGATCCGCTTTCTGGCATATTGATTCTTACTGATGCTATTGATCCGGTATGGGGAAGTGAAAAGACTTATCAAGCTGGTTGGGAAGCTGGATACCAAGTCGGCAATGAACGAGGGTTCTCAACCGGATATCATGAGGCGTTGAGCAATGCGACTGAAGGATTTTGGGGGCCATTCTCATAACATCGGCTTAAAGCAGTGATCAAAAACGATGACGTACCGGATGCCCAAAACATCCGGTACTGTCATCCTCAGGGACAGGAGCAGTATGAAATAATAGCAATTATAATGAGATTTTACTTTTTGGCGTTTGTTTTTTTGGGGGTTGCGTTATATATTATTGTTGTAACAAAGATATTCAACAGGAGGCAGCCAAATGAAATTCAGGATGGTTCACAACAATCTTAATGTTTTTGATCTTGACAAGAGCATCAAATTTTATCAGGATGCTTTTGATATGCACGAAGTACGCCGCATCAACGCTAAAGACGGCAGCTTTATCATTGTATATCTGGAAGACGGCAATTCAACCCACCAGCTGGAACTTACCTGGCTGCGGGAAATGGATCGTCCCTACGATCTCGGCGATAACGAATTTCACTTGGCTTTCAAGGTCGATGATTACGAAGGTGCCCACAAACGCCATGCCGAAATGGGCTGCATTTGCTACGAAAACCCCGAAATGGGCATCTATTTTGTCTCCGACCCAAACAACTACTGGCTTGAAGTCGTGCCTGAAAAGCGGTGATGAAAATAAAAGGAATTAACAATGAGAATATATTTCAACGGAGGCTCATCATTATGATCAAACGAGTTTATATAGATAACTTTCACTGTTTTACAAATTTTGAAATTAAGTTAGAAAATAATCCAAGTGCTCT
>JAFVSW010000041.1 GCA_017503545.1 Lentisphaeria bacterium | reverse complement strand
CCGTGCCGTTGGCACTGGTTTTAGATTTATCTCTGCATTTACGGACAGATTAGTTTTATGTGCGCCATCGGACTTTTTCAAATCCGTCTTTCAATTTTCTTCTATTTTCTGCTCAGTTCTGGCACAAACCGTCGAAGAACCAAAAAAATACCGGACTTGCATTGTCAGAAGATCAATGCAAGCCCGTATTACGTTACAGCGAAAATATCCGGAATTATTATTTTACATAACGTTCCATAATGAAGTTATAGCTCTGTTTGAGACATTCAAAGGGAGAGATGCCATTGCAATTATCCTGTTCCACAATGAAGTATTCCACACCGGCATCTTCGCCTGCCGCAATGATGGAATCCCAATCCAGATTACCTTTGCCGACAGCTTCCATAATGCGGTCATTGCCCTGGATGGCATATTCTTTCAGGTGGAGCAGGGGAGATCTGCCACTGACTTTCTTGATCCAATCGACAGGATTTGCACCGCCGGACTGCACCCAGAACGTATCGATTTCCGCCTGAAGTGCCGGGGCGTTATCGTAAATGATATCCAGCATTGTTATGCCGTCAAATTTCTGGAATTCGATAGCATGGTTATGATAGCAAAGGCATTTTCCGGCGGCTGCAAATTTTTCAGCGGCGGCGTTCAATTTTTTTGCAAAATCCACATATCCGCCGTATGTTAGTATTGTACATGGGGATAGGGGTACGCGGTATATTTGCAATTGAGTTTTTCAAGACGTTCGATGATGGCATCTGTTTCATCAAGAATCTTTGCTCCGGAGTCGTGGGTTGCGCAGATGGTAAGCCCTTCCCCTTGTGCAATTTTGAGCAATTCTTCTTCGGCGATGGGGCCCATGCCGGAGACCTGAATGACTTCGTATCCGATCTTTCTGACTTTTTTCAGTGTGTCGGCGATATCAGCGGGATTGGTAAGATATTCTCTCAACGTATAGAGTTGAGCAGCAAGTTGATTTTTTTTCATGGTTTGATGTCCTGTATTTTTATTTGTTGCAGTTGAATTAAAGAAAGATAATCTCTAAATAAAAAAATACAAATGCAAAATTGATTTTTTTTGAAAAAAAACATGGTGATTCTTGAAAAATTGCCCCCGGGAGCTATATTATACCTTCATATTGATTTTCGTATAATTTATGCAGAGAAAGTTTGATGATGTCTGATTTGCCTGTTGTTACAATTGACCGTCCGTCGCACCGGTACGGAGTCGGGGAAGATGCTGTATTCCGCATTTCTGCGCCGTGTGATATGACGGTTGATGCTGTCCTGATGGGGGATGATCGTCAGGTGCTTTCCCGTCATCAGCTTGCACTTCAGAAAGACGTTGCGACGGAACTGAATTATGCGCTGCAAAAGCCGGGTTTTCTCCGTTGTGCAGTTACTGCGGCATCCGGAACCGATAAAACGGTGCAATGTATTGCTGCTTTTGATCCGGAACAGATTCCGTGTATACATCCGGAACGGGAGGATTTCAGTGTATTCTGGGAAAATGCGGTTTCCGGTTTGCGGCAGATTCCGGCGGATTTCAAAATGACGCCGGAGCCTGTGATGGCGATTCATGATTTTGATTTTTACCGGGTATCTGCGTCGAATATCAATGGCAGCCGGATCTATGGTTATTTGAGTATTCCGAAAAAGATTTATGTGCCGGTTCCGCTGGTTGTGACTTTGGGGGATTACGGTCCCGGCTTTAATGCGGCAAGCATGTGGACGCACCGTGAATTTCTTGGTATCTGGCAGGATCCGGTCTGTACATTATGTTTGAATGTGCATGATTTTGAGCAGGTCAACAGTGTTGCGGACCGGAAACGGAATTATGAAACATTTTGCGAGAAAAACAATAATTACCACTATTATATGTCCGGGATGGAACATCCGGAACGTTCTTATTTGCTCCGGGCCATTCTCGGGTGTCTGCGTTTGACGGAATCGGTTGCGGCATTGCATTGTATTGATCCGCGGCGCATCGTCTGGGCGGGTGTCGGACAAGGTGGCGATTTCGGGTTGTATCTGTGTCATCTTTCCGATTTATTTTCGGCGGCAATAATCGGCAGTCCGGGGTATTGCAAACTGGATGGTGTTTCTCCGGTATTCGGTGGCTTGCCTGAATTCCAGAAATATACAGAAGAACAACGTTTATTTGATGGTATTTTCCATGCTGCCCGGATCCGTATTCCGGTTTTGCTGACGGTCAACTATACCAATGAAACGGCAATGCCGTCTGTTGTATATCCGGTTTTGCGGGCATTGAAAGGGGAGCGGATCGTACTGGAATCGCCGGATGGCAATTTCAAGGGAACGGGGAAGGAACGCATGATGCGTACCTGGCTGCGTGACCGGTTGGGATTATACACAAAATAAACAGCAGGAGGTGCCCCGGAACAAAAAAATAATATTATGGGAATGATGTGACAAGGTGAATCATGTGTAAATCATGAGCTGTCGCGCAACTGTGACCGGAAGGATATGGTATCTATCCGGAAGTCAGATCCCGGCATCATTCGATTTTACGGACGGAACAGCGTGAAAGATTCTGTCCATTGTGCGCGTAACACAATCGAAACAAATTTTTTTATGAAATCAAAAAACAAATCAAAGTGTTTGCAGTTTACACTCATTGAACTGCTTGTCGTGATAGCGATTATCGCTATTCTTGCGGGAATGTTACTTCCTGCTCTTGCTGCCGCCAAAGAAAGCGGCAATGCGGCACGATGTGTCAGCAATGTAAAACAATTGGGGCTTGCCACCCTTTCTTACACCGATCATTACAACGAATATTTTGTTCTTGCCGGAGAAGATGCAGAAGCGTACCCGAATAAAAAACGTTGGTGCGGAGAACGGGACAGTGCATCCGATCCATGGGATCCGGCGCGGTCACCATTGGCACCTTTTCTGGGGAAAGAGGGCAAAGTCAAAGAATGTCCTTCCCTGGCAAATTTTATTGATCGTGAATCCAGTGAAAATTTTGAAAAAGGGTGCGGCGGATACGGCTACAATTATTTTTACCTCGGTTCTGCCCAATGGAATGGGAATAGGGATGGCCGGATTTCCACGAAATTGAGTATGGTTAGAAAGCCTTCTAAAACCGTGATGTTTGCCGATTCTGTTTTTACTGCGAATTACAGTGTGAATGGCAAATTGATCGAATATCATGTATTGGAGCCGGAAACAGCAATCGGCTGGAATCCCACGCCATCGACTCATTTCCGTCACAAAAAAAAGGCGAATACGGTATTTGTTGATGGACATGCTGCTCCGGAAACGGGAATGGAAAGTTCGTCTTATGTGGATTTTTGGATCAAAAACAAAATAGGGGTATACGGGAATGAGGATTATTTGTTGAAATTTGACAAATAAAAACGGGAAAAGAGGAGGGGGATTTATTTGCTTTTCTGCAGAAATATGGTATATTATCAATATTAAGTTTTACTGTGTATTTTCTGAAAAGAAAGGTGATTTATGAATCAAATTGCATTTACGATCGGCTCCAAACCGATCCATTGGTACGGTGTTTGTATTGCACTTGGTTTTCTGATTGCGACCGGTTTGATGCTTTGGAAACGTGATTATGCTAAAATGACCAAAGATCAAATCATTGATGTGGCAATGTTATCTATTTTTACCGGTATTCTCGGTGCCCGGATATTTTATGTGGTGCAATTCTGGGATAAAAATTTTGCCGGTCATCCATTCTGGAAAGTATTCCGTATTGATGAAGGCGGACTGGTTTTTTATGGCGGTTTTATCTGTGCTTTCACGACCATGTGTGTATATGGCAAATTAAAGAAAATTTCTCCGCTTCTGATTCTGGATATGACCGGATTGGGCGTGGTATGCGGTCATGCGTTCGGGCGTATCGGCTGTTTTATGCAAGGATGCTGTTTCGGAAAAGTGGCGGCAAAAGGCTTTCCCGGAGCGGTGGTGTATCCGGCGGGGAGTGCGCCTGCGGGACGTTATCCTGATCTTTTGAACAATATGAACTCTCTGCCGCTGTATCCGGTCCAGATTTATGAATTTGTTTTGAATATACTGTTGTGTGCCGGGTTGATTCTGTTTATGAATAAAAATGATAAACCGGGCAGGGTTTCTGCATTGTATATTGCGATTTATGCTGTGATCCGTTTTATTCTGGAATTTTTCCGTGGGGATCATAAAGATTCTTTTCTCGGCATGACGCCATCCCAGAATGTGGCATTGTTTCTGATGCTTCCGCTGGGGATTTTATTATTTTTCTTTTTTACCCATTTTTGCAAAAAAAACGGTAACGTTTCAAAGGAATAATGACGATGAACGAAGATGAACTGATGATGGAAGAAACGGATTTTACCGTAGAAAATAAGGAACAGGAACATTATGATCTGATCGTTCCGCCGGAATATGCCGGGGAACGGCTGGATATTGTTATAACCCGTCTGATCGGGGATATTTCCCGTGTCCGGGCGCAGAATTTTATCAAAGACGGACATACATTGGTCAACGGTCAAATTTGCCGTCTGCCCCGTTTTTACATGGCGGACGGCGATCGGATCGTGATTGATACTCCGGCACAAGTCATTCCGGTACGTGCGGAAGCGGAAAATATTCCGTTGGATGTGCTGTATAAAGATGAAGCCTTTATCGTGATCAACAAACCGGCAGATATGGTGGTTCACCCCGGCGTGGGGAATCATTCCGGGACCGTGGTCAATGCGGTGTTGGGATTGGATGCAGAGATGGCGGGAACGGAGTTTCCCAATCCCATGCGTCCGGGGATCGTACACCGTCTGGATAAAGATACCACCGGTTGTCTCTGCATTGCACGAACACCGAAAACGTTGTGGAAAATTTCCCGTTCCTTTGCCAATCGGGAAGTGGAAAAAACGTATCTTGCGATTGTATACGGCAAGCCGCTGCCCCATGCTGCGGTTCTCAAATCCAATATCGGGCGCAACCCCAATGACCGGCAGAAGATGATGGTTCTCCGGGATCACGATCCCAACGGACGGGAAGCGATCACATCCTACCGGACATTGCGTCAAGGGGTATGGGAAGGGATCCCGGTGTCTTTGCTGCAAGTGCGTTTGTATACGGGGCGCACCCATCAGATCCGTGTTCATATGTCCCACGCGGGTTATCCGCTGATCGGGGATAAATTATACAATCGCGGGCGTTCCTGTCCGGCGAAACGGCAGATGTTGCATGCTTGGCAGTTGGCATTTCCCCATCCGGTGACGGGAGAGAAAATGAGTTTTGAAGCCCCTCTGCCGGATGATTTCCGTGCGATCATAGACCAATTGAAGCCGGTATGACCCTGAAAAATCCGCAATGCAGCAAAAAAAAGCAGATTTTTTTGTTCTGCGGATTTGATTATTGCAGAAAAAGCAGTATAGTTTGAATGTTAGAGTATACTATTTCTTAAAAAACATATAAATCAACAAGAATGGAGAACAATCATGAGCGTAATGACCGATCTTCCTGCCAAGCTGGATGACCAGATGAAAAAGGCAATCAGTGCCATGACAACTGATTTTGCTGCGATCCGTACCGGTAAAGCCTCCGGTGCCATCGTGGAAAACATCATGGTCGATTACTATGGAACACAGACCCGTATGCGTGACCTAGTCGGTATTTCCACGCCGGATGCAAGAACTATTTGCATTCAGCCGTGGGATAAAGGTGCAATGTCTGCAATCGAAAAAGCAATCATCAATTCCGATGTGGGTATTTCCCCGGTCAACGATGGTAAAGTGATCCGTCTGCCTGTACCGCCCCTGAGTGCAGAACGCCGTACTCAGCTTTCCAAGCAGGTCAAGAGCCGCGCAGAAGAAGGTAAAGTTTCTATCCGTAATGTTCGCCGTGACGGTAATGAAATCGCCAAGAAAGCCCAGAAAGGCGGCGAAATCACAGAAGATGATTTGAAGAATCTGTTGGATAAAATCCAGAAAATGACTGACAGCGCAATCAAAGATATCGACACTTTGGCTGCTGACAAAGAAAAAGAACTGATGACTGTTTGATCATCTGTACTTTTTATCAAGTCATAAAAACGGAATGTGGGCCGAAACACTTTTTGTTAGAGATGTTTCGACCCGTATTTTTTTTACAAAAAATTCTGCTTCAGCAGTACGATTATTTTCCGGCTTTTCCACACAAAGGTAAAGAGTCACCGAAATAGGGGGCATAAACTTTTACGGAAGGGGCTTTTTTCTTGATTTCAACTTCTGCCATGGCGGCATGACGGTGCGTCCACAAATCCCGCGATAATCGGGCAAGTTCATATAAATGAGCCAAGATCACCGAACCGGTTTTGCGCCGTGTGATAAAATCTGCAAAATCATGCAGTTTGGAAAACTCATCACCCTCTGCATCTTCCCGACCGAGAAAGACATGACCGAAAGTATAATCAACGGGGCACATATCCGGGATTTCCGCATCGAATTCACGAACATCACCGGGCATGAAAATTTTTACACCATCCGGCAGTTCAATATTGTAGGAACAAGAGGGAAATTCAGGCTTGCCGGCTTCCTTGTGATATCCGCGTTCCGCCGTTATTTTGATGTCGTGCAAAACGGTACTTTCTCCGTTATTGAGAATAATCATATTCTCAAAAGCGACTCCGTATTGGTGGTGGAATTCCTCCGCAAAACGGCATGAAACAACCCAGCGGAAAGAGGGATTATCAATTTTTTTCACCAATTCCGTCTGACAGTGATCCTGATGAAGATGTGTGATCACGGCAAAGGAAATTTTCTGATTGATAAGAGCTGCAATTTCATTGAGTTGTGTATCATCAGCCTTGCAGTCCCCATTGTTGAATGACGGGTCCGCCATCCAGAAAACATCGGCGGTGGAAAAAATGTAACTTGCACTGTTCGGGAAACGTACGACGGTGTGTTTGTCAGCCGGCGTTTTCAAATCAAGAAGCAAATTGCGCCAGACGGCAAAACGTTCCGACTTCATTTTTTGACGGATATGTTCAGAAAATTTATTCATTTTATGTGTATGCCCTGCAGTTTTTCCGGTTCTGAAATTGTAATTCTTTATGAATGTTATTCCTGATTGCGGAACATATCTTCCACCTTGATATCCGGATGATGATACCGTTTCCGGCGTTTTGTCACCTGCTTGAATTGGATCGCCTGTTGCGGACACCATTGGAGACATGCCATACACTGCTCACAATGGCCGCGCCAAGTGGGCATACCGTTCATCATAATGATATTGGAGGCGGGGCATACTTTCTGACAGATTCCGCATGCGTTGCAGTCTTCATTCAGCCAGAAGTATTTGTCATAATTTTCCATCATGCAGTCAACCGCACGCTGAGCGATAAGTTCTCCGAACATATCGAAGGGGAATACCCGGATGGGGCGTTCTTTTTTGCGATTTTTTACTTTTTCCACAAACTTCACAATCGCCTCTTCCGCCTTTTTGAAAAGGCGTTGACACCGTTCTTCAGTCGGCGGTTTGGAAAGAGGAATATAATTGGACGGCATTTGGACATGGAAGGCGGCATCCAAACGCAAATTCTTTTCATACAGGATATTATCCAGAATCATTGCCGCCGTGCCTTTCATTCCGCCGGAAGTACAGAGGGCGTAAACGTAAGGTTTGTGTGCATTTTCATGATTCTTCCATTTCACCACACGTTCCATAAATTTTGCAAAAATATGCGGCAAGCCGAAACAGTAAACGGGGAAAAAGAAGCCCACGGTATCCGCATTCCACGGATCGGTTTTTTCCGCCCGGTTGAGAGAGGAAATGGAAATCAGCTGCGTATCATTACCTAATGCTTCTGCAAACTTTCTGGCGGCAAAAAGGGTGTTGCCGGTTCCGGAAAAATAATAAATTACATTCATAAAGACACCTTGTTATTCGCAAATTACCTTTATGGATAAAATAGCAGAAAACCGGATTTTTTCAAATCCGGTTATTATTTTTTTTGAAAAAAACAGCAGATCAGCCGATTATTTATTGGCTTGTTTATATGATGCAACGGCTTCCTGAGCAAATTTTCTCATCTGCATGATTTTTTCTTTTGCAATACCTTTCGGCTCATATTGAATCGTTGTTGCATCTTTGCCGAACAGTGCGCTGAACCAGACACATGCCTGCATGTATCTGCCGTTTCTGTTCAGATGGGCAGGGTCAGAAGATATTCTCATCTGTCCTGTCTTTTTATCTTTGCGCCAGGAGGAATTGCCTACAATGTCATTATTGAAATCAGGCAGGGCAGGATATACCAGTTTTTTCGGATCCTGTTCGGCTGTCGGTGCTGTACTCTGAACTTTGTTTGCTTTGCGGTACAGCTGAACGGCATCCCCAGTGGGAATGACGCGGAATTTATATTTTTCAGCAAGAGTGCGGTACGCGGTTGACACTTTTTCATACATTTCAGTCTGAGAGATCTTCCAACGTCTCAGTCTGCCATCATCCACGCGATAAGCCCAGGTCTGCTGAATGATGATTTCCGCTTTGGGAACATGTTTTTTGATGTATGCGATGAGTTTACCGGCAGCGGGTTCATAGAATTTGAAATCCCAGGATTCGGAACTGCCCTGTTGAATGGTGATGATGTCCCATTGTTCTTTCAGCAGATTATTTACATTATCTTTGCGGTATGTTGCTCTTTTTTTATCGGTATCCCAGATGCGGATGGTATACGGCTTGTGATTTGCATCCTTTTCTGCTTTTTCGATGTTGTTCCAATGTCTGTTGAATGTACAACCGCCGATATAGGCACTGGTCAGAAGCAACTTGCAATCCGGAGTCTTTTTGACGATTTGATGCAGATCATCCGCTACACAAACGGAAAAACTGTTACCGATCATCAGGATCTTCAATTTTTTTGTTTGTTCTGCGGCGGCAGCTGCAAAGGTCACGCTTATTGCAGTCAATACGAGTAACAGTTTTTTCATCTGTTGTTCTCCTGTTTGTTAATTCTTTTTATTCAATGCCGCAGTGCGGCGATAACCCCAATTTAATAATGCTTTTGCAAAGGAATCCCGTTCTTTCAGCGTTTTAAAACCGGTCATGATTGCCAGCAGTGTTTCGCCATTTCTGGTACAGGTGACTGCCAGGCAGAATCCTGCGCGGTTGGTAAATCCGGTTTTCAACCCGGTTACACCTTTTGTGCCATATCTTGCGCCCGGCAGAAGATTGTTATGATTCCACATGACATGGTAATTTTTTTGTCCCTTGGAGCGGAAGGCGAGACTTTTGATTCCTGCCCATTTCACCAGTTCTTCGTGTTGCAGAAAGGCTTCACACAGGCGTACCATATCTTCCGGGGAACTTTTATTGTCAAGATTTTTCTGTTTTTCCGGGAGACCGTGGGGATTGGTGAATGTCGTATGAGCCATTCCCAAATCTTTTGCTTTCTGATTCATTTCAGCAACAAAACGTGCCATTTTGCCGTTCCCGAAAAAGATGGCAAGCATTCCTGCTGCATCATTTGCGCTTTTGATGGACGCTGCAAGCAGAAGATCTTTGACTGTAAAAACTTCTCCGGCACTGAGATGGACTTTGCTCGGTGCAATGGCTTCCACTTCCCTGACAATCTTTATTTTGGTCCGTAAACCATCCGGATACATGTTTTTATCAAGCGTTTTTTCATATGCAAGGAGTTGAGTCATCAACTTGGTCATGGAGGCAATAGGGTACGGTTTATCCGCATTTTTTGCCCAAAGAACCTGTCGGGTATTCAAGTTGACCAGAATACCCGATTTTGCGCCGCGGGATGCCTGAATGGAACCGATATTACCTTTGATCGTACGGTTATATTTCAGGGGACGCCATGTATTGCTTTTTATCGCAGGAATTTCATCCGGAATGATGGGAGTCCACGCCGGTTCCGGTATTTTTGCGGGTTGCGGTGCCGGTGCGGGTGTGTTTGTGCGTGATCCATACCGTTCTTTTTTCGGTTCCGTATTCTGTTTTGATACGGGAGGAACGAACGGTTTTTCGGAATGGATTTGTTTTTTCTGCCGGACGGACTCTGTCATGGAGCTGGTCTGGATCAGCAAATGGATCAGAACTGCATGAGCAACAAGAATTGCGATAACAAGTACAGCAACCAGTTTCAGATTCAGTTTCATGAGATATCCGTTTCCGGCAGAAACAAAAAGTTGTTATTGTGCCAGGTTCAAAGCAGAGAACAATGCCAAAACCGCTGCCTGGTCAATGTTATGATGTCTGCCTGCACCATAGATCAATGCGTTATCAGATTTTCTGCGAACGCCGACGAATGCCATTGCTTCCGCATCGGCATTAGAACCCATGGTACGTTCGGAGAAATCTTCCAATACAAAGTCATAGAGTTTTGCATTGTCGCGGATTGCATGCACGGTAGCGGAGATCGGACCATTACCGATTCCTTCGATTTCCATTTCCTGACCATTGAAGACAAGAGCCAGTTTCACGGATACCATTTCCGTACCGTCCGCTTTATCCTGCGCTTGTTCGACAACATTGATCCGGGAGTATTTCTTCAGTTCAAAAGCACCGGTCCGGTTGACAAATGCGTTGTTGAACAATTCGATCAATTTTGCGGAATCCAGTTCTCCGCCGTGAGCATCGGCATATTTCTGCACTTCTGCACCGATAAAGGGATGAATCCCTTTGGGCGGGTAAATGCCGAATTCATGTTCCAGAACGTAAGCGACACCGCCTTTGCCGGATTGACTGTTGATGCGGATGAGTTTTTCATATTTTCTGCCCACATCAGCCGGGTCAAGATGAAGATACGGCACTTTCCATTCCACATTGAACAATTCCCGTGCTTTATCTTTGCTGTCCAACCCTTTGCGGATGGCATCCTGATGGGAACCGGAGAATGCGGTAAATGCAAGCTGTCCGGCGTAAGGATGGCGTTCATGCACTTCAATATTTGTTGCTCTTTCAATGGTGGAGATGATATGGGGCATATCGCTGAAATCCAAGCCCGGATCGATCCCGCGGGAGAGCAGGTTCAATGCCATGACCAGAATATCCACGTTACCGGTACGTTCCCCGTGACCGAGCAAAGTACCTTCCACACGTTCTGCACCGGCAAGCAATGTCATTTCAGAAGAAGCAACAGCGCATCCCTGGTCGTTATGGGAGTGAACACTGACCGTTGTTTCATCCATATACGGATAATTTTCGATAAAGTATTCCACCATATCGGCGTAATGGAAGGGGGCACGGCGTTCCACGGTCTGCGGCAAGTTGATGATGAAGTCCCGTTTTGCGGAGGGCCCCCATGCTTCTTTGACGGCTTTACAAATTTCGATAACGAAATCCATATCACTGTCCGTATATTCTTCGGGGGAGAATTCGTATCCGATTTTGCCCCAGAGACCGGCTTCTTTCAGGTATTTGACAACAAGTTTTGTACCGTTGACAGCCATATCCAACACTTCCTGATGATTTTTATTGAACACCAGAATGGAGTGCAGATCGCTGGTTGCAACGTAAAGATGAAGGATTCCCCGTTCCAAACCTTTAAGAGATTCCACTGTCCGTTTGATCAGGTTTTCACGAGCTTGCGTCAAAACGGAAATGCGCACATCATCCGGAATCGCATTTTTTTCCACCAGATCACGGACAAAATCAAAGTCGTCCTGAGAGGCGGAGGGGAATGATACTTCGATTTCTTTGAAGCCGACGGCACAAAGAAGTTTGAAATATTCCAACTTTTTTTGCGGATTCATGGGCATGGGGAGTGCCTGGTTGCCGTCACGCAGATCGACGGAACACCAAACCGGAGGTGCAGTCAGTTCCCGGTCGATCCAATTGTGTTTCCCAATACGGACCGGTTTTACTTTTGCATACTTCACACATTTTGTCATAATTGTTCTTTCGCGGAACAGATTTACTGTTCTGCCCTTTCCATGTTAAAAAAAGTTAAGAGTAGGGTAATATATCCCGAAAGATGGAAAAAACAATATCTGATTTGCTTTTTTTTCGACTTTTTGTTGTAATTTTTTTATTTTAATTAAGAAAAAAGATGGATTCCGGGCTTTTTTGAAAAAAAACTTTGATTTTTTTTTCCATGCGTGCTATATTGATTCCGGTTTTTTACAAAGGTGTTTTTTTATGCTTGATCATTTTTCCGTTTTTTCCGAATATCAACCGGCGGGGGATCAACCTGCCGCCATACGCGCTCTTGCCGATGGCATTCGCCGCAATGTGCCGTATCAAACCCTGTTGGGGGTCACCGGTTCCGGTAAAACATTCACGATTGCCAAAGTGCTGGAACAGTTGGGAACTGCCCGGCCCGCACTGGTCTTGTCTCACAACAAAACACTTGCCGCTCAGTTGTACAGCGAATTTAAATCGTTCATGCCGGAAAATGCGGTGGAATATTTTATCAGTTATTACGATTATTATCTGCCGGAATCCTATATTCCTCAGACCGATACTTATATTGCGAAAGATTGCAGCATTAACGATAATATCGAGCGTTTGCGCCTCAGTGCCACGGCTTCTTTGCTGGAACGGAAAGATGTGTTGACTGTCGCCAGTGTCTCCTGTATTTATGGTTTGACTTCGCCGGAAGATTACAGCGAAATGAGTATCCGGCTCAAACGGGAGCAAATTCTCGACCGGGATGAGTTTCTGCGGATGCTCGTAGCGGTCCAGTATGAACGCAATGATATGGCGCCGGAACGGGGGCAATTCCGGGTGCGCGGGGATCATGTGGATGTTTATCTTTCCCAGAAAGATCAATTCCTCCGCGTGGAATTCTGGGGGGATGAAGTGGACACCATCGCCCGGTACGATGTCAAAAGCGGGCATTTGATTGATCGGGATGACCATGCGTTGATTTTTCCTGCCAAACATTTTGTGATGCCGCAGGATCAAATCCGGCGCGCTTCGGAATCCATCCGCAAGGAATTGAAAGAACGGGTCGCCTGGTTTGAAGCCAATGGAAAACTGGTGGAAGCACAACGGTTATTCCAGCGTGTGACCTATGACATTGAAATGATGAACGAGATCGGTTATTGCTCCGGGATCGAAAATTATTCCCGGCATTTGGCATTCCGACCGGAGGGCAGCCGCCCGTTCTGTCTGCTGGATTTCTTCCCGCAGGATTATTTGTTATTCATTGATGAATCTCATGTGACATTGCCCCAATTACAGGCGATGTATAAAGCCGACCGGAGCCGGAAACAAATGTTGGTGGATTATGGGTTCCGCCTGCCGTCGGCATTGGATAACCGTCCGCTGAAATTTGAAGAATTTCTTTCCATGATGGGTACGACGGTCTTTGTTTCCGCCACGCCCGGTGATTTTGAAAAAGAACACAGTGCCGGACATATCACTGAATTGGTTGTTCGCCCCACCGGTTTGCTGGATCCGCCAGTGGAAGTTCGCCCGTTGGAAACGCAAATCGACGATGTGATCGAAGAAATCCGCCGCTGTACGGAAAAAGGTGCCAGATCTCTGGTTGCCACTTTGACCAAGAAAAGTGCGGAACGGCTGGCAGATTACCTCACCGGATTAGGAATCCGGGTGAAATATTTACATTCGGAAATCGACGCCATCGAACGGGTGCGGATCCTCAACGAATTACGTGCCGGTGATTTTGATTGTATTGTAGGGATCAATCTTTTGCGGGAAGGGATCGACTTGCCGGAATTGATGCTTGTGGCAATTCTGGATGCGGATAAGGAAGGCTTCCTGCGGTCATCCCGGTCATTGATCCAGATTGCAGGGCGTGCCGCCCGTAATGCCAACGGATATGTGGTGCTTTATGCGGATACGGTGACGGACAGTATGCAGGCGTTGCTGGTTATTACGGAACACCGTCGTAAAAAACAGATGGAATACAATACGGAACATGGCATTACACCGCAAACGGTGAAAAAAAGCATCCGGGAATCCATTACGGATGTCCTGGGTATTTCTTCCAAAACCGGTTCCAACGATGCCAAACGGACGCCATACGATACTCCATACGGCAATGTAACTCTTGCTGTGCGGGAAGGGGGAATCGGCGCATACGATGCCTTTGCCGGAAGTACCAATGGAACGCCGCCGCCGGAGAAAAAGAAACGTGGCAGAGGGGCATCGAAATTACCGGATCTTGGGCAGCGAGAGATGCAGGAATTGCTGGATCGCACAGGCGCGGCGAATCTGGATGAAATTCTGACGGCATTGGAATCTGACATGTTGGAAGCGGCGGCGAACCTGGAATTTGAACGTGCCGCTGCCTTGCGTGATCAGATCAAGGCATTGAAACCGGACGAACTTTCCCTGCCGAAAAAATGAGGTTGTTGAGGTGATTTTCAAAAATCTTCAATAGAATTTGAATAAAGTTGTTGTGATCTGAAACAGCGAATTTTGATTCCTGTTTTATCTCATCAATGGTTGTTTTTTAATTTAAATTTTGATTGACTTTTGAAATTTTTCTTGAAAAAAACTTGCATCGTATTATATTATGCCATGAGGCGGTTTCAAAAGGCATCAAATGTTTGACTGCTTATCTTTTGGAATTTCCCCTTTTCAGATGGATAGAACAGAATTTTTTAAGACGGGAAAAATATGATTTTATATCACGGCAGCAATGCATCTGTGGAAGAACCGAAAATTTTTGTATCGGATCGGAGACTGGATTTTGGAAGTGGTTTTTACATGACATCCAGTTTTGAACAGGCAGAGCGTTGGGCTGATCATACGATGCAGCGTCGTAAAAATGGTATGCCTACTGTTTCTGTATATACGTTGCCGGATAATTTTAAGGATTTATTGAACGTTAAGTTTTTCCCGGAGCCTAATGAAGAGTGGCTGCATTTTGTTGTGGCAAATCGTCGTGGACATATTTTACAGAATGAGTATGATTTGATTATCGGACCGGTTGCCAATGATCAAACAATTTCAACGATCATGCTGTTTGAAGATGGCTTTCTGGATGTAGATACCGCCATTCGGCATTTGAAACCACAGAAATTGAAAGATCAGTATGTTATTAAGACGGAAAAAGCTTTAAAATTTTTGAAAATTAAGGAGGTAAAGAAATTATGAATGAAAAATTTTTTCCTTATTTTCTTGATTGTTATTCAAAAAGGATCGTTTTGAAAAGTTGTAATAAATATGGCTTATCTGAAATTGAGGCATTACGCAGATTCTTGTCTTCTGAAACATATCGCATGTTGTGTGATCCGGCTTGTGCAATGTGGGAAATCAGCTCGGATGGTGTTTTTGATATGTGGGAATGTGAACAGATAACCGGAGATCCGAGAAATTCAATTTACATAAGGCTGGATTGATATGAATGAATTATCCAAAGAGATGGAGTTTTTTATCTTTTTACTCAATCATTATGCAGCCTATAAAAATACGACTGCAGACAAAATCCTGAAAGAGCTGGATGATAAAAAACTCACAGATTTTGTATTCCAAATGTATGAAATGTATCACAGCGAAACTTTAATGAACGCATTTCAAGACATTGACAGTCTGCTTCGCACCGGAAAGCCTGCCGCCTGGTGATACACACACGTCTCTCCTGTATTATCCGAACAGATCCAGTTCCGGTTGTTGATTTTCTTCCGGGAGCGCAGGAAGATACGGCGCAAATTTTTTCTGGAGTTCGTTGAGTTTGTCCAGATAATATTCCACATTTTCATCCCGGACTGATTCATCGGCATCCGATAACAATTTCGCATTTTCCACAACGCTGACTTTCCGTTTCGTGCCGGTGATGTAAAAAGATATTTGATCGCCTTGACGGTAATCTTTACCCGATTGCAATGCCAGTTCGTATGCCGCACTGCGTCGGAAGGATGGTTCATTCATTTTCCGTTTATAACTTTCCGGAGAATCCGAAAGTGTTTCGCTTTTTGCCAATTCCGTAAACGGCAATTTGTGATTCTGCAAGGCATCCGTATATTCCCCGTTCAATGTTTGGATGGAATCTCTGTCTTCATGCAGAATGGCAAGAATGATCCGGTGCATATATTTCCGCTGGAACGGTTCCAAGCCACGTGACTTCAACGCGGCTCCGCTGATGGTCAATTCTCCATTTTGTTTCAACAACGCATAGTTTTTACTTTTGTAGGAAAACATGGCGTCGTACGTTTCATCAAACTCCACTTCGATCCCATCCGGCAGAATTACGGGAATGGTCCGTTCCAATGTGGCGGCATCGATACTGCCCGGTTGAAAATAAATACCATCGGTATCCATTTCGATTACATTGGCATCGTGTTTCTGAAGAAATTCCAACATGCTGGTCAGAATCCGTCGACCTTCCGTTGTGACCCGGTCTGCCATATTGAAATCGTTGAGAAATCCCTGTTCAAATCCCAGATATCCATAAAAAGAGTTGATCAGAATTTTGAAGGTCGCCTGTAACGACGAATAAAAATTTTTCTGTTCCGTGGTTTCCGCCTGACGCATGGCATCTTTCGCAGTCAAACGGAATTGACGGAGTTTTTCCAACAGTTTCGGGAAGATCCCAAGCGTATCACGGCATGGTGTCCATTTTTGTGACAAAATAATGGATGGATACAATGACCGCACGTCGCAATGGGTCACATTCCGGAATACGCCATCGGCAAAGGCTTTTGTCAATGCACCGGAAAAAACTCTTGCCCGTTCGCCGTATGGCATGGACCGTTTTGCCCGGATATATTCGGCGGTGAACATACTGTCGATCCGTGTTGCATTGCCGCGCACGATACAATTCTGATAGGAAAGCGGGATCAACTGTGTCTGATAAAAAGTGGCAGGGGAAAGAATACGGGAAATGGCATCCGTTTCCCGGACATCGTCCAGACAATATACTGCGGCTTTATCGGGTGTTTCCTGCCAGATTTTATTCATATCGGAAGCATCCACATAAACCCGGTCCGGACTTGCCACTTTGAAGTGTTTTGCAATGGTTTTCAGCGAATATCCATCCAAATCCCGCTTGACCGCATCGTAAAACAATGCAAGGTGATAGGTATCCGCAATATGGCGTCCGTAAATATCGTACCGGGTATAATTGACTGTCCGTTCGGCGGCACTGAACCGGCTGGTGCGTCGTTTGATCACAGACCCGTCTCTGCCCAGAAGCAGTTTGAGTTTATACCGTTTTGCTCTGGTTTCCAGATATGGCAAATCGAAACGGAACAGATTATGTCCTTCGATGATATCCGGGTCCCGTTCCTGAATCAGGGCGATCATTCGTTCCAACATGGATTTTTCGTCCATGTGCTGAGCGGAGATCACTTCTTCCCATCCGGTACTGTCCCGGAGTGCGATCAATACAATGGAATCGTTTTCCCGTTCTGCATTCGGGAAATCGTAACCCGGCGTACAGAGTGTTTCGATATCCAACTGCAGACGGCGCACTTCATCAAATCTCATACCGGCGAAAAGGCGGATCTGCTGCTGAATCAAAACCTGCTGCGTCAGATCATTGATCGCGCGTACCGGGGAGTTCGGTGAGCCGGGGGTGATGGATGCGGTGGTTTTCAGAAATTTTTTTGCCTGTTCAAAGTCATCTGCGGAGGAAAAGTGGATGAGATACCGGAACGGTGCATCGCCTTCCAGTTCTTCTATGGAAGCAATAGCCGGAAAGCCGTGGAACAGGGATGGCTGTGTTGTCAGCATGAACGGCTGAAATGGTATTTCTTTTGTAATCACAGAATCATCTTCCTGCCGGATCCAGACAATTGCATTATTGTTACCGGGTTCCAGTGCGGTGACCCGTTGGAGAGAGGATGGTATCAAATCGCGTAACATGGTAAAAAATCCTTTCTGTTGATCAAAGCAGGGGAGTGAACAGGGCGCAGAAACTTTGTGCCAGCCGGTGTAACGTACCTTGTGCCGCTGCATCCGCAAGGAGAATTTCCTCTGCCTGATTCATTTCCTGTAAAAGCTGAAGATGTATTTGATTAATGAAATTGCCTTCTGTAATGGCAAGATCCAGTTCATAATTCAAACGGAAACTGCGGACATCGCAATTGCTGGAACCGAACATGCACCAGGTTCCATCCACCAACATGACTTTTGCATGAGAAAAAATCCCTTTCCGTTCCAGAATACGTATTCCATCCTGACATAACGGCTCATAAAGATTTTGGGATGCCATCCGCATGAACCAGTGATTATTGTTTTTCGGGAGCAATATACGGACATCTACACCACGGCGGGCGGCAAGGCGTATCGCTGTTACAAAATCGCTGTCCGGGACAAAGTATGGCGTGCAGATCCAAAGGGATTTTTGTGCGGTTGCAGCCGCTGTGTAAAAACAACGTTCCGAACCTTGAAAGTCATAGCCGTGACCGGATGCAATAACCCGCACGGTATTATTGCCAGCCACTTCGGGTACTGGAAAATGTTCCGGCTGGAAAGCGTCGGTAACGGAACAGCGGCGTGCAATACACCAGTCACGCAGAAAAACGCATTGGAGTTCATTGACGGATGGTCCGGTCAAACGGCAATGGAGGTCATGGATTGCAGCTTTTTTCTTTTTGAAACGGAAATTGTCTGCACTGATATTCAACCCGCCGAGAAAAGCAGTTTTTCCATCTACAATCAATAATTTTCTATGATTACGGAGTTGGTTCAGCCAGGGAGCAAGAAAGACCGTGCGGGAAAAAGCGCGTATTTGCATATTCGGTGTTTTATTGGAATATTTCCGGAAAAAGTGACTGGTCATTGCCCCGAAACTGCCGAAACTGTCGTAAATTACTTTGACCTGTACCCCTTCCTTTGCCCGTTTTTTCATGGCATTAAACAGAATATGTCCAATCTTATCATCTGCAATAATAAAACTTTGCATATGGATGCTGGTTTTTGCCTGATTGATCGCCTGAAGCATTGCCGGATAAGCTCCATTGCCGTCACATAATAATTCTGCTTTATTGCCTTTTAATGGCGGTTGTGCAGGAAATTGCCGGTCCAACATGGCAAGATAAGGTGCCGACGGTATATCTTTCGCATGAAATTGGCTGATATCCAGATTCCGTTTAGAAAGCAGTTGTTGTAATGCCGGATCCTGTGCCGTTTCCATTTGCCCGCCGATGCGTTTGACACGGTGTCCCAATGTATCCCGCCGGTTCAAGCCGCAGCAGAGATATAACAGAACTCCCAGACCGGGAAAAGAGAGAACAAAAAGCAGCCAGAGTTTTGCCCGTTCTGTTTCATCCCGCATGTTGAGCAAAATATGGATCATCGTGACAAAACTGCAAATGTAAAGAATGATCAAACAAGGCAAATACACGGTAATGCCGGAATCATGACGGAATATTTCCATTTACTTTTTTCTCCTTTCTTCCGTAATATACAGGACTTGAGAAAAAAAACAAGTGTTGGAAACGTTTTTTTACGCCCGATGATCCGTTTTATTTGCTTTGCAGCTTGGCAAAACGGGGGGATAATGCTTTGATCAGAACCCGGTAGCCATCATTGTTCAAGTGACACTTGTCCCCCAGGAACAGGGCGGTGTTCAATGTGTTATCGCTGTTGTAGAAATCCGCGGCGCAATCAAAGAATGTCATATTGTTTTCTGTTTTGATAAAGGTGCGGACACCCTCATTCATCTGTGCGATCAAAGGTTCATTGCGGAAAGTAAGATACAACAGTTCCGCATCCGGACAAAGTTCACGGAGTTTTTTCAATACAGCAATCAATCCTTCCGCCGCTTCCTCCGGAGTATCGCCTGGATAATTTGAGGTTTGTTTGAGATTATTGCCGCCATGGAGAATGATCAAATCCGGCGTCTGCCCATCCAGTTCCCCATGTTCCAAACGCCATAACATGTTCTGTGTGCGATCAAATCCGAATCCCAGATTCAGAACGTTGTATTGTGTCATTGTTTCATTCCACGCCTCTGTCCCGTATTCACCGAAACCGGGGCGGTCACCCTCCCAATAATGAAACATGGAAGCACCCAGCAGAACCAGTTGATATTTGCGTTGTTTGACACGTTCCGCAATGGCGTCATGCCGTTTGAACCAGTCGTAACCATCATCTTCGATTTGTGATGCGGGAATAACAGAACGGGGCAGTGTGGACATGATGGATTTGTTCCTTAAGTTTTAATTTTTTTTCCGCCGGATCAGGGCAGGCGGGTTTCCAAAGGCAATCTGGCTTTTGCATCCAGAGAAAGATCGCCAAACTGTCCGGCACGGTAATAATAATATCCGAGACCGCCGACCATTGCGCCGTTGTCGGTACAATATTTTTTCTGTGCGGCAATAACACGCAAATCCTTCGGCGCGCTTTCCAGAAAACGGGTACGCAAGGCACCGTTACAGGCTACGCCGCCGCAGAGGATCGCCGTTTTTGCACCATATACTTTTGCTGCATCAAAGGCTTTTTTACAAAGGACATCCACAATGGCTTCCTGATATGAAGCCAAGGTATCGTAAAGGAATTGACCTTCCAGTTTTTCCAGTCCGCCACTGCGTTTGACATGATATAGTAACGCCGTTTTCAAGCCGCTGAAACTGAAATGGAAGCGATTTGCCGGATCAAGGGCTTTTCCTGCCGATCCGGTAAGGGAACGGGGGAACGCAAAGGCATCTGTTTTTCCGTTCTGTGCGAGCCGTTCAATGACCGGACCGCCGGGATATCCCAAGTTCAGCAGTTTTGCCGCTTTATCAAAGGCTTCCCCGGCAGCATCGTCAAGAGTTGTGCCGATCAGTTGCGCCACCTTGTCTTCCCGTAAAAGAACAATGGAAGTATGACCGCCGGAGACGACCAATGCCAGCATGGGGTAAAGAGACGGATCGTCAAGAGCCGCCGTATCATTATCCAGAAATGTTCCGCAGATATGAGCGAGAAAATGATTGATCCCGATCAGCGGAAGATTATAGGTGTTGGCAAACCCTTTTGCAAAATTGATCCCGACCAGAAGCGCGGGAATCAATCCCGGAGCATGAGTGACCGCAACAGCGGAAAGCTGTTCCGGGGTGATATTGGCTTTTTGCAGGGCTTCTTCCACTACCGGGTTGATGGCAGTAAGATGTTCCCGTGCAGCCAATTCCGGAATAACGCCGCCATAAGGGGCGTGTTTTGCGATTTGTGTGGCAACGGAACAGGAAATAACCTTTTGTCCGTTTTCCACAACGGCTGCCGATGTTTCATCGCAGCTTGTCTCAATTCCCAGGATCAATGCCATATTGTTTGCCATCCAGAATTAGAATTATTTGTATTTCAGTTCCGGGTCTTTACCATCCACCGTTTCTGCGGTGATGATACATTCTGCCACATTCTTTTCCGACGGAATACGGAACATGATTTCCAGCATGAGTTTTTCCAACTGAGAACGCAATCCGCGGGCTCCGGTACCTTTGGAGGCGGCTTTTTCTGCAATCGCTTCCAATGCATCTTTCCGGAATGTGAGTTTGACACCTTCCATATCCATCAATTTTGCAAATTGACGGGTTACTGCATTTTTCGGTTCGGTGAGAATCTGCATCAATGCGTCTTTCGTCAGCGGCTCCAGTGTGGTGAGAACGGGGAGACGTCCCACAAATTCAGGGATCAAACCGAAACGGACCAAATCTTCCGGTTCCGTCATTGCCAATGCACGGTTTGCATCCAGTTCCACATTCTGCTGCTGTTCTGCTTCTTTCCCGAATCCGAGAACGCGGCGACCGACACGACGCTGTACGATTTTGTCCAGTCCGACGAATGCACCACCGCAGATAAACAGAATATTTGTGGTATCAACGCGGAGATATTCCTGTTCCGGATGCTTGCGTCCGCCTTTCGGGGGCACGTTGGCAACGGTTCCTT
>JAFVSW010000249.1 GCA_017503545.1 Lentisphaeria bacterium | reverse complement strand
TGATTCTAAATTCTTTCGGACATTGAGTCTTTTCTTACATGATTTCGTGAGTACTTCAAATTGAAAATCTAGCAGTTCCTGGAATTTTCAAGCTCAAAGGAGATCTGATTCTATGGCATAAAACGTCGAAGAGGCAAAAAAATACTATTGTCCGATCAATAACTCCGATTTTATTCCCAGGCGGTATTGCCGAAAATCCCATCCTGGAAAAAGACCGGTTTATATCCCAATTCCGCAGGGACACGACAGGACGCATCCAGCCGTTCAAAATAATCCGGCAGATAATTCATATAATGGGGGAACGCATATTGTTCATGCCCGATAGACTCCATCATTTCGCATCCGGTTGCAGCCGCCGCAGCATCTTCCTTCCGGATCTTTTCTTCGATTTCCGCCGGTGTATCAATGTTGAAACAGAAGAAGGTACGGGAAAGAAACAGGTCGTGATCCGCATCATAGAAACACCGTTTCGCCAGCATGTGATGCGCTACATCCTGTTCGTAGAAAAATCCGATATCGCAGGAGCCTGCCTGAAGATCTTCCACTTTACCGTCCACAATGATGCGATTGGACATGAACCCGCTGGATGTCAGAATCTTCAAGCCGCGTTTCCGCATAAAATCAAACCGTTCCGGCGGAAGCATCGCCCAATGGACATTGGTCGGCGGCGTAACGGCTTTATCTCCGGCAATACGGATCAATTCATTCATGGTCAAATCGTAATCATGCGCCAACCGTTCTTCACTGCAATGCTGATACGGACGATCCGGAAATTCTGCCAGCGCATGAAATGCCAGATGCAGCCAATCCGCATTATCTTCAAACTCACTGCGATAGGTTGACGGGACCTGATCGATCGTAAATTTCTCCGGATCATGTTCATTCCGGAAGAAACATTTGAGAATGAATTTACTGCCGTATTTCTCATGGAGTTCTTTCAGCCCCTTCAAATAAAAATGATCAAACAGTCTGGCTGGTTTTTCCCGGGCAAGATCCGTAAAGAAAAAACAGTTGTCATCGATCCGCACCGCATAACGTTTAAACGATGCCTTATCCCATACCAACACAATACTCTGTGTCCGGACACCGAACTTGTCTTTCGCGGATACGGTCACGGTATTGATTTTCTGCGTCAACGGGACATCGGCAACAAATTCCCGGTCACATCGGGCAGCGGCAATTCCATTGACCAACACCCGGCTCTGAGGATCGGCGATCCCGCGTACGGTGATCACCAGTGCATCAGCGGATTCTCTGCCATGTTTATAGTTCAGAATTTCTCCATTACGATGGGAAGTGATTTCAAGCATAAATAAATCTCCTTGATTAATATGGTAATTGCCAATAAAGTAATAAAAAACATTCTTGAAAATTATCAACAGAATGTTCTATCACTTTTAAGACAATCGGTTACAATTTTTAACATTGAAAACAATTTTTTATTTTTTCACCCGGAAATAAATACCCGGTTTAGCACACAGCTGGCGCGCCACCTGATAGGGATAATTGCTTACATGACCGGCAACAAAGCCGAAGTTCACGCACTTTTCATGCCGCGCAAAAAAGTGAGTACAATTTGTACTGGATGCATGATATTGCGCATCTGAAATCCCAAGACATACGATCATCCGGTCCACATATTGATCCTGATTATTGGTAATACTATCCCCATAGCCGCCGCTGTCTCCGATATAAATCAAAGTATTGATATTTTTAATGGAAGAGGCTTTGTGCATATTCTTGAAAAAACCATTCTGCTGTGCGCCGCTGATCCCGATGGCCATACATCCTCCTTGAACTTTCGAATCAGTCCTGATTGGTTTTGTTTTGAAATTCGCATTTGCCGGACAACGGAAAATTGCATCCGATTTTGTATAGGCAACCAGATGTGTCATCCATTTCACGTTATCAGGTGTCGCCCACGGAGGGATATAATCATCAAAGTCATTCCGGTACATACTCAGTGCCATAAGGATCTGTTTCTGATTGCTGATGCATTGTGATTTCTTTGCAATATTTTTGGCTTTTCCCAATGCCGGAAGAAGCATCGCCGCAAGAAGCGCAATGATGGCTATAACAACGAGTAATTCTATAAGGGTAAAGCCGTTCGGCTTCACCCCGGCATACCGGGGTAAAAAGTTTTTCAAAACAAAACAGTTTGTTATCGTATGCGATTGTGATGGTTTTCTCATAAAAACACCTCCTTGCATGAATTAATTTCAAATAAGGGTAATATAAAACTTACTGTCATGATTGTCAACCGGACATTCTATCACTTTTGAGACAATCGGTTACACTTTTTAACATTGAAAACAATTTTTTATTTTTTCACCCGGAAATAAATATCCGGTTTAGCACACAGCTGGCGCGCCACCTGATAGGGATAATTGCTTACATGACCGGCAACAAAGCCGAAGTTCACGCTCTTTTCATGCCGTGCAAAAAAGTGAGTACAATTTGTATCGGATGCATGATATTGCGCATCAGAAATCCCGAGACATACGATCATACGGTCCACATATTGATCCCCACCATTAACAACACCATCCCCATTTCCGCCACTGTCTCCGATATAAATCAAAGTATTGATATTTTTAATGGAAGAGGCTTTGTGCATAATCTTGTAAAAACTATTCGTCATTGCGCCGCTGATCCCGATCGCATGACAAGAGCCCTCAACTATCGAATCAGTCCTGATTGGTTTTTTATTGTAATTCGCATTCGCCGGACAACGGAAAACCGCATCCGATTTTGTATAGGAAACTAAATGCATCCTCCATTTCACGTTATCAGGTGTCGCCCACGGAGGAATATAATCATCAAAGTCATTCCGGTACATATTCATTGCCATAAGGAGCTGTTTCTGATTGCTGAGGCATTGTGATTTCTTTGCAATATTTTTGGTTTTACCCAATGCCGGAAGAAGCATCGCAGCAAGAATGGCAATGATGGCAATTACAACGAGCAATTCTATAAGGGTAAAGCCGTTCGGCTTTACCCCGGTATACCGGGGTAAAAACCTTCTCAGTCCGGTATGATTTACGACAAATTCTTTTTCCAATCGAATATTCATAGGTACCTCCTTATTAAGATTTACGTGGTTGTAACATGCCATAAAAAAGGCGGAAATGCAAGCTGAAATCCTTGCATAACATCAAAATTATGCAAAAGATTTCAGCAATGCAATTTTCGGGTGAATTTTATTTTGTTCCCAGTGCTTTGATCGTGGCATCATACAATTTCTTGATTTCCACATCGGACAGCGCACGGCTGAGGACTGTCACTTCATCGATCATGATCTGTTTTCCGCCGCCGACACCCAATTCCATATACACTGTTTCACCGATCATCATTTTTTTCAGCGTAGAAGATCTGCTTGGGCTGCCATTAACAGAAACGGCAAACTTGCCGCCATTCCAGGTGATCGCTTTCATTTTCCATTGACCGTTTTTCCAGATTCCGGCACGGGCAACATTCATGTTTTCGCAATTCACATGTTTGATTTTTGCACCCGGATACTGCACATAGGTATTGAAATGACCGTGTCCCCACGGCTGACCGTGCATTTTACCGGAAATCATGGTATAATTGTATTCTTTGCTCTTCCCGCGGATCTGTACTGCTGTGAATCCCGGCTCCTTACCGTTGGCAGGCTTTTTGGAATCCCAGGTCGGAGCGACCCAATAAATCAGAGTACCGGGAACGGTCAAATCAATATTCTGCTTGGCATCATAATTGATCCAGCCGTCGGCAAGTCCTTTTCCGAACAGACCTTTCTCGATAAACTTAGCGGGTTTCTTGACTTTTGCCGGTTCGCCTTTTCCGTTTGCCATATCGGCATTCAGTGTACCGTCATTAAAGTTCAGAGAGAAAATAATATCGTTCTCAAACATGGTATTAACCGGATTTTCCGGTGCTGCGGCAAGTTCTGTTCCGAGACAGAACATGGATGCAACTGCGAGGGTGGATACGATTGATTTTTTCATGATTAAAGTCCTTTCAATTTAACATGGATGAAATCAAATTCTTTGAGTTGGAATGTTACCTTACCATCCTTCACGTCAAGCGTTTTTCCTGTTTCGGCATTGACAGCAGTAAAGTTTTTCTTTGCACCTTTGATTGAGAATGTGAAATCACCAGTTTTATCATAGTTGCAAATCACCAGTTCTGCTTCATTGCCTTTCTTCAGATAAATGGAAGTGGTTTTGCCGCCTGTAACATTGACCGGATAATTCTTTTCCCAGTAATTCCAGACACGCACATCTTTTTTACCGTATCCGAAAGCATAGAAACTCAACAATGCTTTTTTATATTCGCCGGAATACAAATTACCCTGTACCCACTGAATTTCATGGGTAAGACATACACCGGCACCGGAACGCAGACAGCGTTTCAATACATCTTTGTTGCCGCCGGTGGCGACAAGTCCGAGCGCGACCGGCAGATTACCGAATTGACGCCCTGTGGAAATCGTACGGATATATTCGGGTGTGTACCGTTTCTGGAACACGTTTACCCCCAGATTGTCTTCCCAATCCAGATTCTGCTGTGCATAAGAAAGCAGCGGAGCCGCACCCACATTGGTCATGTGGATCATGTTATTGGGAGTACGATTCAATTCCATCATCATGACTGCTGCACGACGGATCATCAAACGCATATTGAAATAACCGGTTGACGGCTGCAAATCGCCATTCGGGAGTCGATAAGCACGTCCGGTTTCACTGCGGTCATAGTAAGCAGAGGGGTACACGTCATCCCAATACAGATTATCGCAAGCACCGGTTGCGAACAGATGATTATGGCAATACATGGCATAATCGCGATATGTTTTCACCGGATCGATACTGTAAGAAAGGCTGGCAGCATATCCCGGCTTTTTATCGCGGGAAGACTGGAATTCTTCGCGGAACCATTCATCCAGGAATGTTCTGGAAGCAGGGATATCCAAACGCTGACCACGGAGATTGGTGTAGAATGTTACACTGTTCGGTTCGGAATCTTTTGCGACATTGAATCCATAACTCAATTCCCGGCGCATTTTTTCTTGCCAATCTTTCGGGAAGCCCTGAACATACTTTTTCAAATAAGCATGGGGAATCACTTTGGTTTTTCTGGTTTTTGCCAGTTCTTTCCAGATGGTGGTATCTTCTTCATCCCGGGGGAGCAGACTGTTACTCAAAGAGCCCTGACAATAATTGCTGCCGTAGAAACGGAGCCGGTATTTGAAATATTTGTGGAGGAACTTCGGAGAATGCCATGCACCCATTTTCAAACGCCAATCTTCCGGCATGGGTTTGATCGGTGTTGCCTGGAACGCCAATTCAATGGAACGTTCTTTGTTCAATGTCACCGGGGAGGCAAACAGATTCATGGTCAGAACGGTTTGACCTTTTTCATGGTGAATCGTCTGCGAAGATTTTGTATTGGAGAATGTCCAGCCTTTGTCATTATCCATGGAGACGGAGAAGCCGCGGCTGTCACCACCCATCCAGAGGTATGTGCAAAAGGTATTGTAAATGTCAACGCGGGGAGCCTGTTTGGAGTCCCACTTATCAAACATTTTTCCGGCATAATGACGGCGGAGACCGTCGGTTGTTGCATGGAACAGAGGCGTTTCCTGTTCCGGCATGGCAACCGTCAATGTCAGAGAATCCACTTTGACTTTGCTTGCGGGGAAATCAAAGTAACACATCATCATCCCGTCCATATCAAAATGGATCCGTGTTTTTGCTTTCAGAGGTCCGGCAGTCCATTCCGCCACACCTTCGGCGTATGTTTTCTTCCGGGTTGTCCAGCGGATTCCTTTGCCTTTTGCCACATATTTTTTACCATTGATCACGGCGGTAAGAACCATACCTTTACCGGTGAAGAGATTGGTATTTTCTGTACGGATCTGCTGCCAGAGACCAAGATCGTTCATCGTGTGATCGCGCAACAGAACGGATACTTTATTGCCTTTGATCGTTACCGGAGTAAACGGCGGAACAAGTGTATCGCTGGTCCCCAGTTTGTTGTCTTCCCATTTGAAGATCTGACGTTTGAATGTCCGGACGATTTTATTTTTTCCGGAGATGAGAACGATCTGATATTCGCCGGAGGGATTTTCTTTTGCCGTGATCTTTTTCAAATCAGGCAGGATGAACAGTTTTTCAGTAATTCCGTCCTTATTTGCTTTCGGCAAAACAGCTTCGACCAGTTTCCGTTTGGAATCTTTTGCATAAATCGCCACGTTGATCTTATTTGCCCGGTCTTTTGCAGAAAGGGCGGAAAGATCCAAACGCATAAACAGGCGGTTGACACTGGTATAATACGCAAAACGCATGGAGAGCTGATCGCCCATGGATGCTCCATCCGCAAAAACTTTCGGCTTATCCACGCCCCATTTTATCATTCTGCGGTACAACAGAGTTCCTTTCTCATCGGTGACAACAAATGTCGTATTGGCAATTTCGCCCGTGGTCAACTGGGGAACACGCAAATTGATGATTTTTGTACCTTTTGCGGGAATTGTTTCTGTTCTCTTTTCGTTCACGGATTGTGAGCTGGAAGGCATCAATGTGTAAAGTGTCTGAACATTCACCGGTTTATCTGACGGATTGTACACAGTAACACGGGGTGCCGGGTTTTCTTTGTCCATCAAACGGTCAAAATGAACGACCGGCGCATTTTCCCGGTAGGTGACAGTCGGAATGGAATCGGTTCCGGCAAATTCACTTTTGATGTGAGACCAACTGGACTGTGTCATACCTTTCAACACATTGCCGATCCAGTTACGGCAAACGCGCAAACCGAATGTCTGACCATCTTTCCATTCATTGATTCCGAATTGTTTCAACGGAATCAGAACTTCAAAGGACCAGAAATTATCTTTCACCGTCCCTTTGCAGGAAAATGACGGTGTCCAGACGATTTGTACGCCATCTTTCCGTGCAGAACAGTAATAAGCCCCTTTATTATTGAGCATCAAACGGTAAAAGTCTGCCGGATTCTTTTCGGGATTGGGAGAAAACACCAATTCGTAGTTATCATCTTTGAAAACGCGCAACCCTTTATTGCCTTTACTCATCCGCTGAAGGATCCCTTTGGGGGAGGTTTCGCATTTCCCCGCAACATAAATGTTCTTTCCATCGGTACCGACATAAAAATTCGCATCTGCCGGGTAAATTTTGAAAGCATTTTCGAGACTGCAAAATCCATACATCCCGACGGAATTGCGGATTTCATCCTCTGAAATCACACCATCAAGAGTAAATTTTGCAGTTTTTCCCAACACTGCGGATGGCGGCAAATCTTTTGCCGTGTGTTTCTCTATCCCGCTTGCAATAAGCGAACATGCAAGCAGTCCAAGAGTTGATACTGTTTTTAACTTCATATTTTTTCCTTTCGTTGTATAAAATCAGAAAAAAGTGTTATTCAAAAATAAAGTCATGTGCGGAAATCATCTGCGATTTTTCTGTGTTCTCTTTTTCTGCGTTGTCTCTTTATTTTGTATTGCGTACTTTCATTACCGCATCATACAATTTCTTGATTTCCGTATCAGAAAGAGCGCGGTTCAGGATCGTCACTTCATCCAGCATGACGGAACCGTTGGATTCCAGAATAAAAAAGTTTGTTTTGCCAGTCATCAGTTTGTTCAGTGCGGAAGAACGGCTGAGTTCGCCATCAATGGAAACGGCAAATTTGCCGCCGCTCCAGGTAACTGCAATCATTTTCCATGTTCCATTCTTCCAGGTGGATGTACGCCCTTTATTATAAGTCACACAGTTGACATGTTTGATTCTTGGTTTCGCCATATACTGAACGTATGTATTGAAATGCCCGTGTCCCCACGGTTGACCGCCCATTTTTCCGGAAATCAATTCAAATCCATACTCTTTTGCTCTTCCGACTCCGTAGAATGCGTTAAAGCCGGGTTCTTTTCCGTTCGCAGGTTTTTCCGCAGACCATTTGACCGGCGCGATCCAGTAGATCAGGGTACCGGGTTGTGTCAGATCAAGATTCAATGCGGCATCATATTCCACTCTTCCCTGGAGCAATGCTTTTCCGAAAAGTCCGGTCGGTGCAATTTCTGTCGTTTTGCTTCTGAATCTTTTTGGTGCCGCTTTTCCGTTTGCCATATCGGCATTCGTCGTCCCGTCATCAAAATTGATCGAAAATGTGATGTCTTTTTCGAATAAATTGGTTACCGGGTTTTCGGGTGCTGCAGATAGAATTGTTGCAAGGGCGGAGAGTGTCATGATGGTCAGTGTTTTTTTCATTTTTTTTACTCTTTCAAGTTGTGTTGCGAAAAATTTTAAATACGACTGGTGAGTTTTTTAATTTTTGTAACGGGCAAACCAATGGACCTTGTTCTGGGAGGTGTACCCGACTAAAAGACTGGCGGTCACTTGTTCTTTTTCATTTGCCACATGTCCGTCTGCAAAACTGAAATTTGTCGATTTCAAATGTCTTGCAAGAGGATATCCGCTCGCCGCGCTTTGAGCCGGTGACCACATTTTTCCCTGATTGATCAAGCCGGCACCATTCCCGTTTTTGGGTGTATAATAACTGTTGTTTGCATTGGTATCGCAAGTCACGCGCAATTTACTGGGAGCTTTGATTGCGCTGATCTGCACTTTTGTAGTCCCATTGAAGAACGAATATTGATCGTTCCCGTAGGAAAAACCGTTTATACCGATATCAAGATTGGAGTTGAATGAATCCGTAAAATATTTTTTATCTTTTCCTGTATGATAAGGAGAGCCGGGACAGAACCAGAGTTGATTGCTGTTGCTTGCAAATGGGGCAAGTTGTTTATTCCACGTTGTCTTTCCGTCATACCATATCACACAGTTTCCACTGTAAGTTTCTGCATACATCATAAACGCACCGATGATTTGTTTCTGTTGCGAAGCACAACTGGTCTTGTTTGCCTGATCTTTGACTTTCCCCAGGGCTGGTAACAGCATGGCGGCAAGAATGGCGATAATGGCAATGACAACAAGCAGTTCGATCAAGGTGAATGATTGTCTTTTCATTTTTTTACTCCGTGTTGTTGTTTTATTTGATACGATTGAAAACGTGTTTTTTTTGCTGTATATCTCATTTTCTCCCGTCATTATTCCGGTTTTTTCCAGTTGCCGTTGACCTCAAACTTCTGGGGAACATAAATATCATCCAGTAATTTTTCGGTCGTCACATAACCGCACTCAAACGGATTCCCGCCAATAATGTGGTAATCATTGAAATGATATGCACTTTCCTCATTCTCACTGACAATCTGCACATGATCCGGCAACTGGAAATATTCATGATATGTCATCCCGTCCGGCGGCAAAGGATATGACCCCGTCTGGATCAATATCACATCCGCATTCATTTCTTTCCGGAATTCGGCGGTCTGACGGGCATAATCCGAGGGATCACCCACCAACCTCTTTTCCGCATAAAACATCCCGACTTCCTTGCAAGCCTGACGGTACGGTTTCGCCATGGAAATAATAGGATAATCCAAATCAAGGGCAAGACATACCGCCCGACGGCAATGCAATGTCTCATACAGATAATGGATCAAATTCCGTTTCATGGATGCAATATCGGTATAAGTATAGATCCATTGATCCAGATATTTCGCAACCGGTGCGTCCGGCTCTATTTTTTCCAGGATAAAACCTGCACGCACTTTCCGCTGTACAAAAAGCGGAAACGCATTTTGATACCACGCAGAACAAATGAGCAGACGGGAATCTTCCTGAAGACATTCCAAACTCTCATAATCAATATCCGCGGGATCGTTCGTTTTGGAAAACGGGATCGTTTGCAGACGCCAGCCTTTTTGCATCGCAGCCAATGCCGCTCCTCCCCATATCCGGAAAAAGTAATTGACTGAAGAACTGGAAAGAAGATTCTTTGAAATAAATTCCGGGTACGGAATCAATATGGATAACACTTTCTGTTCAGGTGTTAACTGTGGTTGACGGACAAATGTCCCATGCGCACGCAAACGTTCCAGACGCCCTTCTTTTTCCAACTTGCTCAATGCCGCACGCAAAGTCTTCCGCGCACATCCGAAATCCAATGCCAGTTTTTCTTCCACCGGCAATTTCGTTCCGGCAGGAAGAATCCCTGTAACCATATCATTTTTAAGTTTTTGATAAATTTGATCCGTTTTCATTGGTATACCTATAGTATCCTTTTTCTTCCTGTAATATAATTCCCATATTTTTCAATGTCAAGTCCAGAATCGAATTTTTTTGCAAAAAATGCTGATAAAAGTACAAAATATCATCGGAATGATAATCATATGATTGCAAAATGGTTGTAAAATGGAATTTTTTATTGATCCGTACTTGAAATTTGATTTGCCGCTTGTATAGTAGTCGGCAATTGATCAGTAAATGATAAAATCAGGAGTTTATATTATGGACTTGAAGAAAGCATTGGAAAACTTGAAAGAAAAACATGTAACACTCGTAGCATTCGGCGATTCCATCACGGAAAACAACCATTGGACTATGGGTATGCAAAACTGGGTCCAACTGTTGGAAAGTAATCTTTACAATATTTTTCCCAAACGCGCAACCGTCATCAACAGCGGGCGTTCCGGTGATTCCCTCCCCCATTGTCTGGAACGGCTGGAACAGGATGTCCTCCGTTTTCAACCGGATATCGTGATTGTCAGTTTCGGCACCAATGATTGTGCAAACGAAGATCCGGAAGGATTCCGTACCATGTATCGTGATATGCTGAAGCAGATTCTTGCAGCCGGTGCAATCGTTGTCACACGCACTCCGACGCCCTGGATCAATATGGAAAAAGGCGGGGAACTCACCCACCGTCACAACGGCAAGGTCATTGATCTGGAACGATATGTTGCCGTGATCAAAGAAGTTTCCGCAGAACTGGATGTTTATTGTATCGATCACTATGCGAGCTGGAAAAAATCTCTGGAAAGCAAATACCGCGGGGAAATGATGATGCTCATGGGCAATGCCATTCACCCCAACGGCAACGGACACCGCAGATATTATTATGAAATCGCCCCGCATTTCGGCTTGCCGCCGTTCCTCCAGAAAGATTTTGAACATCTGCTCTGGCGGGAAGACGAATACAAAGTATAATGCGGAATCGTGTTATTCCAATTCTGCAAGAGTAATGGTTCGGTTACCGGATTTATTCCGGCGTAAAATTCAGTCCGGCTGGTTTCCGGACCGCTTCTGAAAAACGATATTCCATCGAAAAATAATGGTACTTTTGTAACAGAAAATTGCCTATTGAGAACACGGCATATTGCTGTCTGAAAAATCTGCCGTCTGGAACCTGTGCATAAAAAATTTTTATTTTTTTATTAAAAAAAAGAGAAAACGGACTGGAAATATACCGAGGTATCGTGTATATTGCCTATTGAGGCAATTTCAAAAGTCTTCAAAAATGCCTGAAAACTCTTGTTGAGATCTGAAAACGGAGCGTTTGTGGTGGTTACCCTTTGGGTAGCCACACCTTGTCGCGGCATAGCCGTATGGCGACGCCGGAACAAACTACCATTTCCATCTCTTCAACAATCCTTTTTCAGTCAAATTTTGCCGGACTTTTGAAATTACCTCCTAAGCTAAGAAAAATTTTTAAAATTATAAATAAAAACAAGAGGTACAGGATTTATGAAACAAAAATTACTTTTGCTTGCGGCAGTATTTTTCGGTGTAATGGCATTCATGTTCACATTCCAGCAAATCAATACGGAAAAAAGAAAAATCATGGAAAGTGCCATGGATGTGGATGTGATCCGCCTTGTCCGGGAATTGACAAGCGGTCAGAAAATCAAAGAAGCCGATATTGCACGATACACCGTAAAACGTTATGCCGGAACAGCCTTGAGCCGGGAAATTCCCTGGTCTCAGAAAGACAAGATCCTGGATCTGCCGGTCCGATCCCGGATCCCCGCCAATACGATTTTGACATGGAACGATTTTGATAACAGTGTTTCCACCGGACAAAGCGGAATGACCGCCCTGGTCCGCCCCGGATTCCGTGCGGTCTCCATTCCGGTCGATACGGTCTCCTCTGTTACAGGCTTGATTCGCCCGAACAACTTTGTGGATTTGATCGGCACGTTCCGTTTTCCGGATGCAAAAGGGGATGCGGCATTGGATACCGTGACGCTGACGATTCTGCAGCAGGTGAAAGTTTTGGCATGCGGTCAGGATATCGGAAAAGTCGGTGCTGGAATGGAAGTAACAGCACGTTCTTACAACACCGTCACATTGGAATTGACACCGAAAGAAGTGGAAATGATCGTTTTTGCCTTGCAGAAAGGGAATTTGACATTGAGTTTGCGTAACTATGAAGAATCCACGGTCACTCACGATCTGCAAAGCGTAGACTGGTCTTACCTCCAGAAAAACATCAAGCAGTACAACAAAGAACGTGAAGAAAAAATGAAACGGATCCTCCGTTAAGGCGGCACTTATGATTCAACTGACTCTTATCATACCCGGTCAGGGAAAAAATGATCTTCCGCTGCCGGATGGACAATACCGCGTCGGGGCGGCAGGAGATACCAATATCCAGCTTCCGTATCCGGGCGTATCCAAACAGCATTGCATCCTCTCGGTCAAGGGCGATATTCTTGAAGTTCAGGACACAAACAGCTCCAATGGTACATTTGTAAACGAAAATCGTTCTGTTCCGGGACAATTTTACCAGGTACAGCCCGGCGATACAATCCGGGTCGGAAACTTGCTTTTGATGCGGGAAGGGACTCCGGTAAAAGAACCGGAAAAACCACAGGCAGTAATCACATCTGCCCCCGTGCAGACACCGGCACCGGCATCGGCACCGGAAAAACTCCCGGTCAGCAAACTGCAGAAAGACGGGGAAGAAGTCCCGATTCTGAAAATCTCCGGTGTTCCCCAGAAAGCAATGCAATTTGTGCAGGAAATTAAAAAACGGGCTCACGAGGAATTGCTGAAACGTTTGAATCTGAAACGGCTTGCCATGGCAGGGAATACCACGGAAGAAGATCTTTCCCGGAAAGCTGCCGATACCATTCACGAAATCCTTGCCGACTTGAATATTCCGCTGCCTCAAGGTGTGACCATTGAAAAACTGGAAAAAGATTTGTTTTATGAAGCCATCGGGCTGGGACCTCTGGAAGAATTGATCGCCCGGGACGATATTTCTGAAATCATGGTCAACGGTCCGGATCAAGTCTACGTGGAACACAAAGGTGTGTTGTACAAAACAGACACCTGTTTTGCCGATAATCAACAGGTATTGGCAGCGATCGAAC
>JAFVSW010000248.1 GCA_017503545.1 Lentisphaeria bacterium | reverse complement strand
GTCCCAGCTCAGAATCAACAAAATTACCATCCCGGAACGGCTCGAAATCCACGAACCAAGACTTGAAGATCGCTTTTGCCTGCTCTTCCAAATTATGGTTTATCTGAGCGTTCAGCTCAATTTTGTCGTCAAAGGCTGAAAGAACTTTGCCTACGCGGACCTGAGTTTCATAATCCGGTAATACAAGTTCAAGATTTTCCAGAACATCTTGTTGTACGCGCTGACGGCCGGAACTTCCCACCATTGATTTAATGGCCACTTCCCGAAAAGATGGACTCGTTGCTAAATAATAGATAAAAACAGGATCACTGGCTCCTGGAATCGCTCGCATAACAATATATTCTGTCGATCCGAAAACGACTTCATTTTCAGCAAAACCTTTTACGAATGCGGTTTTACCATTTTCTAAACACGGAGTTATCCGGGCCATTATGGTATCGTTGTTTCGGAACTTTGTCCCCCCTGCATAAGGTGCTTCTTCGAAACCAGATATTTGCCGAGTAAAGGGTTGTAGATATTCCATTGGGACCTTTTTGCATACTTGTTTCCTTGCAATGGTCTCGCGCGGATTAAACTCAATTATATCTGTCATTTTTGTCAGAACGTATGACATCATTCCACCTCAAATCCAATGGCTTTCAGGTTCTTTTTGATCTCGTTTTCCAGATCATGGGATTTGGAAAACAGAGCTGAAAGTTCGGTGGTCAGGCGTTCCATTTTTTCATCGAACGGTTCACCGTCATCTTCCTGCTCTTCAATGCCGACGTATCGGCCCGGAGTCAGAATATAATCCTGCTCTGCGATCTGAGATGTGGTGGCAACGGCACAGAAGCCTTTGACATCTTCCAGTGTTCCGTTTTCGTAGGCATCAAAAGTTTTTGCAAGTTCCTGAATGTCCGCATCGGTCAGCATACGCAGTTTCCGGGAAACCATCGTTCCCATTTTGCGGGCATCAATAAAGCAGGTTTTCCCCTTTTGCTTTTTATTGCGGCTCAAGAACCACAGGGAAACCGGGATCTGGGTCGTATAAAAGAGCTGTGTCGGCATTGCAACGATACAAGACACGAGATCATCTTCAATAATGTTTTTGCGGATTTCGCCTTCGCCGCCGGATTGGGACGAAAGAGAACCATTCGCCAACACCATGCCGATCTTGCCGTTGGGAGCCAGATGGTGGATCATGTGCTGAAGCCAGGCAAAGTTGGCATTGCCTGACGGCGGCACTCCATATTTCCACCGGACATCATCTTTCAGGCGATCCGCGCCCCAATCGGAAAGGTTGAAGGGAGGATTTGCCATCACAAAGTCAGCTTTTAAAGTCGGATGACAGTCGTTGAAAAAGGTATCAGCGTTATAATTTCCCAGATTTGCTTCAATGCCCCGGATCGCCAGATTCATCTGCGCCATCTTCCAGGTAGTCGGATTGGAGTCCTGCCCGTAAACCGAAATATTGTTGATATTGCCCTGGTGGTTTTCCACGAACTTTGCCGACTGCACGAACATACCGCCGGAACCGCAGGCGGGGTCATAAACCCGGCCATTGTAAGGTTTCAGGAACTCAACCAGAGTTTTTACCACACAAGCTGGCGTGAAAAATTCGCCGCCTTTTTTGCCTTCCTGCTCCGCAAACATCGCAAGGCAGTATTCGTAGGTGCGGCCCAGAATGTCGCGGGTGTCGCCATGATCTTTCATCTTGATGTTGGTGAAGAGGTCCACCACATCACCCAGACGGCGTTTGTCCAGTTCCGGGCGGGCAAAGTTCTTCGGCAGGATACCTTTCAGCCGGACGTT
>JAFVSW010000247.1 GCA_017503545.1 Lentisphaeria bacterium | reverse complement strand
GGTGGATGCCCGTTTGAAAGACGGTTCCCGTGTGAATGCAATCATCCCCCCCCTGTCATTGGTGGGCCCGACAATCACGATCCGTAAATTTTCCAAGAATCCGCTTCAGGTGGAGGATTTGATCCGGTTCGGTTCCATCTCACAGGAAATTGCGGATTTTCTGAATGTATGTGTCAAAATCAGAAAAAATATCATCATCTCCGGCGGTACCGGATCCGGGAAAACCACACTGCTGAATATCTTGAGCGGATTTTTACCGAACCGGGAGCGTATTGTCACCATTGAAGACGCCGCAGAATTGCAATTGCGTCAGGAGCATGTGGTCAGACTGGAATCCCGCCCCGCCAACATTGAAGGCAAAGGGGAAATCAATATCCGCGATTTGGTAAAAAACTCGCTCCGTATGCGTCCCGACCGTATCGTAATCGGGGAATGTCGTGGCGGGGAAGCATTGGATATGTTACAAGCGATGAACACCGGGCATGACGGATCATTGACAACGATCCATGCGAATGCGCCGCGTGATGCACTTTCCCGTCTGGAAACATTGGTTTTGATGTCCGGATTCGATTTACCATTGCGTGCCATCCGGGAACAGATTGCTTCGGCAATTGCCATTATTGTGCAGATCAACCGGGAAAAAGACGGATCCCGTAAAGTTACCTATGTCAGTGAGATCACAAAAATGGAAGGCGAGATCATCACGATGCAGGATATTTTTGTCTATCATCAGGATGGCTGGACCGCGGATGGCAAAATGACAGGCCGTTATTTGCCGACCGGGAATATCCCCACGTTTATGGATGAAATCAAACGTGCCGGACTCCCCATTGACATTTCCATCTTCAATCCGCCGAAAGAAACAAGAGGAGAAAACACCTTATGATGGAGTTTATTCAGACAAATCTGTTTCTGCTTGCCTGTGTCAGTGCCGGGTTATGCGTTGCATTTGCAACGTATGTGATCATTGATTTTGCCGGATTCACCTCCGCCCGTTACAAACAGAAATATTTGCAGGAAACAGCAATCGTGATGGATGATATTCTGCTGCAGCTTCCTCCGGGCAGAATATTGGATTTAAGTTTCGCGCTGGCTGCTCTTTCTGCTTTTCTGACAGTGGGGACAATCTTTCTGGTCTCAGATCAACAGCCGACAATTACAAAAATCATAGCAGCCGGGTTGATTGCTGCCGGCGTGACATTCCCCCTGCCCCGGGTCTATTTGCGTTATCTTTCCAATATCAGATTGAAAAAATTCAATGAACAATTGGAAGATGCACTCCTTGCCATGAGCAGTTCCCTAAAAGCCGGGTTCAGTATCAATCAGGCGTTCGATGCCGTTGTCAAAGAAAACCGGAATCCGATTTCATACGATTTCACTTTGCTGACACAGGAATTACGCCTCGGTGTCGCTTTTGATGATGCGCTGCTCAATATGAGCAACCGGGTACGCAGTCAGGACTTTGAACTGGTGGCGATTGCCATTATCACAGCCCGCCAGACCGGGGGCGAATTGACATCGATCCTGGAACGTCTTGCCGGGGTGATCCGGGAGCGTGTCCGCATTATGCAAAAGGTGGATTCTCTGACCGCAATGGGGCGGATGCAGGCTTGGATCATCGGCGCAATGCCGTTCTTCCTCTTTTTTGCCATGCTTTATATTTCCCCGGATATGATGAATTCCTTTTTCAGTCAGCCCATGGGGATTCTTATCATTATTATCGTATTGATTCTGGATATATGCGGCTTCTTCGTTATCCGGAAAATAACCAAGATCGATATTTGAGGAGAAAACAACTATGGATAATCTCTTTCAGCTTCTTGCCTGTATCAGTGCCGGAATCGCCACGTTTTCTGTCGTCCTGATCTTTGCCGATATGTTTTCTTCTCTGCGTCTGGAAAAAGAAGAAAATCAGCAAACCGAGGAAGGCAAAAAAAATATTCCGCTGCTGTTCCGTATTTTTCTCCCGCTTGCACCCAATACATACCCGATCGTCCGCTCGGATCTGCTCCGTCCTCAATTGGAACAGGCGGAAACGCAATTATCAATGGCGGGTTATGACCAGACATTATCGGCAGAACGGTATCTGGGATTACGGATCATCCTTGGCATTTTCGGTTTAGTGTTTACCATTCTGCTCTTTCTGGCGCAACAGCCGGCTGCCGGACTGCTGGCGATTCTGCTGTTTATTCTGTATCCCGGGGTCTGGTTGAAAAGTATTATCCGGAAACGGCATCTTTCCATTCTCAAGGCATTACCGAATCTTCTTGACCTGCTGACTCTTTCCGTTGAAGCGGGGAAAGATTTTCTGACTGCATTGCGGGAAATCAATGCCCGGCGCAAAACGGATGCGCTGACCGAGGAATTAACAAGAACACTTCACGAAATCCAATTGGGAAAATCCCGTCAGGTTGCTTTGCGGGATCTGGGCAACCGGGTCAAACAGGGCGATTTGACCAGTGTTGTCAACGCCATTGTACAGGCGGATGAATTAGGGGTAAGTATCGGACAATTGTTACGTATTCAAGGGGAACAATTACGTTCAAAACGTTTTGCCCGTGCAGAAAAACTGGCGAACGAAACACCGGTCAAGATTTTGTTTCCCGTCGTTCTGTTTATTTTCCCGTCAGTGTTTCTTATCTTGATGGGACCGATTATTATGCAGGCAATGAATACGGTATTCAACCGGTAAGGAATGAAAAAAATATGATTCTCAATCTGACAAAAAAAACGATTCTTGCAGAACATGCCGTGACTGCGCTTTCTTTCTCCCTCCGTGCGCGGGGAATGATTGGCAGAACATTCGATGCATTTGATGCAATGATCTTTCCCCGGTGTCAGGCTGTACACACTTTTTTCATGTCGATTCCGCTGGATATTATTTTTCTTTCCGAAGAAAACCGGGTTCTGGCAGTTCATCATGCGGTCAAACCGTGGAAAGCATGTCTCAGCTGTACCGGAGCATTCCAGACCGTGGAATTGCCCGCCGGAACACTGGAACGTACCGGTACGGAAAAAGAGGATATATTGGACCTCAACGGGGATTTGACTTCCGATGAAATAAAACAAATCAAAGAATTATTCCATAATATACAACATACCGGCGGGCAGACTGCAATTTCTGCCCCGATGGGAGAACAGGAATCATGATATTACAATTTTTGAACGGAGACAGATCCGGCGAAAAAAAAGAAGTCTCACAAAACGGACTCAGTATCGGCAGAGAAACAGATAATGATGTTCAACTGCTGATCGGCGGAGTGTCCAGATATCACGCAAAAGTGGAATGGAAAAATGAACAATGGCAAATCCGTGACCTGGGCAGCACAAACGGAACAAAACTGAATGGTACCCTTGTCCTGGAACCAACACAATTGCATAATGGCGATGTCATTTCCATCGGTGAACAAATGTTCCGTATTGATGGAATCGCCGAACAAAAACAGGAAACGCAATCCCCGTCCTTCGTATTCCGTCCGCCGGAATCGCAAACGGTTCGTATCACACAACCGGAAGCGGAAAAACAACCTGCCCCTGCCCCCCAAAAGCAGGAAGAAACTCCGGCTCCGAAATCGGAAAATTATACCGAATTGCCGAGTTCCAACTCCATCTTCGGCAAAAAGAAATCTGCCGGAGATACAACAGACAGCCGCAAACAACTGGAAAGATCAGGCAGTAAAAGTATTCTTTCCACCAATGCCCTGTTTTATGTTCTTGTCATCATGATCGGGATTTTCTGCGTTGCTCTTTTCTGGAAATTTCAGGCGGGAAATAATCAGAAAAACAATCAGGCAGGCAATCAGTCAAACAGCAATATTATCCGGAATCCGTTTATGTTGTATTACGAGAAGTTTTCGATTTCAAAAGAAAATTCCGTATTCAAGTTCAAATTGCTGCTGGAAAATAATCAGATCAAATTTTCTCTGGATGACTTGCAGAGCGGTCGTGTCTATGCCCCCGTCATTAATGAAAAATTGTCCGATGCGGCAATTAATAAGTTGAAGATGGCGATCGAAGATACCAATTTCATGACATCCCGGCAACAGGAATCCATTGATATGGAAGAAGAGAATAACCGTAATTTCACCCGTTTGATCATTGGCTATGATGATAAATTCAATGATTTGACGGTGAAAGATATTCCCCTTGCCAGTTTTTCCAAGGTGGAACAGGCAATTACCGATTTTCTGCAGGAAGAAGTCGGACTTGACCCATCTATGTCAGAGTCAAAAGAAGTTTTGCTCCGGGAAGCAAAAGAACGCTTTGACCGTGCAGAAAATCAGTTCAACAGTTATAAAAATCAGCCGGGCAATCTTTGGCGTTCCATTGAAAATTATAAAATTGCAATGAAACGTTATGAAGTTTTTGCGGATAAACCGCAGGAATGGAAAATTGCAAGAGAACGTTACAACAAAGCGCAGGCAATTCTGGAAAAAATCCGCAAGGATGGGAATGTCAGAGTAAATCTCCTTTGTCAACAGCGGGAATACCGCCGTGCGTTGGAAGAATGTACAAGATTGATGGACTTTTTCCCGGAAACGTCAACAACGTATAAAAAAATCAGAAATACAAAATTGCAAATCGAAAAAATTATTTCAGGAGATAAAAAATGAATAAAATGATACGTTTTCTCCTTTTATGTTCTGCGGCTCTCTTTTTCACCACAGCCTGTAATCAGAATAATATGCAGAGTTCTGCTCACAAAAAGGCGCAGAAGGGTAAAATGATCTTCCAATCCTCCCCTTCCGGCGCAAAAATCTCCATCCAGGGAAAAATGATCGGGGTCACACCGCGGACCACAAATCCTGTTTACCCCGGCATGTATATCGTGAAATTTGAAAAAGAAGGCTACCAGACACAATGGCGTCCCGTCACGGTGGAACCAGGAAAAGACACGTTGACTGAAATCAAATTCAAGCCTATCACCTCCGCTGCCATGATTACCAGCACCCCACGGGGCGCACAAATCATCAAAAATGGAAAAACGGTCGGTATCACGCCCTGTATTCTTACGGGACTCCAAACCGGACTGCACAAGGTACGGCTTCAGCTTTCCGGAACCGTTCCGCAGGAAATTTCCTGGGAAGTCAATTCTGACAGACCGTTTACGGCACATGCAAAAATGATTGCCAATACCGGCCGTCTGAGAATCACATCCGAACCCAAAGATGCAAAAATCTTCATTGACGGCGAAGAAAAAGGTCTGACTCCGTTCAATGAAACATTGGAACAGGGGGATCATGAAATCAAAGTCACAAAATATGGTTTTGAACCCTATATTACCAATATTCATTTGAAACGTAATGAAACAAGAAATCTGAATGCCCTGTTGAAAATCCAGCCGATGCAGTTGGTCATCACATCGAAACCTGCCGGTGCAATGATCCGGATCAATGGCAAAGATTATGGTTTGACTCCGTACACATTCCAAACCAATATACCGGGTTCCTATACCGTACAGATCATGAAAGATCATTTCGGTTCGGAAGAACGGAAAATCTCTTTGGAACCGGGTAATCCCTATAAACTGGATTTTGAACTCTCCAGCGAAATGGGTGCGCTTGAATTCGTTACAGAACCGGCTAATGTGGAAGTCTTTATCGACGGTAAGAAATATGGAAAAACAGAGGCTGATCCCCATAATCCCAATTTATCAAAAACGTTCCGGGTCAACGATCTGCTGCAAGGTGTTCATACGGTTGAAATCGTTCATAAACGCGGAACGCCTCCCCGTGTAAGACGGAAATTCACCATCCGAAAACAGCAAACCACAAGACTCGCTAAAACGTTGAAAATCTGGGTCCCCAATGTGGTCCTGGTCCATAAACGCGGATGGCGTGTGACCGGAAGAGTGCGCGATATGAAACAGGACCCCATCATTCTGGAATCCAAACAAGGCGTGTCCAGCGGATATCCCAAGTCTGATATCCTCAGACTTGAAATCATTAAGGACGGGGATTGACAAGAATGAATTTGTTTTACTGTTCTCTGCTCCTTTTTTCAATTCTGCTTTTTGCCGCAGGAATTGGGACTCTGCTGTTTTGCCGGGATGAACGGTTTCTTCCCGTATTGGAAAAAATCCCCCGTGCAAAAAAAACAGGTGCTGTACTCAGCGCAATTGTGATTTTCTGGTGTATCCCGAATTTGCGCCCAATTCTCGATCCCGGTTCGTTTCTTCAATCGCTGCTGATTCCCCTGGCTGTCGTCGCCATTGTCCTCTCTGTCATATACCTGGATTATCTCTTTGCAAGAGCGTTTGCCGGATTCCTGATTCTGCTGGCTCATTATTTCCTCAAAGAAGCACACGGGGCAGATTTATTCCCGTGGACAGCACTCCTTGCCGTCCTGTTGATGATCATGGGGATTGCGGGGATCTTTGTCAGCGCAAAACCGTATTATCTCCGGGATTTCTTCCGTTTTTTATGCAGAAATAAAGTCGTCCGGTACAGTTCGGCGGGATACTTTTTCCTGACTGGATTTGCCGCTTTGCTTGTTATTATTCAACTGAGTTTGTCATGAAAGAAAAATTTGATATTGCCACATTCCCCGCGCCCGATGCGGAGGAACTTGATTTTATCCGTCAGTGTCTTCCGGAAACAACAAATACAGAATGTTTTCTGGAACGCTGCACCATCTACGGTAAGTTTCTGTACACCACAAATGAAACACTGAATCTTACCCGGATTCCACCCTCCGATTTCTGGTCAAAACATGTTTGCGATGCCGTATCTATCCTCCGGGAACTTCCTGATCTTTGCGGTGGCGGAGCATTGTGCGATTTGGGGTGTGGAGCCGGTATTCCCTCCATCATCCTCGCCGCAGCCGTGGAGGAACTGGAGATTACCGCCATGGATTCCACGCGGAAGAAAGTGGATTTTGTACAGCAGGCAGCGGAAAAATGCGGTTTGAAAAACTTGCAAACCGTTCATGGACGTGCCAATGAACTGGCAAGAAAAAATCCCTATTATCAGGGGTTCGATTTTGTGACAGCACGTGCCGTGGCAGATGCGCTGACACTTGTCACGGAAAGCACCAATCTGCTGATTCCCCGGGAAGGCAGACTTTTGATCTACCGGACGGAATCGCAAGCGGAACCGGAACGGGAATTACTCCGCAAAAAACGGATCAAATTTTATACAACCGAAGAATTTTCCCTGCCCCGGAATGCCGGCAGCCGGATGTTCATGGTTCTGGAAGATCTCAAGCTGAAACGCGGAAAATAAGAATTTTTCTGCCATACAATTTTCTGTTTTTTTATTTTTGTAAATTTGAAAATCATCCCCGATGCATGTATAATGTAACCGGAACAGCAACATAACCGGAGAGGAGACTGAAATGGAAGATCAAATTCAAAAAATTATTATTATTGGTGCCGGACCGGCAGGTTTTACTGCCGCAATTTACGCCGGACGCGCCAATCTGCATCCCGTTATTTATGCCGGACCTATGCCCGGCGGACTTCTCACGCAAACGGGGACAGTGGAAAATTATCCCGGTTTTCCGGAGGGGATTGACGGATATACTTTGATGGATCAAATGGAGCAGCAGGCAAAACAATATGGAGCCATTCTGGAATATGGAACGGTTACCAATGTGGAAAAAGAAGGGACGTTATTCAAACTGACTCTGCAGGATCAATCCATCCGGAAATGTGAAGCCTTGATCATGGCGGCAGGTGCATCCCCGCGCTGGCTGGGGTTGGAATCGGAACAAAGACTGCGTACACACGGTGTTTCTTCCTGCGCCCATTGTGACGGGCCTTTTTACAAAGGTAAAACCGTATGTGTAATCGGCGGCGGCGACTCTGCCATGGAAGAAGCAACAGCCTTATCAAAATACACAGAAAAAGTAATCCTCATTCATCGTAAAGAGGAATTCCGTGCATCCTCCATCATGCAGGAACGGGTCAAAACCAATCCCAAAATCCAATGCCGTATGGCATGTGTTACAGAGGAAATCCTCGGCAAAGATCATGTGGAAGGGATCCGGATCAAAAATCTGAAATCCGGTGAAACAGAGGTCATCCCCTGTGACGGCGTGTTTGTTGCGCTGGGCCATGTACCGAATACTGAAATCCTCCGCAATATCATGACTCTGGACGAAAGAGGATATCCGGTACACAATACTGCCCCGGAAGGACTCTTTTTTGCCGGAGATTGTGCCGATCCGGAATACAGACAGGCAATCACCGCCACATCATCCGGATGTCAGGCGGCGATGGATGCGGAAAAATATCTCAACTCTTTACACCAGTAATTTCTGGATCAATACCATATAGAGCGCAGTCCCGAATATGATCGAGATCATGGGATTGCGCCATTTTAAGTGGAGCAGGATAACGACCAGTGCGGCGATCCATTCCGCCGCACCGTAATGCTTGGCTGCAAACGTGGTATTGTCAAAATATGCACTGAAGCAATACACGATCAACATGGCAATGGCTGCCGGAGAAATCAATTTGCCGATATCTTCCAGAAACGAAGACGATTTTTGCCCCCGGTCAAACAAAATAAACGGAAACGCACGCAGTAAAAACGTGGTCACACCGGTCGCAATCGTCAACCAGATCAAATAACTTGTCATGCCGCCTGCCCTTCCTTTCTGCATAAATATTTACGGAGAAAGAGAAATGAAATAAACATCAGGATCATTGCCGGAATCAGCATATTCGCGGTCGCAAAAAAACTGCGGGCAAGTAACGCGCAAGCCGTTCCGATCACCGCCGGAATACGATTCTCCTTTGTCCGGCACTGATCAATCAGGATCACAATAAATAATGCGGTCATGGCAAAATCGATCCCCCGACTGTCAAATGGCAGCTTACGCCCAAGTAAAGCACCCGCTGTTACACCGAAAATCCAGTACATGTGATCAAAAAACGCCACAGCCAGACAGTAATGCAACGAATTTTCCCCTGCCGGACAACGGTTTTCCACCTCAAGTGCATAGGTCTCATCCGTCAATGACCAGATTAAATATAATTTCTGTGCCAACGGAATACCGCGGAACCGGTCCAGCAGAGAAAGTCCATACATGGCATAACGGATATTCAAACAGAACGTTAATAAAATCATATCGGTGATCGCCGTCTGTTTCGCAATCCATTCCACCATGATAAATTGCAATGCACCGGAAATGTTTACCGAACTGGTGAGAAACGCCCAGAACGGCATACACGGTATCTCGACCGTGGAAGCAAGCAGAATCCCCGCCGCCGCCCCCATGGCTGTATATCCCATAAGGACAGGGAGAGATGCGGCAAATGCCGCTTTCAAAACTTTCTTATTCATCGGCAGTTCAAATCAGGCAAGATATGCCTTTACATAACGTTCCAGAACGGCATATTTTTCGCCGCGGGCTTTTTCCCGGTACATGGATCCGATCTGGAAACAGGCGGCTCCGCCCGATGCCGCACCCCATGCTGCTGATTCCATAATGGAGAAACCGCCTTGCGTGCGCCCGTCATTCATCTGCAGAATCAGAGAGGCAACAATACCGCCCGCAAAATTATCACCGCAACCGGTAGTATCTCCGCGCCGTTCCGGGTGTTCCGCAAGATCCTGATCCGCCAATGCAGAAACAGGCAGAGTCAACACGCCGTTACTCTTGCTGTAAAATCTGCCATCGGACCAGGCGAGGAACGATTTTGCACCGCAAGTAATAAAGAAGGAAGCAACACCGCATGTGGTGAAAAATTGAACGGCTTCTTCAAAATCCGTTTTGCCGGAAATACGCAAGGCTTCATCCTTATCCATGATCAGCAGATCCATATCCTGCCAGGAATCTGCATTGCCAAGCTGCCACGGTTCCGTTGCTGATTTCTTTTCGCTGCGGAAATCAAATACGGTACTGACAATGTTGATTTTGCCTTCCTTTTTACCGCGGCGCAGCAAATCGCCAAGCTGATCATGAATACACGGAACCAATGCCGTAGCGGAAAACCAGAGAATATCACCTTTGAAAAAGCTGTCGCCGGGGAAATCTTTCACTTCCGCCGCCGCAACACCAAGCAAATTCACAAAAGAACGTTCCCCCTTGCCATCGTGCCAGGAAGGATCGGAAAAGACATATGTGCAGGGCGTCGGACCGGAAATCGTTTGATAATGTTCTGTCTTTACATCAGTTGTTGCCAAACAATCAAATATAAATTTTCCGGTTTCATCATCACCGCACAAGCCGTAAAAATCCACATCCGCCTCGGCTGCATAAAGAATCTGTGCCGCATTGATCGCGCCGGCAATGGCGGGACCGCCCACGTTTCTGGCACTGATATCGTAGCCATTGGACATACCTTTGAGGATCGACTCCCGATCCAGTCCGGTAAATGCCTGTACATCTTCCATGAAGACCAGTTTTCCGATCGCAACACCGCCATCCCCATTTTCTTTGGAAAGAAGTGGCTGCACTTCCGGACTGTTGAAATCGGAATGAGTATAAAGATAATCGGTGAGAGAACACCCGCAAACAGACAAAGTTTTCCGTGCCATATTCTATGACTCCTTACATATATAATAAAAACAATAATACACACTTATAATACTTCATTTTCCGCTAAAATCAAGGTAAAAATCTTTTTTTCTTGAAAAAAAACGCAGATTAACTGTAAAACAAGCCCTGTAAGGGCGGAAAGAGTCAGGCAGCCCAGGGTGAGCGCAGCGTAACCCTGGGAATAAGACGTCGAACGACATTGACCATGACCGGCATTGACGGATATGGCGTTCCGGCACGGAATGACATATTCGTTAATGCGATGATTTCCCGGAAACGTCATTGCCTCCACGATGAATCCAGTTCCTGCGGAACGTCTTCAACGCGGAGGCTGTCATAGAGAATGTGGTTCGATGCGTTAAACCCAGGGTTGCGCTCTGCTCCACCCTGGCTTGTCACGGCGTAATAAAATGAAGACGG
>JAFVSW010000246.1 GCA_017503545.1 Lentisphaeria bacterium | reverse complement strand
AGCACTCCCGAAACCGCCAAAGATTTGGAGCTTCCCTTGAACAGTGTCATCATCGTCAACGGCGATAAGCCTGCCAAAGCCAACGAAATGGCTCTCTTTCAATACCGCAACAAAAACCTCGGAATCGGCACCATCATGTCCCTTTCCCGCCTGCGCTGGACGGCTCCCATCATCCAAATTTATATGCGTTAAGGTTCGATCCGACTTGTCCGATGGATTTACCTTTCTCTCTGGCGGCCTTTGCGCTGCAGCGGGGGATTTTTGGTTATAAAACCGATTTTTCTATGGTTTTTCAGAGAAAATACGTTGAACAGACTTGACTTTTTTAGAAAAGGTTGTACATTGAAGTAATTTCCGAAGTCATTCAAAAAATTATAAAAATGTCATTGCAAAGAGCTGTAAAGGGCAGTTTGAAGCTGCTATCTGTACCGCACATTTGATTTTCACAGGAAATGGGACAAAAAACAAATGAAAAAATTGCTGTACATTGCAACTCTTCTGGCGGCGTTGAATACGTTTGCTCATCTGCCCTTTTTTAATGTTCCGACCAACGAAAGTAAAGGGTGGATCTCCAATGTCGATTTCGCTCCGCTGCAGATCGGGGTCGGGATTTTTGAAAAAGCCCAACTTTATGACGGCAAAGTTCCGAGCTTTATCTCCATCGGCTTGCTGGGATTGATGCAGCAGGGGGCGGTGATATCTTTTGCGCCGATCAACGGAATAAAAAACAACTGCGGTATTCATTGCGGTTTATTGATGGCAGTCACTGAAAAAAACTATTTCCTGTCAATGGCGATTTTCAATGTTTCCACACACAATTATGCGCTGCAGTTGGGCGTGGGGAATCTGGCATCGGCGGATCATTCAACTCTGCAAATCGGAGCTGTTAACTTCGGCAGCACTGTACAGTTCGGTGCCTATAACCATAGCGGTAAAGTTCAGTGCGGGCTTTTCAATGCCAATGGCAACTTCCAGATCGGCTTACTGAATTACAACAAGAATGCGTTGATAAAATGGATGCCGTTCTTTAATTTTTCATCAAAAAAAATACTTTTTTGACCTTCCGGGTAATCATTTCCCGGTTTTGCTCCGCCACATTTTGGTGGAGTTGAAATAGAGTTTGCATCAGGCTTTTTATTTTTATCGCCCGGCGCGCCCGGGGCGGAGGAGGAATATTGGATCTTTATGTGACAACTGCACTTGAAAATAAAAATTTATGAGATATATTATCAAAAGCCGTGGTGTGTCGGAATATAAACTGTTATGCACCTTTTTCAACAGAAAATAAGGGAGAGTCAAAATGAAAAAAATCATATTGGGGTGTTTGCTGTTCTGTGGAATGATTTCAGGTCTTTACGCCCAAAGCCTTGAAGATGAACAGTTCAAACAATATGTCGAGCTGACAAAAAAATCTCCAACCAACCCCAAAGGCATGAGTGTTTCCGCAGATTACACCTACCGCATCATCTATGCCGCCATGCCCCTGCCGCATAAGCATTCCGCTTTCACTCCTCAAGTAATTGCTGAAATGAAAAAAGAAATGATCAGAATAATGAAAACGCAAATCAATGATGTTAAAGTCATCAAAAGTTTGAAAATAAATTTTGTGTTCACATACATTACTTCGGATAAAAATATTATTGTAATACCCTTGTCCTATAACGATTTCTGACCATCGGAGTAAAATTGCCGACACTGCCCGGCGGGATATTGCTATTATGCGGAAAGAAGATGGAAGATGAAACATAAACGCTTTTGGCAATATTCCGGCGCGGTGATGCTGGCTGTACTTCTGTTTTTTATCGGGTTTTACTGCGGAAGAGATGATTACAGATCCGGCTTGATCGCAGTTAAACATATTGACGGTAAATACGGAAAAGCTTTCTACGGGGTGGAAGTTTTCGGGAAGGCTGCCGGTAACCGCATCGAAGTCTATGCGCGCGTACATATCGGCGGCGTTGACCGGAACTATTATCACGATTGCGGAAAAATCGGTATCGCCTGGAATTGGCAGGATGCCAGAGAAAAGTTCGGCGGCATCACTTTTGACGGCTCAGTGCTGTCCATCGGCAGCACTTATTCCATCCCGAAAGAAAAATACGAAAATCACCGGTAACTCCTGCCGGCGAAACTTACAAGGGTTGAAGCCGTATTTGTCAAATCAAACCATGCCCTTGAACGTGACCGGCGGCTCTTGCCTTTTTCCGTTTTATCCTCCGCGCCTTATGCGGAGGATGAAGGTTTGATTTTTTATGTGACAACGGCATTTTTCAATTGTATTTTTGCATAAATCATGCTATGTTATTGCCTCTTGTTTGTATTACATCAAGGGGTGAACCGGAGAAAAATGCGGAGAATGTACGATGAATTGGCTGGAACGATTTTTTAAGCTGCGGGAGAATGGCACTACGATCCGGAAAGAATTTTATACCGGAACCATAACTTTTCTGGCAGTTTCATATATATTGGCTGTCAACCCGGAGATCCTGAGCAGTACCGGAATGCCGCGGAGAGGATTGTTTTATGTGACCGCGATCGCGGCTTTTGTCGGAACACTGACGATGTCGCTGCTTGCCAATGCCCCGTTGGTATTGGCACCGGCGATGGGATTGAATGCTTTTTTCGCGTACTCAGTTGTTTGCAGCATGGGCTACTCCTGGCAGATTGCTCTGTTTGCAGTCGATTTTCCGGAGACCTCGCTCTGCGGCATTCCGTGCGGCTTATGCCGTACTCATAACTGCGGGTAAGGTAGTTTTAAAGTAATACACCTTGTCTCGGCGGAGCGAAAGCGGAGACGGATCCAGCGTTGCCGGTGCGACTTGACGTCGACCTTGCCTCACACTGCATCCGCCGCTTGCAGCAGAGCTTTCTTTTTTGCCGTATTGACAAAACACGTAACAAATGATATATTTTATCAAAGGCGATAAAAGTTGTCATAAATCCGGATGTCGAAGTTTCACAAAATTTGGAACATTACCAACAATTTTACTGGATATATTATGGAAAATATTGAAATAGTCAAAACGCCGGAAGAAGTGAATTCCAGGATCCGGGAGTTGGGCGCAGAGATCGCAGCTGCCTGCGGTACGACTCCGCTGACCATGATCGTGGTCATGAACGGAGGATTGTTTTTTGCCGCCAAGCTGGCAGAATCGATCAAACTGGATGACTTCTATATCGATTCCATCGCCGCCGGAAGTTACAAACATAATGTCAGTTCCGGAGTCGTGCAGTTGCGTTCCACGTTGAAACTTGATCCCAAAGGGCGCAACATCCTGATCGTGGATGAAGTTCTTGATACCGGAAGAACTCTCAAAGCCATTAAGAATAATCTTCTGGAAATGGGCGCATTGAACGTGAAAACGGCAGTGCTGGTAGAAAAGAAACTTGACCGCCCCGACGGCATCGGACACGCTGATTGGGCAGGCTTTTTCATGGATGACTGTTACCTGATCGGCTGCGGTATGGACTCCGAAGAAAAGTACCGCCATTACCCCGGCATTGCGGTTTTAGTCTGACCGCAAAATTACGCGAAAAAAAATCCCCGGAAAAAATCGTTTTTCTCCGGGGAGAGGTTTTACTTTGCACTCATTTCTGACTGCATAAGCGGAGAACCGTGAACTCAATCTTCGTCCTGTTTTTCCGCTTTCTTGATTTCCGTGTCGGCATCCGAGAAGCCCAATGCCAGAGCGGCGATACCGTCGCCGTAGCGGTCCATCATGACCCATCCGACATAGATACTGGCCTTAATGATCTCCTCCGGAAGAGATTCCAGACCTGCGCAGTTCACATAAGTTTTGTAACGGATCTCTCCGTCATTCATGTCAAGCTCAAAGTTTCCGTTCCGGAGACCATAGTTTGCCATCGCCAGATATTTGTTAAGTTCGCCAAGGTCATCTTTGTTTCCGTTGATGGGAACAGTGAGATAGACGGTATAATTGTCTTCGTTAAAGATAATCAGAATACTTCCGGACTTAATTTTACTGTCCAGAGTAACTCCAGTCTTGATCAACGGATATTCAACATCGTACTCATAACGCCAATCATCATTTTCAAGCCAATCGCGCACTGCCTCAACAATTTTTTCACGATCCATTTTTCATTCCTCCTTATTGGTTATTGTTACGATCAGGCATCGAAACCGATCTTTGCACTTTCGTTACTCTTACTCAAAAGTTTTTTGAACTCGCTGTCAGACATGGCACTGGCGATGTCGCTCTTGAGTATATGCAGTTCTCCGCCGTCCAGACTCTGGCGGTATGCCGCCTTGCCCCATGTCCGCTCATAAAGATTGCGAACGAGCCGGGCGTTGCTGAACTCTTTGGATGAAAACGTTTCATCCGGGATGGAAGCAAAGAACTCATGCACGGCATCTTCCAGTCCTTCTTCGTATTCAAAGGTATCGTCGAGCATGGTGAAGAATATCTTTTCCAGCTCTTCCCGCGTATAGTTCGGAAACTCGATCTCATAGGGGATACGTCCTTTAAGACCGGCATTACCATTGAGCATCATCTCCATTTCATCCTTGTATCCGGCCATGATCACGCACATATCATCCCGATGGTTCTCCATCTCGGCGACCAGAGTATCAAGGGCTTCCCGTCCATAATCACGGGCGGAGGAGTAGTTGTCACGGAACAATGAATATGCTTCATCAATAAAAAGTACTGACCCGTAAGCATCGCGGCAGATGGCACTGGTTTTCGGAGCGGTTTCGCCGACATACTGACCGCAGAGATCGCGTCCTTTAACTTCCACGATATGACCTTTGCGCAAGATACCGGCCTGCTTCATCATGCGTGCCAGAATACGCGCCACGGTCGTTTTCCCGGTACCGGGATTTCCGGTAAAGATCATGTGGATAGCCGGACGCGCCACTTTTTTGCCTTTGGCAGCCAGCTTCTGCTGAGTTTTGATCTGAACGATCACCTCATTGAGCCGCTGTTCCACTGCGGCAATGCCGACCATTTTCTTAAGTTCAGCGACCGGTTTGTCATCTGTTTCCGAACAGGATGCCATGTCCAGATCTTCGACACCGATGGTGCGGTCCTCCGCCTTGCGGCGGCAGTTGGCAAGAGCCTTGTTAAAGATCATTTTCTGCACGATTTTGTCCATGGTCTTGTAACCGAAAAAGCTGTCATCCACCTTTTCTCTGAGCAGCAGCTGTTCAAATGGAGCCAGTGCTGTTTCCGCGATTTGGAATCCGCTTGCTGACAGTTCACCGCAGGCATAATCGATCATGGCATCGACCGGAGCCGGCGGCACTGTGATGGTACGGACATTAAGGATATCGTTAAGCGCATCCGCAGCCTCCCGCAGGATATGCCCTTCGATGGATGGGACCCGGAAGACGATGAGAAACGTACCGCACAACGAATTGAGCCGCCGCAGGCGGTTCTTGCCCTCGACAGTTGCCAACAGCGGCAGCCATGCTGAAATATCGATATAGAGAACGACTCTGGAAATACCATTGCGGGTATTGAAATGTTCCATATCCTGTGCCGCAGCAAGAACCGTATCCCAGTTTACCCGGTAACCGTCATCTTCCCGTTCTCTTCCCGGCGGCAGAAGGATGAATTCCCGCACGGACTTGGGGTTGATATCGCCCGTAACCAGTCCGAAGGTCTTATAGAGCTGGGCGAGGTCGGAGAGGAACTCGGAACGTCCGTATCCGGCATCGACAGCCAGCAGCAGATGCTGATGCCACAGAGAGGATTCTGCTCCCATTTTCTGAAGCATCGGGATCACCTCTGCGGTTTCGCGCACATAGACCTCCAGTTCCCGGCTGTGTTTTACGGGGACCCGGCTGCAAATCTCCTCAACAACCTCGGCAGGATCTTTTTTCGGGGAGGGCTCGTTGGTGGATTTTTTTTCTGCCTTCAAGCTGTCTTCAACTTTTGCCACGGGTGCCGGTTCCGGTTCTTTGCTGGCAACGGGGACAGCAAGTCCGCTGATATCGCCGGAAAATGTGGCATGGGCCCACGGTTCGGCTTCTCCGAAATCCGCGGTCAGCTTTCCGGCAAGTTCGTTCAGAAATTTTTCCCGTTCCGCCGGCTGCAATTCCACTGTCAACTCAAAATTGGAACTGGATTTCAATGAAACCCACTCCAAAGATTTGATCCACTGTTCGAGTGAACGGATGACTCTGCAGCCTTTTTCCCGCTGTTCGTCGATCCAATTCCTCACGAATGCCACTTTCAATTTGCTCATGACCACCTCCTCTTCTGACATATTGATCCGTCACTGCCACACCCGGCGGAGCCGTCCGCCGCCCGTTCTTTACCAGAGCGATCCGCATAAACTGCGGAAAGCAAAAATCTTAACGGGGGATATCGCGTGCATAATATAGACGGACTTTTCATTTTTTCAAGCAGATATGGAAATTTTATGCCAATTTATTTTCACGGGGATTGAAAAATTTCAAATCCGGGTTATTGTATGGAAGAACACAGTTCCAGGAAAAGATGAAAACGCAGATGAATACCGGTTCAGATATGAACAATGAAGAAGATATTGAATTTTTGTGGCGTGATTTTTTGAGAAAAGATATTTCCTTTGCCGGTAAATATTTTCATGGGAAAGCAGACGGACTGGATTGGGTCGAATTATTATCGTTGTGGCCGCAATTTGCCCATAAATGTGATTGGAGCCAGTTGAACGGTTGGAATTGGAGCGAACTTTTGCAAAGACAACCGCAATTTGCCGGTATGTGCCATTGGGACAAATTGGATGGAGAGGACTGGAGCGAACTTTTGCAAAGACAACCGCAATTTGCCGGTATGT
>JAFVSW010000245.1 GCA_017503545.1 Lentisphaeria bacterium | reverse complement strand
TAGATTCATCTCAGCTTATTCGGACGTTGAGTTCTTTTCTTGTATAAATCCGAGGGTATTTAAAATCGAAAAGGCATAAACTTCAGAGAATATTAAACTCAAATAAGATTTGATTTTATGGAACAAAACGTCGAAGAGGCTTTTTTTATTATCGTGATAATGCCCGGTGAATACCAATAAACTGGTATATCCTCATCAAAGAGATCTTTTTCAACCTTCCATTGTTTCAAATTTTTACCTGCCAGCTGTCTCCGAATATAAAAAAAATAAAAATTTTTACTTTTTTTCAAAATAATGACAATAATTTCACCGCTCATGCCGTTATATGGTCAGAATCGTTCGAAAATACGAAATGTTTGAAAAGTTGAAACAACAAAAAAACGGAATAGAAAGGTAAATGATTATGAACACAACAACAAAAATTTTGACCGTTGCCGCTTTTGCGGTTCTCACGGGGACTGCTGTTTATGCAAAACCTCATCACCATCATCACGGTGACAATAAAGGTATCCGTTTGGCAACGGATATCGTCAGATTAGTCGATGCCTCCCTCGATCTGCTGACACCGCCACGCACAGTCGTTGTGGCTCCACCACCACTGATTGTCACAACACCGGCTCCGATTGTCACAACACCGGCTCCGGTCGTAGTAGCTCCGGCTCCGGTCGTGGTAGCTCCGGCTCCGGTCGTGGTAGTACCGCAAACGCACTACTATTACCGTCCGGCACCTCCACCGCCGCCGCGCCATCATTACCGTCCGGCACCTCCGCCGCGTCAACATCACCGTCCGGCGCAGCATCACCACGGCAGAGGCGGCAGACGCTGACCCTTGCAAGCCGATAACATGTAAAAAAACCGCAGCCCATTCTGTAAAAAAATGCAGAATGGGCTTTGACATCTTATAAAAGTGTGTTATATTCTGTCCCGGATCAAAAATAATACGGAGCCCGGCAAGCCTTTGAAGGGCAATCCGTTCAATCTCGCATCCATCAACGCCAATAACGATATGTACGATATCGGCGATGGAGGCGATTATAACGGCGATGGCGTGGATGATGTCATGCTCCAGAACATCATGCCGAAAGCGGTCAACGGGGTCACGATCACATTGCGTTCCGCCTTTTTTTGTATTCATTACCGGACACAACGGAAGACGGCACATGTGCCGTACTTCAAATCAAACTCCAGATATTTACCGTTATCCTGAAGCACTTTCTGCCCGGTCAGACATTCCAGTTTTTTCACTCCGGCAGGATAATAGATGCGACGGATTCCGCTGCGGTTTGAACCGCCCATCACAATCAGGCCACCGCCGCAAACCGTCAAATCATCCCCATCGGAAACCGGCTGTATCCCTGCACTTTTTGCAATGTTGCGGATCAACTGCGGAGAGATTGCAGCGGGCTGGCCGATAAAGATCTCTGTCCCATCCGCAGAACGCCGGACTGCCATCCCGCCGACCTCGGTATTCTGGTAGTGCGCCAGCATTTGCAAGCCATTCTGCGGCAAAATACCCACGTTGCCGTAATGGACAACCGGACGGCTTTCCGTAGGGGCGTACAGATAACCGGAAATGTTTTGCAGAAGCGGATCGGAGGAATTTTTAACAAAAAGACTGCGGTTGCGAATCGTTTCCGGCTGCACAAATGTAATATTCAATGCTTTGGAAAGCTCCGTCATATTACTGCCGGAGAAAATCCCGGGCAAGCCCAGGTAAACAAGAATTCTTCCATTTTTCAGATACTGTTTCCGGATTTCTATCAATTTTTCCGGCGTGAGGGTTGCCAGATTGGCAAGCAGTAAAATCTTCGGGGCATTGAACTCTTTATGAAACAGATCGTCAGATAAATAAGCATCAAAACGGACCTGGGAAAGCCACAAAGCATGACCCGGATTCCGGTTCCAGCTTTCGGAATTAAAATGTCCAAGCGGTGAATGACAGAAGAAATCACTGGAACGCTCATCCACAATAAAAGCAATCCGGTCATCCCCCAAAGGCTCTCCGGGAGCGGCGGAAGCAATTGCGGCAGCACTCTTCCATGCAGCCAATGCTTCCGGGGTATTATAGTAATTTCTGCCCATGGAATAAGCATGAAATGCCCCGCCCCAGGCAGCCGCATATCCGGCATACAATTTCAACAATTCGGTAAACGTGCGGTAATTGTGAACGGCCTGCCAGTTGCGGCTCCGGTAAATCCAGCCAAGTGTGGGCTGTTCCGGATTACGGATATCCATTTCGCTGATAATCAATTTTTTGTGAAGCCGCATAGATCCGGTGAAGGCTTTCAACCCCATGGGAATCAAACATTCATCACGGCCCCGTTCATATCCGGGCAGAGAAATCAGAAAATCACAATACGGATCCCGGATAATATCGCCGTGAGCATATGCGCCTCTGCCGTACCAGATACTGCCGGAGAGAGCTACGGCACAATCATATCCGCCAACCAGCAGACGGGGTGCACCCGTTTTCACGGCTTTCCGCATCGCTCTTTTCAGTTTCGTACATTCGGCAGAAATAAATTTGCGGTAATCGCTTTCCACACAGGGCTGACCGGATGTAAAAACAATGTTATTCTGTCCTTTCATCTGCGCTCCGGTGGGGATTTTGATTTCATCCCAGGCGGCAATCGTTTTCTTCCATGCAAGCGAAAGTGCAGCGGTTGTTTTATACTTTTCTTTCAGATATTGACGGAATGCGTTTTGTGCCACCGGGGAGCTATCCGGAATAACCGGAGCACGGAACTGCCCGTCATCACCACCGGTGATATAGATACCGGCGACGGCTTTTGAAGCATCCGTTTTTTCAAAATTCCGCATGACATCTTCCAGCACGCGGGCGATATCCGCCCGATATTTGGCAGAATGAATGGAAGGACTCCATGTTTCGCCGGGCTTGACGGGAAATTCGGCGGATGTACGATTGGTGAATGCGCCGTTTCTCAAAATCAGCGGGTTACCATCTTTGCCCGGATGCAATTCGTTCCGGTTATTCTTCAACCAGTAGGCACTGGGATAAACAATCAGGTTCAGGATTACGTGCGCATCGGGATTTTCCCGGAGCACACGGTAGACCGCTTTTTCCATGCCGGTAACGTCGATCGAACCATCTTCCAACCAGATCTGATCATAATCATCCGGGTAAGGAGCTCTGCCCAGAATGACTGCACTGGTGAAAAGCGAAAAACCGGCTTTACGGAATGCAGTCACGCGTTCATAACTGCCCGTAATAGGGTTATGCAAAATAACCGGGGCGATCTTTTTGCCGTTGACATGCCACGCCAGACGGTCATGCTCACGCACAAGCCGGGATTCTGTACGGGGACGGCTTGCCAACATTTTCCGGACAGCCTCATCCGTCATCACCGGGGAATCGGGATAGGAGAGTTGTGTGCCCAAAGGCGGCTGCCGGAACCAGGGAGCAAATGCAGGGTCAGCTTCCCGCAATTTCCAGTCCAGCAATTCCAATTCACAGGGATTACCAGCAAACCCGGCACACAAACGGACTTGCGTACCATTGGCGGGGACGCGGAAATAATTGAAATAAGAGATTTTTTCATGGAGCGCCGTCAGACTGGATAACTCTGCCAGCACCATTGAAATATAGCCGCCGCCCATGGTGGAGGCATCGATAGTATGCCGTTTAACGCTCTTTCCGGCATCATCCAGGAATTCAATCTGGAAATCTGCCCGACTGCCATACTGCCATTTATTTTTCCGGAATACAAAATCGGTCCGCAAAACGGAACCGGGGCGGACCGAAACAGTTTTCACCATACGGGTCCACAGGGAATATTCCTGTTGTCCGGTATAATTAAAGCTGATTAAACCCGTTTTTTTTTTTACGTTCAGCGCAGTTGTTTTAACATCATTCTTCCACACATCCAACGTTCCGGGGGCAATGGGAACGGATTTAAAAGTCTGCGGATTGCCTTCAAAATCCGGAGAATTCACATCTTTCGGCATACCGGGAAAGATTTTGATATCATCAATCACGCCCTGAAAACTGAGATTGAAATCACGTCCGCCGATTTCGATGGAATTGAAATCAGCCAGCGTCCCTTCTTTGGCACTTTCCGCTGCCAGTTTCTGATCGATATAAAGACGCTGATTCCCTTTTTTCCAAGTCAGCGTGATTTTGCGGAATTGTTTTGCTTTCCATTTTGCCACGGAGGTACTCAGCACTGCAGTTTTCCCGTCAGCAAATACAAAATGCACTTTCAACTGTTTGCCATGAATATATGCAAAAATTGTGGATTTGCCGTCACGGGCAAAGTTTGTACCTTTTTTATTGCAGAACAAACTGAAAATATAGGAAAGTTTCAGTTTGGTATCCTTGGAACCACGATACGCATGAACCTGATTGAAATACGGAGCAATCCACATTTCACAGCTGCCTTCCGATGCGGGAAAGTTTTTCAAGCCGTTAAAGATTAATGCAGAATGAGGTTTCAACGGCTGCATTTTTGCAACCTGTGCAAAATCCTCCAGACTGTCCATGGCAAACAATCCGCCCCGCCCGGAATAGCCGAATCCGGTAACCGAACGAAATTCCTTTTGTGCGGATGAGGCTTTGACAACTTGAGTGCCGTTTTTTGCCGTCAGTTCGGTAAAGTCACAGGAAAAATAATCTGCCGCATTCACGCTGCCGATACAGCCGGCGGTTAAAAGTACGAATAATGTTTTTACACTGCGCATGATGAAAATATCCTTTATGTTAATATCTTATTCAACCCCGGTATGGGACAACTGCTGCCAGGCAACAATTGTGTTCGCATAATTGTCAATATTGACCCGTCCTACGTGCATATCACCGTACAGATAATTGCCGAATTTACCATGGAGATTGGAATAATCTTCTTTCGATGCCTGATAAGCAGCAGAGAGTGTGGAAAACGGATAGGGGAAATTGGTACTGCAGGAACCACGCAATCCGACACGGTGTGATGCGCTCGGTTTCGCCCACATAAGAGCCAGACGGGACGGCTTTTTCTTCGGACGGTTCAATCTCCCGAAGCCGAGACAATTCGCCGCCGTATCATTGCTCCCGCCCGGTTTGGTATTCGTCAACACGTCTTCAAAGAACATCAGGTTGACCGTATAAGTTCTGGGGGCGTTGTCAAATTTACAGCCGAGACCATGAGCTCCGGTTGTACGCGGAACGCGGTCAGAGGGACAGAAGAAGATTTTATAATTATCGATGAACTTGCCATCCAGCAGCAGTGCATCCCAGATATCTTTATCAACGGGTGCGGGGTCAGCCATATTGGAAGGCGGCATACGGTCGTAGGAAACTTCATAGAGACAGAATCCCTGCCCGATCTGTTTTTCCTGATTGGCGCACTGCGCAGTCTTTCCGCTTTCTTTTGCTTTTGACAAAGCAGGCAGCAACATTCCAGCAAGAATGGCAATGATGGCAATCACGACCAGAAGTTCAATCAGCGTGAACGCTGATTGAGTGAAGATGTGAAGGTGTGAAGAGCTTTTTTTGCATTCGCAAAAAAAGCGTGAAGTGCGCCCTTGCGGGCGTAAGGATGTGTCGTTTTTATAAATTATTTTGAGGCAATAAAACGGCAAAACCCTAACTTTACAAGCAGCACTCACCAGCAATTCGATCAACGTGAAAAAGCTGTTATGACTTGGTTGTTTCATAAGGACTCCTTATTCTTATTTCTGTTTTCTATTTCAGGTTGTATACTGACCGATGCCAGTGGAATATTGTACATGATCTGCCCTTTCAATTGTTCACACGCCTCCTTGAATATAGATTGACGGAAGACTGTGACAATGGTATTATCCGACCCGAGAATCAAATAATGTCCGGGGTAAGTAATATTTCCGCAATCCCCCACAATTCCAATCAACGGATGAGGCTCCAGAGAATAATAACGGCATGTACCCAGATAAGTAAAATAATTCCCCAATTCAAAAATCCAGGCATCATAATGCCCGAATTGCTCAATCATCCGGCGGAGCTGTTCCGGCTGATCCGGACCGGTCAAATCCATAGACTTGAATTCGACATTCTTATGCTTACTGATTGTTTTCTCTATGCCCGCTGAAATAGCATCATGCATATAATAATCCGGATGACTGTTCAAAAGAAACAGGCTCCCTGCCCCTTTGTGAATCAGTTGTTCCGCCGCTAATTCCGCACTGGCGCAGATATCCAACTCAACCTGCGGAATACCATTAAAACGGGGGCTGTTCCCCACAATCAGCATGGGAATCTGCAAGGCTTTCATGCTGCACATAAATTCATCCGTCAGCCAGCCGTATAACATAATCCCCAACACATGATCCAGAGATTTCAGAATCGAATCGGAAAAACTTTCCACCTGAAGATATTGAAAATCCAGCCAGGTACCATTGAAATAAAATTGCATGTATTCCAGACTGCCCGGCGGAAGATAACTGTTTTTCCCCTTCCGGCTCACATTAATAAATAATATTTTACCATTCCGGTCCGGTGCGGAAATATTCTGTTTCAAAAAAGTCCCCTTGCCGATACAGCGACTCAGCATGGATTCATTCTCCAACATTTCCAATGCTTTGCGCAATGTAATCATACTGCACGGGATCCGTGTAAGCAGCTGGCGCACCGATGGCAGACGATCCCCCGGCTGCAAATGATCTTCCGCAATAATATTCAGGATTGCCAAGCGCACCTGATCGTATTTTAATTGTCTTGCCATTGAGAAAATTCTCCTGTATATAAGTGATACTAATAATATAAACACCTTAACACTTATTTCAAGCCGGATTAAAAAAAATATCAAAATTTTTTAAAAATTTTCCAATTTTGCTACACTATAACCATAAACGATAACGTTATATGGGCAGAAACGGTTCGGATTTACGAACTGTTAGAAAATTAAAACTGATTTTAAAAAAAGTAAACACAGGAGAACGACTATGAACAACACAACAAAAATTCTGACTGTCGCCGCAATCGCAATCTTTGCCGGAACCGCCGCTTATGCAAAACCACATCACCATGATCACTACAGACACAATGGTGTCAGACTTGCCACTGATATTGTCCGGTTGGTCGGGGCATCCCTGGATATCGTGGCACCGCGTCCGGTCATCGTAACGCAACCGGCAGTGATCGCACCGCCACCGGTCGTAGTAACCCCGCGGCCCCATTATTACTATCGTCCGGCACCGCCACCGCCGAGACATCATCATCGTCCTGCGCCGCGTCCTCATGGCGAGAAAGGAGGTCACAGACGTTGACAAACGATTTTATGATTGACATCCTGCCGTACTTTTCACTTTCATGAATTGAAAAGTACGGTTTTTTAGTGTATATTACAGAGAAAACAAAAATTGGATCGAATTATATGCTGAAAAATATCAGATGTTTTGTTACTTTGCTGTTCTGTCTGATCGCCGTAAATAGTACGGCATTGGAAATCATCCGGAAAAATCTGGATCTGCCCGGCTGGCAAGAAGCACACCGGAATTTGAAAATCATGTATATAACGGACTTGCATTTACGGGAAGAAGTGATCAAGCAGTCCTTATTTACAAAAGAATTACCGGATGCTGTCAAAAAAGAAAAACCGGACTTACTCCTGATCGGCGGGGATTTGTTTCATTACCGGCCCGATGATTATTCTCCAATCAAAAAGGATTTTCAGAAAATATTGGATTCCCTGCCGGAAATACCCTGCGGGATTTATGCTATTTTAGGCAATCATGAGGAAACCCTGCCGATTCCGGCGATAGAATTTCTCAGCAAAACAAAAATCCGGCTGCTGCGGAATTCTTATGTGAATATTCGTTTCAACGGAGAAACGTTGCTGTTATGCGGATTGAAAGATCAACCGGAGAAAAAGACCAGTTTGGATAAAAATATGCGGAAAAAACTTCAGTCATACGAAAAACCGGTACTTGTTCTGTCGCACCGTCCCGCAATTTTTCCTCATATTCCGGCAGAAAAACCAATCTTGATTCTTGCCGGTCATACCCATGGCGGCGTGGTACATCTGCCCGGACTTTCCAGAGGAAAACTTGCCGGAATGATGAAGCACGGACATACCGGAAAATACGTTTACGGCTGGTTTGAAGAAGGCAGAAAAAAAATGTATGTTTCCGCAGGGATGGGCGGAAAAGGATACAGCGGATTCCGTTTCAATAATCCGCCGGAAGTTCTGGTTCTTACCTTCCGGAAAAAATGAAAAAGATGAGACATCGGCTCTGTATCAATAAAACAAATCCGCCATCGGCAATTGCTGACGCTTGATGTCATCCGCGATCATTTGAGCAACTTTATGCGCACCGGAAATGCTGAAATGGCTGGTATCCAATGCGCCGGGCGGAACCCAATTGCCCGGAGGAGATGGATAACAATAAAGTTCCTGCAATGCCATGCGCCCATTACGTTTTTCAAATTCCCGCAAAATAGATTGAGCATCCACCAACGGCAATGCAAACTTTTCTGCTGTTTCACGGATGATTTGCGGGTAATTGCCTTGTGTTTCAATAAGCAAACCGCTACGGTCATAAGCGCAACGCAACACGCCGGTCAACAACAGAACATTCCCGCCCCTTTCCCGGACTTCATCATACATCCGGGAAAGATTATTGCGGAAATCATCCTCTTGTACCCCGATCTCCTGTTCTATTTTCTGGTCATTATGACCAAATTGAATGAAAATCCAATCGCCTTGCGAAATATTGTCAAGCAGTCTCTGCCAATGTCCTTCCGCACGGAATGATTTTGTACTTCTGCCCGGCATAGCAAAATTCAAAACTTCCACATCCGGTTTGGCAAAATATTCAAGAGCCTGTCCCCAACCCATCATAGGATAAAGAGTGGCTTTATAATTGGCTGCCGTAGAATCGCCGGCAATCAGAATTTTCATGCTCTATTACTCCTGAAAATCGGAATTTTCACGACGGAACGGACGGCGGGCACGGAAATTGCCGCCTTCTTCTCCATCACGACGGAACGAACGGCGTGGGCGGAATTCGCCATCACGGTCGTCACGACGGCGGAAGCCGCCACCTTCTCCATCACGACGAAAAGAACGACGCGGGCGGAATTCACCGTCACGATCGTCACGACGGCGGAAGCTGCCGCTTTCTTCTCCATCCCGGCGGAAGGAACGACGCGGGCGGAATTCGCCATCACGGTCGTCACGACGGCGGAAGCTGCCGCCTTCTTCTCCATCCCGGCGGAAGGAACGACGCGGGCGAAATTCTCCATCACGGTCGTCACGACGGCGGAAGCTGCCGCCTTCTTCTCCATCACGACGGAAAGAGCGGCGCGGGCGGAATTCGCCATCACGGTCGGCGCGACGGCGGAAACTGCCGCGATCATCTCTATCGCCATCCCGGCGGAAAGAACGGCGCGGGCGGAATTCGGAACGTTTATCATCATCCGCATCACCGGCAGCATCTTTATCTGCGGGAGCGACTTGATCTTCTCTGGTTTCATCGACTTTCATACGTCTTCCGGCGAACATGGATCCGTTCAGTGCTTCAACCATAGCGGCTGCACTTTCATCTTCGACGGTAATAAAAGCAAATCCTCTGGGCAGACCGGTATCTCTGGCTGTGACGATCTGAACATTTCCTACGGTTCCATACTGACTGAACAGGTCATTCAATTCCTGTTCTGTTGTGTTGAATGGCAAATTGCCTGCAAACAAGGTTTTCATGAGGGAGATACCCATCTATCCTTTCTACTGGAGTCAACTTCGCATCGACTCTGCTGATTAAAAAATAATACCAGCAGCAGACCGTTTCCACTGCCGGTATCTATACAATATACGTTAAACTCAAATTTTCAAATCAAATTTGAATTTTTTCCGGAAAGTTGATGAAAAAGAGTCATTTTCTCTGTTTCCACTGTGCATCCGTGCCGAAATATAACAATCGACACCGGTTGGCATCCACCGTATATTCAAAGGAATTGCGGTCCGGTGAAAGGTCTGCCAGTTTTTTCCGGGTGATACAATCGTATACTGCCGTTTTCTTTTTCAAGCCGGTAAAAGTGATCTTTCCTTTCTGCGCCGTATTGGCTTTATAAGCACGAACGGCGATCAGCCCTTCCTGCCCCTTACGCCGTGCTGTCAACTGCATAGCAGTATTGTCGATAGTGATGTCTTTGACAATATCACCTTTCACAATCAGGTTTTCAAAGGGCAGAATCACATTCAATGCCTGAATGATATACTTCATACGCAACGGTTCCAGATAGGGATAATAATACCAGCAGATACCCTGTGCGCCGTAAATCGCCGCTTCATAAATCAATTCGGTAAGTTGATGAGCTTTCATGTGGAAATCGGGGCAACCGGAAGTCTGACCGAATGTATGGGTGGGATAGAAATTCTTTTTCCGGTCACCGAACTGCTTATACACTTTTTCATAATGAGTATACACCACATCCGGCGTATAATACAAGCCCATTTCAAAAAAGTCGATTGTATC
>JAFVSW010000244.1 GCA_017503545.1 Lentisphaeria bacterium | reverse complement strand
CTTTATAAGAGATTCCGGCAAGATCCAAATGTATCACCCTGTCATCAGGAAGTCCGGAAAAAGTCAATAAATCTTCGTGCATGCTTATATTATCCATAAAAATTAGCAATTTTCTGCTTTATTTTTTAATTAATGATAATATATTATATCATTTCTAAAAAATCAAATCAGAAAGGAGTTTTTTTATGAACAACACACAACATATTCCCCGAAGTGAATATCCGCGCCCCCAATTTGTGCGGGAAAGTTATATCAATCTCAATGGTACCGCATGGACGTTTGAGTTTGATCACGGAAAAAGCGGAATGGAACGGAAATTGAATGAATCAACCGGGTTTAAATCTGTCATCAATGTCCCGTTCTGCCCGGAAAGCGAACTTTCCGGTGTTCAGCACACTGACTTTATTGAAGAAATGTATTATCACAGAGAATTGAACATTCCCGCAGAATGGGCGGGTAAAAAAATCCTGCTCCATTTCGGCGCAGTGGATTACGAATGTTGGGGTTTTATCAATGGAAAAGAAGTGGGTCACCACATCGGCGGCAGCTGTTCGTTCTTCTTTGATCTCACCGATGCTGTGAAAGCGGGAGAAAAATGCCATTTTGTACTCCGGGTCAAAGACAATACCCGTTCTTCCGTTCAAATGGTCGGCAAACAATGCTTTTTCTATCAGTCAAAAGCCTGCTCCTACACCCGCACGACCGGAATCTGGCAAACCGTTTGGATGGAAGCCGTAAATCACCACGCTCTGACCTCTTGTGCCATTACACCGGATTTGGATAACGGTTCCTTCCATTTCAAACCGGAATTGTTCGCCGAAAAACAAAATTTGAAACTGAAAATCCGCATCCTTGCCGACGGCAAAGAAACCGGATGCAAAGAAGTCAACGCCGTCAGCGGAATGAATGTTACGATCACCCTCGACACCATCCGCACCTGGAGTCCGGAAGATCCGTTCCTTTATGATATTGAATATACCTTGTCCGATGGAAATACCGTAATCGACCGGGTGACCTCTTACGCCGGACTGCGGAAAATCCATATTGAAGGCAATCAGTTCTATCTCAACAATGAAAAATTCTATTTCCGCCTTGTGCTGGATCAAGGCTTCTATCCGGATGGTATCTGGACTGCCCCCACAGATGAAGCATTGAAAAAAGATATCGAATACTCTATGGCAGCCGGATTCAATGGAGCCAGACTTCATCAGAAAATCTTTGAAGAACGCTTCCATTACTGGGCGGATAAATTGGGATATATCACTTGGGGCGAAACACCATCCTGGGGTGCAGCCTGTTTCTCTGCGTATCTCTTGAACAGCGATATTGCAAAATTCTGGGAAGCCGGTATGTTATTCACCCGGGAATGGCAGGACTGTATCCGCAGGGATTACAACCACCCGTCCATCGTGACCTGGACCCCTGCCAACGAAACTTGGCCCGGTGACCGCCCGGAACAGCAGGAACGTTATGCCGTATTCATGGAAACCATTTATGACCTGACAAAGCAGCTTGATCCCACCCGTCCCTGCAATGAAACCAGCGGATACCATCATGTCAAAACAGATTTGTGGACCGTTCATACCTACCGGAATAAACCGGAAGAATTGAAAGAAGCTCTTTCCGGAAAAGACGATCTGCCCGTCTTCTTCAGGAACGAAATGGAAAAGAAAGCATACAAAGGTCAACCTTATATTTGCGACGAATTCGGCGGATTCAAATATCTCCCCGAAGGTATCGCAAAAGAAAATAAATATGGTTCATGGGGATATTCCACCACTTCCACCGAAGAGGAATATCTGGATCTGATCGAAAAAGAAATCGATGTCATGTTGACGCAGAAAGATTTTTGCGGATACTGTTACACACAATTAACGGATATCGAACAGGAACAGAACGGTATTCTCACCTATGACCGTATCCCCAAAGTGGATTTGAAAAAACTTCATGCCATTTTCGGTAAAAAACCGCAATAATTACAGTAACAGACTTTTATTTCCGGATTTCCGGTATATATTATTATGATGTATATTGAAATCCGGAGATAATATCGTGTCTGATCAAAATAATTGTTTACTTGCTCCATTCCGTTCCCCGGATGCTGCCGTCCATTTTCTCGGGTGCGGCGGCGTGGGAACGGCTCCGCTTATGCGTATCTTTCATCAGAAAGGTTTCCGGGTCTCCGGCTCCGATCTGAAAGCAAATAATGAAACACTGGCATTGCAGAATATGGGCTTGCCGGTATTCATCGGCGAACATGATGCAAAACATCTGCCGGATGCAAAAAAACTTTTATTGATTCATACTTCCGCCGCCGATGATTCCAACCCGGAAATCCGGGAAGCAAAAAACAGAAACGCCGTCATTCTCCGGCGCGGAAAAGCATTGGCGGAATTAACTCGCCTTTATGATAAAGTTATTTCTGTCAGCGGTTCCCACGGAAAAACATCTGTAACTGCCATGCTGACTTTTGCCATGCGCCAATTGGGGGCAAAACCCGGATACCTTATCGGCGGCGCTGTTCCGGGAATGATCGCCGGGGACGCCGGTGATGGAGAATATTTTATCACAGAAGCCGATGAAAGTGATGGCTCTCATACCTGGTTGACGTCATACTTCGGGATCGTGACCAATGTGGAAGATGATCATGTGTGGAGTTTGGGCGGATGGGATGTGCTGCAAAAGAATTTCCGGACATTTGCCGCACAATCAAAAGTTCTGCTTTATTATGCCAATAACTGCACCGATGATTTATTCGGCAATCATAACTGCACACTCCGGATCACAGACCGGGAATTTACACCGGAAACTATTTTTTCTGAACAGGAAAATAAATCAAAAGGCTCATTTCAACTCCAGAATCAATATACGGTACTGCGGACACTGGAACACCTCGGTTTCTCAAGAGAAAAAATCCTGACCGCCCTGGAAGAATTTCCCGGCGTTGATCGCCGTATGAGTGTGCGCCTGGACACACCGGAATTGCGGATCGTGGAAGATTATGCACACCACCCGACAGAAGTCCGGGAATCGTTAAAGGCGATGCGAAAAATACATCCCGGAAAACGAATGGTCGTCGTCTTTCAACCACACCGTTACGCCAGACTGGAACGGTATTTTGAAGATTTCGCAAAAGAATTATCCGTTGCCGATCAATTATTTATCCAGCCGGTATTTGCCGCTTGGACGGGGAAAGGCAGATACAGTTCGGACGATCTGGCGGCGGCAGCAAACGGCGTTGCGCTGCACGGGACAATGGAAGAAATGGCGCAAACCGTCCGCAACCATTTAATATCCGGCGATTTACTGTGTGTATTGGGTGCGGGAGACGGAAAAGATTTAATTTCATATTTTCTTGAAAAAAAGTTTGACATCTGAAAAACTTGTGCTATATTACACAATTCACTTTCGCAGGGAAGGCCCCCGGAAAACGGAGCTTGACACCTTTTCTGCGTTTACAAATCACTCCTAAAGAGAAAGGAAACTGGGATGAAAAAAGTTCAAGCAAAACACAAATTGTGCCGTCGTCTCGGCTATTGCGTCTGGAACATGCCGAACTGCCCGACAGTGAAAGGCAAAGCAAGAACTTACGCTGCAGGTCTGCAGGGTAAAGCTGCAAAACGCAAAAAACTCTCTACCTACGGCGAAATGATGCAGGAAAAACAGAAACTCAAAGCACACTACGCTTTGACTGAAAATCAGCTCCGCAACACATTCCTCGCAGCAAAACGCATCGAAGGTAAAACCAACGAAATCCTCATGCAGCGTCTCGAATTCCGTTTGGATGCCGCTGTATACCATGCCGGCTTTGCTCCCACTGTCTTTGCCGCAAAACAGTTCGTCAACCATCGTCACATCCTCGTCAACGGCAAAATCGTTGACCGCGGTTCTTACATCCTCCGCATCGGTGATGTGATCACTGTCAAAGAAAAATCTACTAAAGTCGCTGAAATCGCAAAAGCTGTCACAACTACAGCTCCCGCTTATTTCGAAGTCGACAAAGAAGCTCTCAAGATCATTGTTGCCCGTCAGCCGATGATCGAAGAAATTCCGGTCAACGTCGAATCCCTGCGCGTCGTCGAATACTACGCTCGGTAATCGATCAGATCTACCTGATTTCTCAAACACCGTTTGTCTTTTCCGGCAAACGGTGTTTTTTTGTTTGCATTTTCAAAAATCTGTATTATATTGCAGGATAATCATCAAACGGAGTTGATTTCATGGGATTTCTTAAATTTATTTTACTGTTCCTTATAACAGCATTACCGCTTGCCGCACAATCAAATACAATCACGATTCCTGCCAATACACCCCTTTATAAATCTCCGGATCCGAAAACTTCTCCGGTCATCATTCTCTTTGAAAATAAAGAATTACAAGTCGGCGAAACAAAAAAAGTTCCCTTTACATCCGGGGCTTTATTGCTGCCATTGAAATTCCATCAAGTTCTTCTCCCCGGCGCCGGAATCTTCTGGGCTGCACCGGGTTTGGAATACAGCAAAGAATCACCCAAAGATACGCCGACATTACATCCGCGGAAAAATTTGCCGTTAAGAAACCGGGGGCTCGGTTTACTGTTTCTGGCGACCCTTTGTACAATAATTTACTTTACAGGAAAATGGCAGAAAATTCGGCATCTTCTGCCTTATGCCGGAATCTTTCTCTTTTGTGTGGGAATCTATTCTTTTGCATTGGGACAAAGCGGTAATATCATTCAAGGACAAGCGGATGACCCGGATTATTTTCAGGTGGCAAGAGATATTCTTGATGGCAAATTCTCCGGTCCATGGCGTTACACAATCGGTTTTCCGTTACTCTATATTCCGTTTATTCTACTCACCGGAGCAAAAACGTTTGAGGGATTTTATCCGTTTTTCCTGGTCGTCAACTGCTGTATATTCACACCGGCATGTCTTTGTTTTGCATGGGCATTTTTCAGAAAATTGACCAATTCAAAAATTGCATCCGCAACCATCATTGTATGGGCACTGCTTGCGTTTTTCTGGCAATTCCGATATATTGCCCTGGGTGATCCGGAAGATTACGGAAATTTTCTGATTACATCTTATGCCGCACCGCCTTTATTTTCCATCGACTTCACACTATACAGTTTATACACGTGGTTCGGAGTTAATTGTGTCAGTGATACCGCAGCTGCCAT
>JAFVSW010000243.1 GCA_017503545.1 Lentisphaeria bacterium | reverse complement strand
TCAATTATCCTCGGAAACACCCGTTTTTTGAAAAATTATGGGATATCTGTGATTTTTTTCAAAACCATATTGAAGTATAGAATTATACCTTAAGAATATATGCTGTTATAATACACAGGCAGGGATTTTTGTGTTAAATATTAAAAGGCAATGAACATTTTAACATACAATAAATCCCGGCAGACCTCTCCTATCCGGAAATTTTTTCCGGACAGGAGTGATTGCAGTTGAAAAATCAGAAAAACAGTTGTATATTTATAGGATGTATAGTTACAAAATAAAATGTTAGACGGAGTGTGTCATGTTTTCTGTTCTGATTTCAAAAATAATAACATACTTTGTTATTATGGCTGCCGGTTTTGCCCTGGTAAAAACAAAAATTGTCAAGCCGCAGGATATCCACGGGATTGCACGTATTACGCTTTATTTGTTTATTCCCTGTATTATTCTGCGTGCATTCTGTGTGGAATTCACCCCCGCACTCCGCAATGGTATGATTTTTTCCTTTGTGATGGCGATCGCCATTCATCTGTTCTTTTTCATGCTGCTCCCTTTGATGCGGAAAGTATTGCATTTTAATGAAGTCGAACAGTTGTCCGTTATTTACCCCAACTCTGCCAATCTTGCCATTCCGCTGATTGCTGCGACAATGGGGTGGGATTATGTGATTTATGCCAGCAGTTATCTGCTTGTTCAATTGTTCTTTATATGGAGTCACGGCAGAATGGTGATGCAGGGAGAACGGGGTGCCGAATGGAAAAAAATGTTTCTCAATATTAATGTGCTTTCTGCTGTTGCGGGGCTTTTTCTTTTGTTGTTGCAGTATCGTTTTCCGAAGCCGCTCGAAGACGCCATTTTCTCAATGGCAGATATGGTCGGCCCGATTACGTTATTGATCTGCGGGATCCTTCTTGCCTCGACAAAACTTTCCATGCTCACCACCTATCGCAGATGGTGGATGGTCGTTCTTTTACGGCTTGTTGTATTGCCGCTGATCCTTGCGGTTATTTTCAAATACAGCGGTCTTGCCGGAATGGTTAAAGATGGCGCAATGATCTTACTTGTGACATTGTTTGCAGTTGTGATGCCGCCCGCGACGACTTTGACATTGATGGCAGAAGTATATGAAAAAGATGCGTTTTATGCCAATCTTCTCAATGTCGTATCGACTTTGTTTTTCCTGATCACGCTGCCGCTTGTGATTGGATTTTATATGCAGTGATCGACATTTGAATTTACCTCTGAAAAATAATTTTATTTTCCCCAATCGATATCCGCGAGTTTCAATGCCGGTTCTTCCAATTCTTCGCCGGCAAGAAAACGACGGCAGAGATTTTCTGCATCGTCCACCTGATCGGGACGGAACCAATAAATTGTATAGCCTTCCCGCTCCATTTTGCGGAACCAGGAGTCCTGACGTTTTGCGAACTGCCGGATTTTATTGAGGAGAGTTGACCGCATTTCATCAAAAGAGATTTTACCTTGCAGATGCAATGCCATGTACCGGTATTCCAATCCGAAAAATTCCAATGTTTCCCAGGAAACACCACATTCATCATGAAGGCGGACTGCTTCGTTCAACATGCCCTGTTCCAGTCGTTCATCCAAGCGGATTTCGATATTCCGGCGGACTTCAGCCCGGGGACGCATGACGCCCATGAGCAGATATTGCCTGCTATTTTCCGTCTCATTCAATTGTGCTTCTTTCGCAGTAACAGAGGAGCCGTGTTTGATCATTTCGATCTGGCGGATCAGGCGGGTGCGGTTATTCGGTTCATTCAGGAGTATGGAATGATCTTCCCCTGCCAGTGTCCGCAAGGTTTCCCGGAGTTGGGGCAGGGAGAGGGCACGCAATTGTTCCCGGAGTTGCGGATCCGGGGCACCGCCTTTCAATTCGTAACGGGACAAGAGGGAATGGACCCAGAGAGCAGTGCCGCCGACGACAAGTGGTATGGAATTCCGTTGTTCGATATCAGCCATTGCCTTTTCTGCATCCAGCATAAAATCGGCGAGGGAGTATGTGACATTTGCGGGATCGACAATATCCAGCAAGTGAGTCGGGACGGTGAATCCATCGTTCATGGTATATTCCGCGATATCTTTTCCACTGCCGATATCAAGGCCTTTGTAAACCTGCCTGGAATCGGCACTGACGATTTCCGCACCGAGTTTTCGAGCCAGTTTGACACCGAATGAAGTTTTACCGGTGGCAGTCGGGCCAGTCAAAATCAAAGCATTTTTCATAAAAATCTCCAAAAAATTAAAAAAAATACGACTTTTATTTAAATATAGCACACTTTTGACTGGTAATCACGCAAAAACGTGATAAATTATGAAAAATATTTAAAAATTACCTAAAGGATAGTGATTATGGAAATGCAAAATACCGTTAAATCAGCCAGCCGGATCTCCGGCATTGCGCTTCATTCCGGCGCAAGATCAACATTGCGGATCTTGCCTGCACCTGCCAATACCGGCATTGTTTTCCGCCGGGTCGATATGCCCGGTGCTCCGGAAGTCAAAGCCGTTGCCCAGAATGTGGTGGATGTCCGCCGTGCTACAACAATCGCCTCCCGTGACACCGGGGCATTTGTTGTGACGGTGGAACATATCATGGCAGCCCTTCATGCTTCAAAAGTAGACAATGCCATTGTGGAAATGGATAATGTGGAACCGCCGATTGCCGATGGTTCTGCCGGACCTTTCTTTGATATGATTCAGGATTCCGGTTTGGAAGAACAGGATGCGGAAGCACAATATTGGACGGCATCTGCTCCCATTGTTTTTGAAGATGGCAACAGTACATTGGCATTGCTGCCTGCAGATGATTTCAAAATCACAATGACGGTTGAATTCGGGGTTACAAAATTGGATACACAGTTCCTGTCCTGCGTTGTCAATACCGAATCTTTTGCCAATGAATTGAGTCGTGCAAGAACATTCTGCGCTTATCAGGATTTGAAACAGTTGCTTGCTGCCGGACTTACAAAAGGCGGCAGTTTGGATAATGCTGTTGTGCTGCATGACGGCGCGATCATCTGCAAAGATGCTCTCCGCTATCCCAATGAATTAGTTCGTCATAAGATCATGGATATGGTTGGCGATTTGTTTTTGGTGGGTAAACGGGTGAAAGCCCATATCGTTTCAGTCAAATCCGGACATCCGAGCCATGTCCGTCTGGCTCAAGCGATGCTTGCCCAGTCCGCCGGTAAGTAAAACAAAGGATAAATTGTTTTTTGCAAGAAAGGAATTTTTGAATTATGTCTGAACGAATTATATCTTATCCCGAATTGAAAGAGTTATTGCCTTGCAATAATTCCATGCTTCTGGTTGACCGCATTTGTGTTGTTAATGAAAACAAACTGATTGGTCTGAAAGCCATTACATTGGATGAATTGTTTTTCCTCGGTCACTTCCCGAATCATCCGATCATGCCCGGCGTGTTGATTGTGGAAGCAATCACGCAAGTCAGTGAAGTTGCGGTTTGGCAGCGTCTCGACCCGGAACGCAAGGGCGATATTTATATTAAATCCCTGCGTAAAGTCAAATTCCGTAAACCGAATATGCCCGGCGACCGTCTCTTTATCGAAGTGGATGTTGTCAGCATGACCGCCGATACAGCGGAAATCGTTGCTGTCGTGAAAAACAACAGCGGTGTATCCTGTCAGGCGGAATTGACCATGGGTGTCCGTGAAAAAGTATGGAATCCCTCCATGCCGTTGGAGTTCAATACTTATGACAAGACAGCAGCCAGTGAAATGGATGTTGCCAAGATTATGGAATTTATCCCCCACCGCTATCCGTTCCTGTTTGTGGATTATGTTTCCAAACTGACAGAAGACGGTCATGTAACAGCAGTGAAGAATGTTACGAACTCGGAAGCCATTTTCCGCGGTTACAACGATGGTTATCGTGTGTTGATGGGATCTGTTCAGCCTGAAATCGTAGCACAGGCTGGCTGTATCTATACCCTGTCCAATCCGGCATCCAAAGGGAAGATTGCCTACTTTATGGGCATCGACAGTGCGGAATATTTTGCGCCGGTTCTGCCGGGAGATCAGCTCTGTCTGGAAGTGGATATTCCGGATAACACGAAGAAATTCGGAAAAGGTCATGGTTCCATGATTGTTGACGGAAAAGAAGTTTCCCGTATCAGCATGACATTTGCCATTGTCGATCCGTAATTTGTCTTTATCCGTTTGATTTACAGCAAACACGGGCGGAACAATGCTCCCCCCGTGTTATTTTTTACAAAAGATATAACAGAAAGATGATCCATGCGCCCTTCCGGTATTTCTGAAAAAATCCTTTCCTCTGCTTATTCTTTCCTTTGTGATTGGGAAGACGGTTTGTTGACCCTTGATGATTGTCTGGACCGGCTCCGGCATGAAAATGGGCCGGAACGCCCGGCTGTGGCATCTTTGCTGTTTGAATATTTCCGGCACAAGGGATTTATTGATGAAACAATTGCAAAACATGCGCGGAAAGGTCTTGTCCGCAGAGAAATGCGGTTGCTTGTCTCCTGTGCTTTGACGCAGATGTATTATCAGACCGGATTGGCACCGGAATCTGCGGTAAACATTGCGGTTGAATTTGCCAAAGCACGCAGTGGAAATGGCGGAGGATCTTTTGTCAATGCCATTCTCCGTTCTATTTTGCGGGATAAAAGTGTAAAAGCCCGGTGTAATACGGAGTCATTCCCCGCCGTTCTGCGTAACCGTTGGGTTCAGCGTTTCGGCGAAGAACGAGCCAGGGAAATCATTCAGCATTATGCATCCAATCCGGCATTGACATTCCGGCTCCGCAAAGAGATGGAATTGCCGGCGACGCTGGCAGCCAAGCCGGTGGAAGGTCTTGATTTTACCGGTGATTTCCGATTCTATGAAACGGCAGAAAATGCGGCGTTGTTTGATAGCGGATTGTTGGATCAGGGGGCGATTTATATTCAGGATCCTGCGACTTGCATGTGGCTTTCTCTGTTGCCGGAACAAATCAGCGGGCGTGCTTTGGATGCTTGTGCCGCACCCGGAGGAAAGACGATTCTGCTTCATGATCATTCTCCAAAAGCCGTATTGACGGCGATTGATCGTTCTTCCAAACGGATATTGCCTTTGAATCAGAATTTGCGCCGTGCCGGAGTTCGTTGCCGCACTTTGGATTGTGATGCCTGTGAAACGCCGTTTTCACCGGAATCATTTGATTGTATTCTGGCGGATGTCCCCTGTTCCAATACCGGAGTTTTGCGGCGGCGTCCTGATGCTCCGTGGCGTTTTACGGAAAAAAGTCTGAATGAATTGAAGGGGATGCAGAAACGTATTCTGGATTCTCTGGCAGTTCTTGTGCGGCCCGGCGGATATCTTATTTATTCCACATGCAGTATTGAAGAAGAGGAAGACCGGACGCAGATTGATGCGTTCCTTTACCGGAATGGTCATTTTGAATTGGTCAATGACCGTCTGCTGTTCCCCTCTGCGGCGCATGACGGAGCTTATTGTGCAGTTCTGAAAAAACGGTGATCTCATGGCTGATAACGTATTGTGGTCCGGTGATAAATTATGTCTTTCTATCGGCAGACAGACATTATTGGACTCTGCTGCAGTTTCGATTGGTGAAAATGAACGAGTTGCACTTGTCGGCAGAAACGGATGCGGTAAATCCACATTGCTGCGGATCATCGCAGGGATGGAAAGTCCGGCATCCGGAGAAATCTTTATCCGCCGTGATCTGCGGATTGCCATGATGCCTCAGACATTCGATCTGGAAACGGAAAAAACTTGTATCGAAGTTGCCCGGGAAGGATTACAGATCTTTGAAGATGCGTTGAAACAATATGAATCCGTTTCCATGAATTCTCCCCAGCATGCCCAGTTGGAACAATTTCTGACATTCCATAATGCCTGGACTCCGGAAAATAAATTGGAGACGATGTTGGAAAAGATGGAGATTCATTTTCCGGATCGTAAATTCAATGAACTTTCCGGGGGCGAACGCCGGAGAGTGCTGCTTGCCCGGACTTTGATTGCAGAACCGGAATTGCTGCTGTTGGATGAACCGACAAACCATTTGGATGTGAATACGATTGCATGGATCGAAGATTTTCTTGCCGATTACAAAGGTGCATGTCTGTTTATTACTCACGATCGTTATTTCCTGGACCGGATCGCCACCCGCGTGGTGGAATTGGATAACGGTAAACTTTATACCAGCGGTACATCCTATTCTGAATTTCTGGAAACAAAAGCGGAACGGGAATATGCACAGGATTTGGAAACACAGAAACGCAATGCGTTCTTGCGTCGGGAAATCGAATGGGTGCGCCGTTCTCCCAAAGCCCGTTTGAAAAAGAATCTCGGCAGAGTCAAACGGTTTGATGAACTTGCCGCCATTGAAGCACCGGTTCGTATTGACAATATGGAACTGGTCATTCCCCAACCGCCCCGGCTTGGTAACAAAGTGGTGGATTTGAAAAATATTCATTGTACCATCGGCGGCAAAGAATTGATCCGGGATTTTAATTTTGAATTCAAAGCCGGAGATAAAGTCGGGATCGTCGGGATCAATGGCGCGGGAAAAACGACATTGCTCAAAATCATGACCGGCGCATTGACGCCGGATCAGGGATCCATTTCCATTGCGGATACGGTATGTTTCAATTATGTGGATCAGAACCGTATCGCTTTGAATCCGGATGCAACTCTGCGGGAAGAAGTCGGCGGGGATTCGGATTATGTCAATATGGGAGACGGGCGGACAACGGTGCGTGCGTATCTCAAGCGTTTTCTGTTTACGGATGACCGGATTGAGTCACAGGTCAAATATCTATCCGGCGGTGAAAAAGCCCGTTTGATTCTGGCAAAGATATTGAAACTCGGCGGTAATTTTCTGATTCTTGACGAACCGACAAACGACCTTGATTTGCCATCCCTGCGTATTCTGGAAGAGGCATTGCAGGATTATGGCGGCATTGTAGTCGTTGTCAGCCATGACCGTTATTTTTTGAATCGTGTGTGCAACCGGATCATTGCTTTTGAACATGGCGATCCGGAATTGCGCACGGAGATTGGTGATTTTGATTATTATGATCAGAAACGGCGGGAACGTCTTGCTGCTGCGGAAAAGACGGTGGAAAAAGTCGTACCGAAACGGACAGCAGATATTCCCGTTGAGAAGCCGAAAAAGAAAAAGGCATTGACCTGGGCGGAAGAACGGGAATTGGAAGGCATGGAAGAAGCGATCCAGAAAGCAGAAGAACGAATTGCGGAACTGGAATCGGTATTTTCCGAGCCGGATTTTTACGCAAAACATGCCAATGATCAAATACAATTACAACAGGAGTTGGAATCTGTCAGAACGGAAGCCGCCCGGTTGTATGAGCGTTGGGAAGAATTGGAAATAAAAAAGAATTCAATAAATGTATGAATGAAAGGTGATGAACATGAACGAACGGATCGGAAATATTAAAGCATTAATTCCTTTTTTTGTATTCGCAGTGTTTTATCTTGGTTTTTCGATTTATGCCGGAGATTTTTACAGCGTGCCGATGCCAATTGCATTTCTTGTTGCATCCGCTACTGCATTGATGTTGGATCGCAAGAAAAGTTTAATGGATAAAGTCGATATTTATGCCAGAGGTATGGGCGATATCAATATCATGATCATGTGTTTGATCTTTATTCTTGCCGGTGCGTTTGCCGCTGTCGCCAAAGGTATGGGGGCGGTGGAATCCGCTGTTCTGATTGCCCGTGATCTGATTCCGGACAGTTTGCTCCTTGCCGGATTATTCTTTGTTTCCTGTTTTATTTCTCTTGCCATCGGAACAAGTTGCGGTACCATTGCGGCGTTGACTCCCATTGCCGCCGGATTGGTTGCACCGATGGGGATTTCTCCGGAATTGATGCTGGGGACTGTTGTCGGCGGAGCTATGTTCGGGGATAATATGTCTATGATTTCTGATACGACGATTGCGGCGACGCGTACTCAGGAAGTGGCAATGCATGATAAATTTTTTATGAATTTACGGATTGTTCTGCCTGTGGCGTTGATTGTTCTGTTGATTTATGTTTTTATCGGCAGCCATAGTGCCCATGAAGTGACAAATGTTGCATTTGTAAAAAAGCTGGATATTTTACGGATATTGCCTTATCTTTCCATTCTGGTGTTTGCTCTTCTGGGCGTTAATGTGATGGCATTGCTTTTCTTTGCCACCGTTTTTGCCACTCTGATCGGGCTGTTTTCCGGAATATTTACCATCGGAAAAGCTTTTTCTTTGATGGGACAGGGGATGATGGGGATGTCTGAAACGCTGATCGTTGCCATCCTTGCCGGAGGTTTATTGGGACTTATCCGTTACAATGGGGGGATCAAGTACATGCTTGACGGAATTGAAAAACGGATCCGCAGCGCAAAACAATGTGAGTTCGGGATTGCCTGTCTTGTGACAATCGTCAATTTGTTTACAGCCAATAACACGGTTGCGATTGTGATTGCCGGGCCCATTGCCAAAGAATTGTCGGCAAAATACGGTTGTGACAGCCGTCGCGTTGCCAGTGTGCTGGATACGATTTCCTGTGTGATACAAGGGATGATCCCCTATGGCGCACAAATCCTGATCGCCTGCGGTGTAGCCAAAACTGCCGGATTGAAAATTTCAAGTCTGGGGTTGATCGGACATCTGTATTATCCGATGTTCCTTGGTGTCTTTGTGTTGATCTGGATTTTGACACACCGGCAGAAGAAAGTCAACAGTTCCTGCTGACCCAGATATTTTCCGCCGTCGGTGTATCGATTTCAACCAGTTTATTTTTGATGCGGAAATATAATCTTGTTTTATCAAGAGAAATTTTCTGCAAAGTCAATTCCGTGCCCGGAAGAAGATCCGGGCGTTCATTTCCCGTCAGATTTCTTCCGAATTCCCGGAATATGGCATGTTCGCCGATGATGAGCTGGTCTGCCGTGATATAATCTTTTGTCTCGGAATTATCCATAAATTCCATGGCTTCGCTCAAATAAGTTTGCAATTTCCGGCTGTCTGAACGTTGACTCAAGGCATGGGTAAACAATTCAAAACGGTTTACACCATCATCATCCACCGAATGTTCCACCCGGCAGGCTGTCGCTTCTGCTTCTTCCAGAGGAAGTCCTAAAATTTCCAGAAAGAATTTATGGAGTACCTGGTGACGCCGGATGATTCTGTCTGCCGTATGTCTGCCTTTGGATGTGAGGACTACAGGATACCGCGGACGGTATGTAATATAATCCATCCGTTCCAATTGCTGCAAAACACTGGTTACGGATGGCATTTGCACGCCGAGTCTTTCCGCAACTTTTTTTGTATGAGCGTGTCCTTCCTCATCGATCAGCAGAGCGATCGTCTCCAGATAATCCTCCATACTTTCTGTTAATTTATCAGACATGGCAGCAGATCCTTTCCGTAATCAAAGAAGTTTTGTACCGATATTGAGCAAGGTGCCTAATTGATAAACGATCCATGTCGCAATATAGGCAAGGGCAAAAAGTCCACCCGCTTCGATGAACGGCATTGCCCAGGAATTCAATTCCCGGCGGATCACAGCCAATGTCCCGATACAGGGAATGGAAAGCAGTCCGAAAAGCATAATACAGAATGCCTGAAGCGGAGTATACTGGCTGACCAGAGTTTTACGCAGGGATTCGAATTCTGCTTCGGCATCGCCATGAGAGAAGAGAATACCCAATTGGGAAACAAAGACTTCTTTTGCAGCCAAAGCGGCGACCGATGCTGTAGATAAACGCCAATCGAAGCCGATATATTTCATGAAACTTTCCATGGCTTTTCCGGTTCTGCCGGAAATGGTGTATTCCATCATTTCCGCCCGTCGGGCATTTTCCAGAGAATCAATGATTTTCTGACAGTGCATTGCATGATCGACAAGTTTTTTCTGATCGCCGGTCAATTTATCCTGTTCCATTTCGTGCAGATAATCCGCCGGAATCATTTTGTCGGTCCGCATTATTTTGCGCATCTTTTCTGTCATGCCGGGCAATGTTTCCGCCACAGTGAGCTGCTGTTTTGTCAATTGTGCGGACTTTTCCGCCGCTTCAATGCCGGATTGATAATCTACACGCATTGCACTTGCATCTTTTACCGGATAAGTATTGCAGATGTAGAGAATAATGCTTGCGGCAAGAATGACTGTACCCGCTTTCTGCAAGTACATTTTACTGCGGTCCCACATGTGAAGACAGAGACTTTTTACTGTGGGCATACGGTACGGGGGCAATTCCATCAAATATACTTCGCCATCCCCTTTGAACAACGTAGCTTTCATGAGTCTTGCTGCAACCAGGGCAAAAAGGATCCCGATAAAGTAGACAAGCCACATGATCCCCGCCTGATATTTCAACGGGAAAAATGCCGGGATGATCAAAGAGTAGATCGGCAGACGCGCACTGCAGCTCATCAACGGCAATACCATGATGGTCACTTTGCGGTCACGATCCGATTCAATGGTACGGGTTGCCATAATGGCGGGTACTGTGCAGCCGAAGCCGAGGACCAGCGGCACAAAGGAACGTCCCTGCAGCCCGAACCGGCGCATGATTCCATCCATAACAAATGCTGCACGCGCCATATATCCGGTCCCTTCCAGAATGGCAATGGCAAAAAACAGAAAGACGATATTGGGCAGGAATACGATCACGCCGCCCACGCCGCCGATAATCCCTTCGATCACCATATCCCGCAGATAAGGCAGGGTATCTTCCGCCCAAAGATTTCCGATCAGTTCCCCCAGCCATCCGAACAGAGTTTCGATATATTCCATCAACGGAGCAGCACAGATAAAGGTGAACCAGAACGTTGCGTAAATAACAGCAAAAAAGATAGGCAATGCCAGATATTTATTGGTCACAACGGCATCAATCTTGTCAGAGATCTCCCGGCGTCTGTCTTCCCGGACGATCTTGATTGTATCCCGGCAGGCACCGGAGAGCATGGCATAACGGCAGTCCGCCATAAACGTTTCTGCATCATCAATGGCATGTTTTTTGCGTAAATGTTCAATTTCGCCATCCACTGTTGCATGAACGGATTTGAATACATCCAGTCCCATAACGGAATTATTGTGTTCCAGCAATTTGATTGCAAAGAATCGGGCAGGGATATGTTTATATTGCGGAATATCAAGTTGATCAATGGCATCAGCCACCACTTGAATGGTTTCATCAATATCGTTGCCGTAAGAGAGCATGGGCATACCATGATTTTCCAGATCTTTCAGTGTTTTCAACAGTTGATCAAGAAGCGGCTGAATCCCATTGGATTTACTGCCTACGGTCTGCACGATGGGGGACCCGAAATATTTTTCCAATTTGGGAATATCAAATTTCATCCCCTTTTTTGCCGCATCGTCACTCATATTGAAAACGAGCATCATGGGAATGTGCAGTTCTGCCAATTGAGTTGTCAGATAAAGACTGCGGCGGGGAATGGTGGAGTCCACAACATTCAGGATCAGATCGATTCCCGGTTTTGTCAATTCGCGGAAAACCACTTCTTCTTCCGGGGAGGAAGAGGAGAGAGAATAAACACCGGGCAAGTCGATCAATTCGATTTCATAATCGCCGAGACTGAAATTTCCGCTTTTACTTTCCACAGTCACGCCGGGGTAGTTCCCCACATGCTGTCTGGCGCCGGTCAATGCGTTGAAGATGGAGGTCTTTCCGCAGTTCGGATTCCCGGCAAGAGCAATACGGATTTTCGTTTTCATTCTTTATTTTCCTGCAGTACAACATTTTTTGCTTCATCACGGTGAAGTGTCAAACTTGTTTCCATAACTTTTACCCGGATCAAACCGCCGAACGGAGCATGAGCTTCCATTACAAGTTCAGTTCCCGGTACCAAGCCGACATCCGCAAATTTCTTGCGGCAGCGCATTTGGGGTTTGACGGAGACGATTGTTGCGGTTGTACCGACAGGAAGGTCAGCCAAAGTCTTTTTTGCTGCCTGACATTCGCATTTCTTTTCAGTCATATTTGTGCATGCTCCTGATTATATTTATTTTTATCTCATTTAATATATCATGTCTTTTTGAAAAATCAAGTAGGTTTGCCTAATTTTCTTTGTGTTTCTTTTGTTTTATGATTTGATTATCTTTTTAATATGAATGAATTAAAGTTGGTTTGCAAATGCTACATTTTTTTGTTTTTAGACACTCCTGTCCGGTAAAAATTTCCGGATAGGAGTGGTCTGCCGAGATTTGTTGTATGTTAAAATGTTCATTGCCTTTTAATATTTAACACAAAAACCCTGCCTGTGTATTATAACAGCATATATTCTTAAGGTATAATTCTATACTTTAATATGGTTTTGAAAAAGTGATTTTGTCAGATTTTTGTTTATAAGCAGGAATATTATCCAAAAGTCACAACTGCACGAAGAACCACGGATCAATCGTAAAACAAGCCC
>JAFVSW010000242.1 GCA_017503545.1 Lentisphaeria bacterium | reverse complement strand
CCTGAAAACTCTTGTTGAGATCTGAAAACGGAGCGTTTGAGGTGGTTACCCACTGGGTAGCCACGCACAAACTACCATTTCCATCTCTTCAACAATCCTTTTTCAGTCAAATTTTGCCGGACTTTTGAAATTACCTCATTTACAATGGTTGATACTATATCACCAAAAAAGGCAAAATCAATTGATTTCCGGAAAAAAGCTTCTTTTTTCTCTTGAAAAGCCGAAATGATATGCTAAAGTATGTGTATGGTTTTTATTGTGGAATAAAACATGGGAAAATAAAAGAAACAGGTGATTTGAAAATGGAGACCGAATATAATTGCAACGTCAGCGCAGTTTGTGTTTGCGGCGGTACAATGGTGTTTGATCCTGTACGTCATATGCTGGTTTGTCAGAATTGCCGCAAAGTACGGCTTCCGCAACGTACCGGCTTGGAACCCGGTTCCGTGATTGGCGGCGGTATGTATAAAATTCTGAAGCAATTGGGTAAAGGGGGCATGGGAACCCTTTTTCTGTGCTGTCCCTCGGATGATTTTTCCCGTCGTTTTGTGATTAAAACGCTGCATTGTCAGAGTCATGTGGGTGATAATTTTGTGGCAATGAAACGTTTGGAACGGGAAGCGGAATTGCTTCGTGCTTTGCAACATCCCAATATAGTGGAAGTATATGGAACCTGGCATGAAAATGACAATGTTTTTGTGCTGATGGAATATATTCAAGGGCAGAATCTGGAAGAAATCAAACTGGGTGGTGATTGGGAATTCGGGGAGATGGCATCTCTTCAGATCATGTTCCTGATTGCGGATGCGTTGGAATATGCCTGGGAGGAATACCGGATTTTGCATCGTGATATCAAGCCTTCCAATATTATGCTGGATGAGAAAAACCACATCAAACTGTTGGATTTTGGTGTTGCAAAATCTCTGGAATCAGTGGAAACTACAGCGGTTACTATGGCAGGACATGGTTTGGGTACGCCCGGTTATATGAGCCCGGAACAATTCCGGAATCAGGAAACATTGGATTGTACCACCGACATTTATTCTCTGGGGGCTACCATATATTTTCTGCTGACCGGTGTCGCTCCGGTCAAGGGCAATACGGCAATGGCGATTTTTGAAAGTGTATTACGTCATACGCCGGATCCGGTACATGTGTTGAATCCGGAAATATCGGAAAATATGAACAGGCTTTTACAGAAAATGTTGAGCAAGAGTCCGTTGGATCGTCCCCGGACCTGGCAGGCTTTGAAAACCGATATTCAACGTGTAATGGATGGAAATCCGCCACTTTGAGCCGGTGAATAAAAAAAGGTGATACTGTATGAGCCGGATTTTGCAGAATGGTGATCAGATCGACAAGTACCGCGTGGAATGTTGTTTGGGTGCCGGCGGTATGGGGGAAGTCTATCTGGTATCCCATCAATATTTGAATGTAAAACGAGCCATGAAGGTTCTCCGTATGAATCTGACGGAGAACGATCCTACATTCCGTGATCGTTTTGTGCGGGAGGCACGGATCGCTGCGCGATTCCAGCATCCGAACTCCATCAGCGTGGTCGATGTGGAATCATCGTCCGAATCCGGATTTTTGTATCTCGTGATGGAATATGTGGATGGGCAATCTCTCCATCAATATTTACAGCTCAATCGTGATATCGTGGATGAAATGCAGATGCTCCGTATCTGCCGGGATGTTGCCAGTGCGCTTGATGCCGCATGGAATGAAATGAAGTTGGTTCATCGTGACATCAAACCGGGCAATATCATGTTGACCAATACGGGTGAAGTGAAGCTTGCTGACCTGGGAATCGCCAAATCTTCCGGCGGCAGTGGTATGACCATGGCTTTGACTATGGAAGGCAGTATGATCGGAACGCCGGAATATGCTTCCCCCGAACAATGTCTGGATGCCAGCAGTGTGGATACCAGAGCCGATATTTACAGTCTTGGTGCAACCTTGTATGAAATGCTGACCGGTGTCCGCCCGTTCCAGGGCGCAGATACATTTGAAACGGTCGATAAAGTGTTGAATGATGATTTGGTCCCCGTCCGCAAACGCAACCGGAATATTTCAAGAAAAACGGCTGCGCTGGTGGAACGGATGATGGAGAAAGAACCGGAAGACCGCCCGCAGACCATGAGCGAAGTGGTCGCCATGATTGACAGAATCCTCGGGGAAAAAGATTCTGTGCCGGATAAAACTGCAACCGTGAAAACGGAGATGGATATACAGATCCGGGAGCAGGCGGAAAAAACAGCAGAACAGAAGATGACCCAGGTGCAAACCGGGGAGGTGCAGAAAAAACGGAATCGGGAACGGGTTATGCTGCTGTGCATCGGCTATTTGACTCTTCTGATATGCGGAATGAACTTATATGTTCATGTGAAGCATTGGTTCAAATACAGACGCGCTTATAACATTGCACAGCAGCTTGAACAGACCCGGAAAAAAAAGGATCAGGAAGATTTTGCAGTCATCCGGCAGGCTTTACAGAAGCCGGGAATCATTTTAGGCGGTAATAACAGCATTTTGCTTCATTACAATCCGGAGAATCCGCAGGTAAGCTATACAATCCCGGATGGCGTACGTACTCTCCAGTCCCTAGCGTTTGACCGGTGTCACAACCTGCAGAATGTGATTTGCCCCGATTCGGTTGTTTTTATTGCGAAGGATGCGTTCCGGTATTGTTATAACCTGAAAACAGTATCGGTATCCCGTCGTTGTTCGGTCTCCTCTGATGCATTACCGTCCAATGTTAAGCTGATCCGGCGCGGGAGGAGATGAGTACGATGGCACAGTTATTGCAGAATGGTGATCAGATTGACAAATACCGGGTGGAGCGGTGTCTTGGTGCCGGTGGTATGGGGGAAGTTTACCTGGTATCTCATACCTATCTGAATGTTCAGCGGGCGATGAAGATCCTGCGTATGGATTTGACGGAGGATGACCCGACATTCCGTGACCGTTTTGTCCGGGAAGCGCGGATCGCTGCGCAATTTCAGCATCCGAATTCCATCGGTGTGGTGGATGTGGAATCTTCCTCGGAGTCCGGTTTCCTTTATCTTGTAATGGAATATGTGGATGGCTGTTCTCTGCATCAATTTTTGCAGAATGGCGGTTTGGAAGAAGAACAGATGCTCCATGTCTGCCGGGAAGTCGCCAAGGCTCTGGATGCCGCATGGAAGCAAATGAAACTGGTTCATCGTGACATCAAGCCGGGAAATATTATGATCTCCAATACGGGCGAAGTAAAACTCGCTGACCTGGGGATCGCCAAATCTTCCGGCGGCAGTGGAATGACCATGGCTTTGACCATGGAAGGTACTATGATCGGAACACCGGAATATGCTTCCCCCGAACAATGCCGCGATGCCAGTACCGTGGATACCCGGGCAGATATTTACAGTCTCGGCGCAACCATGTATGAAATGCTGACCGGCTTCCGCCCGTTCCAGGGAGCAAATGCCTTTGATACTGTGGCAAAAGTGTTGCAGGAGCCGTTGGTGCCTGTGCGTGAGCGCAATCGAAATATTTCGGAAGAAACGGCGGCTCTGATTGAGCGGATGATGGCAAAAGATCCGGCAGACCGTCCGCAGTCCATGGAAGCCCTGATTTCATTGATTGACAATATCATGCAGGAACAGGAGCATGGTTACCGTTTAGCAGCTCTCATCCCACCGGAACAGGAAGCGGAACGGGAGAAAAAGATCCGGGCACAGGTGGAGGAACTTGCGGATGAAATCGTGACACAGCAGGTGAACAGTGTATATAAAAAGCAGAAAACAAGACATCTTGTCAGTTCGTTGATTGCACTTTTTCTGGTTGTTTTGGATATTTATCTGGGATGGAGATATGTCGATAAAACTTTGTTTTATGACAGTTATGATTATTCCGTAACGTCCATGCCGGTCCAGATGAAAAAAACAGAGGAATCGCCAGAACTGAACAAGATCAGAAAGATCCAAAATGCAGAGGCGATACGCATTTCTGCGGACGGTAAAAACTTGTACGAATGTGTTTTGGCTGATCAGAACAGGTTACATATTCCGCAATCTGTCATGTCGATTGCCCCCGACTTGTTCAAGAACTGTCAAAATCTGGAAGATTTAAGATTTTATTTACATCAGGCGGAACAGATCCGTCCTTATGTTTCGGGTTTCGATAAGCGTTTGCGTGTGTTTGTTTATGTTCCAGCCCGTGGACATTATGATTCTATGGATTTCTTCAACAATGTTTCCGTTTCTTATGTGCGTACCTATTCCTATCAACTTCCGGAGACAGAAACTGAAAAAATGGCATCGGAAACGACACGGAAGACTGCGGAATCAACCGGAATCCCTGCAGAAAAGATTCAGAGTTCCACCCGGGTACAGGTCCCGTCTGCCCGGGCTGCTGATATCCCGCCGCAGCGTTTGCCGGTTGCGGATACAGGGCTGAGAAAAAAGGTTTTCAAAGGGCCGCCCCTCAAGATTGTTAAAAGTCAATCTCTGTATATTCCTCCTGATGTGACAGATATTGATCCATCTGTTTTTCAGAAATATAAATCGATTCGTGTGCTTCATATCCCCGGACATCTGTTTCCTGTTATTGCCGCAAAAATCAGTGCGTTTGAAGATTTGAATGTGATTCGCGTCAATTTGATGCCCGGTCAAATGATTTCTCCCATTGATGTGCCGGCGCATATCCAGTGTGTTGCATTTTTTTCGCCTGTTACAGCGAAACCATCGCGTCCGGCACCGGTATCTGCGCCCACATCGACTACGTTATCTGCGCAAAAAACACCGAACTCAACTGCCCCCAAAACACTGCTGACCCGTTTGTTTGACGAGACCCATAAAAAGGTACAGGAATCAAAGGCGGAAGAAAAGGGTGAATCTGTGGATCATTTACAATCTGCGGAATATAAGGAAGCTCGTGATGCTGGTATGGAATTTTCTCCTGACGGACGTACATTACGCCGTTTTGCTCCGCGTCGCGATATGGAGGTCTGCCGTGTCCCGGAAGGGGTTGAAAAAATTGATAATAGAGCATTTATGAATAACAATCATTTAAGAAAGGTGTTTTTGCCGTCTACGCTGAAAAACATTTCCATATATGCTTTTGCTTATTGCAGAAATTTGCAGACTGTAAAATTGCCGGACGGTTTGAAAGTGATTGATTATTGTGCTTTTTACTACTGCAGAAATTTGAAAGAGCTTCCATTGCCATCCGGTCTTGAAAAGATTGGTTTTAATGCGTTTTCTTATACCGGATTGAAATCGATCACGATCCCGGCATCTGTCCGTCAAATCAACTTCCCGATTTTTAGTGCGGGCAATCAGGTGAAAATTATTGTATCTGCGGAAAATCCATCTTATTCTCAGGATCGTTATGGTGCAATTTACAGTTCTGATGGCGAAACGTTATACTCTGCGCCGAAGAACAATTCCCGCTTTTCCTTCGGTTCTTATACCGTGAAAGAGGGGACGAAAAAAATTTATCGTTATGCTTTTTCCGGCAGCAGATTGCATCAGGTTCAATTGCCCCGCAGTTTGGAGACGATATCACAATGGGCTTTTAATCTGTGCAACAATCTGGAACTGGTCATCCCGGTAAATGTAAAAACAATTGAGGAATCTGCTCTTAAGGGATTGAAATCGGTTGATTTGGAAAAAGGTAACCGCTATTTTTATCGGGATTCTGTCGGGGCTCTTTACTGTGGGAAAGACAGACGACTGGTGTATTTTCCGCGAAAAACAAAGATGCCGGTATACCGTTATAAAGTTTTGAAAGGTGCAAAAGTCATTGACAGATATGTGTTTTCAGCTAACAATAATGTTCAGGAGATTTTATTGCCTTCCACCATAGAAGAAATCAAGGATTTTTCCTTTGTTAATTGTCGCAATCTGATGAAAGTGGAAATCGACCCTGCTGCAGATTTGAAATATATCGGTTATTATGCGTTTAAAAACTGTCCGAATTTGAAAAAAATTTGGGTTCCTCCCACGGCAAGAATCCATACGAATGCGTTTGATGCCCATGTTAAGGTCTCCCGCAGGCAGCGTTAAATATTTTCCGGAAACCATTATTTCTTTGTTATGTTTTTTTTGACATTTTCCACAGATATCCCATAATTCTTCAAAAAACGGGTGTTTTCTCCGTATTTGAACGGGAGAATTTTGATTTTTGAAAAAGTGATTTTGTCAGATTTTTGTTTATAAGCAGAAATATTATCCAAAAGTCACAACTGCACGAAGAACCACGGATCAATCGTAAAACAAGCCCTGTCAGGGCGGCAAGAGTCAGACAGCCCAGGGTGGAGCAGAGCGCAACCCTGGGATTAACGCATCGAACCACATTTTCCATGACAGCCACCGCGATGACGGCGTTTCGGTAGAAACGGACGGCATCGTGGTGGCAATGACATTCCCGGAAACATCATTGCATTGGCGAATATGTCATTCCGTGCCGGAACGCCATATCCGTCAATGCCGGTCTTGGT
>JAFVSW010000241.1 GCA_017503545.1 Lentisphaeria bacterium | reverse complement strand
GCTTGTCTATCGGCAAATCCAAGTTTGTCTGGACGTTAAGGTTTATACTTATTTTACGTGTAAAACAGGTCGATTCTACATTCTGTATTTGTTTATTATATATTTTTGAGCATAATTGTGGTACAAACCGTCGAAGAACCCAAATTTTGCCGGACTTTTGAAATTACCTCTTTGCAATTACTGAAAAGTTGTGATATATTACTAAAATGTATAATAACCATCAGAAAGGAACGCTGAAATGGACCTTTTATCTCAAGAAATCCAGGGCATGATCGCCAATTCATCCTGGATCCGTAAAATGTTCGAACAGGGTATCGAACTCAAAAAGAAATATGGCAACGACAACGTTTATGACTTTTCTCTCGGTAATCCCGACTTGCCGTCTCCCTCAACTGTCGGCGAAGCATTGCGGAAAATGGCGGACTCTGCCAACGATTCTTTTGCATTCGGTTATATGCCCAATGCCGGTTATCCGGAAGTCCGTGCGGCTCTCGCGGCAAAAATCTCTCAGGAACAGGGTGTTACCATCCCCGGCGATCGGGTACTGGTCACTTGCGGTGCCGCCGGAGCAATCAACGTATTGTTCCGTGCCGTATTGAATCCGGGTGATGAAGTTTTGTGCAATGCGCCGTACTTTGTGGAATACGGTTTCTATGTCGGCAACTTTGGCGGTGTTTTGAAACCGGTGAACAGCAAAGCCGATTTCTCCCCCGATGTCGCAGCAATCGAAGCCGCGATCACCGAAAAGACCCGTGCTTTCATCATCAATTCCCCCAATAACCCGACCGGTGTGATTTACACAAAAGAAGATGTGCAGGCGATTGCTGATGTATTGAAAAAGAAATCTGCGGAATTCGGCAGAACGATTTATCTTATTTCTGACGAACCGTACCGGTTCCTGAATTTCGACAACCTGGAAATCCCCTCTGTTTTTGCTTGCTATGAGGCTTCCATTGTCATCGGTTCTTTCTCCAAGAGTCTGTCTCTTGCCGGAGAACGTATCGGTTACGCCGCAGTCAATCCGGCGTTGGAAAACGGCGCATCTCTCCTTGCCGGTATGATTATGACCAATCGTATTCTCGGCTTTGTCAATGCTCCTGCCGTCGGTCAGAAATTGCTGTTGTCCTGCTTGGACAGTCAGGCGGATCTGAATGTATACCGTCAGCGTCGCGATTTGATGGCAAAAGTGCTGGACGATGCCGGAATTGAATATGTTCTGCCCCGGGGAGCCTTCTATTTCTTCCCGAAATCCCCGTTGGAAAATGACACAGACTTTGTGAATGTATTGGTCAACGAACGTATTCTGGCAGTTCCGGGCAGAGGCTTCGGTATGCCGGGCTATTTCCGTCTTGCATTCTGTGTCAGCGAAAAAACGATCCGTGATTCTGCGGAATCCTTCAAACGTGCAATGGCATCTGTAAAATCCAATTGAAAACCAACATAACAATACAATAACAACTTAACAGGAAAGAGTGATCAACATGCAAGAAAACTTCCTTCAGGAAAACTTTGCTGCCCGTATCGGCGGCAATCTTTTCGGTAAAGACACAAAAATCTACAAATTTGAAAAAATCAAACGCGCAAAACGCGCTGCAATGGCTGAAAATCCCGGCGTCGAATTGATCGATATGGGCGTCGGTGAACCCGATGATATGGCATTCCCCGCCGTCGTTGACACCCTGTGCAAAGAAGCAGCCAACTGGGAAAACCGTATTTACGCTGATAACGGTTGCGGCGAATTCAAAGCTGCTGCCGCCCGCTACATGAAGAGCCTCTACGGTGTCGATCTCGACCCCGAAACAGAAGTCGTTCATGCCATCGGCAGCAAATCCTCCCTCTCTCTGCTTCCCGCATGTTTCATCAACCCCGGTGATATCACCATCATGACTGTTCCCGGTTACCCTGTCATGGGTACCTGGACAAAATATCTGGGTGGCGAAGTAGTCAATCTTCCGTTGTTGGAAGAAAACGGTTTCCTCCCCGATCTGGATTCTCTCACTGCCGATCAGCGTAAACGGGCAAAATTGCTGTATTTGAACTATCCGAACAACCCGACCGGCGCATCTGCCAGCGTGGAATTCTTCACCAAAGCAGTACAGTTCGCAAAAGAAAATGAAATCCTTATCGTCAGCGATGCTGCTTATGCTCCCCTGAACTTTGCGGGTAAACCCCTCTCCATTCTTTCCATCCCCGGCGCAATGGATTGTGCAGTTGTATTGCACAGTATGTCCAAAGGCTTCAATATGACCGGATGGCGTCTCAGCTGGGTCTGCGGTAATCCTCTCGCAGTTAAAGCATTTGCTACCGTGAAAGACAATGCGGACAGCGGTCAGTTCCTTGCCATTCAGAAAGCTGCGATTGCCGCACTTGACGATCAGGCTGCCATCACTCCGGCGATCAGCGAAAAATACGAACGCCGCCTCCGCAGCATGGTGGAAACCCTGAAGAAACTCGGCTTCAACGCAAAAGTTCCCGCCGGTTCTTTCTATCTTTATGTCAAAGCACCGAAAGCATCTTCCGATGGAACTGTGTTTACTTCCGGCGAAGATTTCAGCCAGTGGCTCATCAAGAACAAACTGATCAGCTCTGTGCCCTGGGATGATGCCGGAAATTACGTCCGTTTCAGCGCAACTTTTGTTGCACGCGGCGGCAGAGATGAAGAAGAACGTGTTCTGAATGAATTTGCAAGACGTCTTTCCGACGCCAAATTTGAATTCTGAACGATCTGATTGTCAGATAAAAAATACCGGAACTGTTGTAAGACTCCAATGTCTGCAACAATTCCGGTTTTTTTATCCTGTTTTCAACCATTTATTGCGCTGAATTTTTTGCCGGACAGTTCTGTTAATTTGCGTATTTGCGGTAACGGCGGTAATAGTCTTCTGCCTGTTTTACATCCAATGCCGGGCTGTTCCCGATGGCTTGCGTATGCACCATTTGTTTCCGGGCTTCGGCAAAAGATGGGTGTATTTTTACGGAAACTGCGCCGATGATCGCCGCACCAAGCAGGGAGGCTTCCGGATTCAACGGAATCTCATTCTGCCATTTATTCCATAACGCATTGGCGCAATTCCGGACAACCGTTTCCCGGTTCGCCAGAGATTGCATCACCGTTTTACGGAATGGGTGGATCAATTCTTCCAGCAGATCACAGGATTGACGCAAGGCGGAAAGCACACCGTAAATTCCGCCTTTCATCATATCGGCATCGGTATGATATGCGGTCAAATCATGCCAGGCGGCACACGGGGTGTAATCCATGTACGGCGCACCGCGTCCCAACAGATACGGCAGGAATATCGGCAGCGTTTCTGCATTGCTGTTCAGTGCCGTTTTGAAATAATCGCTGATGGCGCAATGGAACATATTTTGTGAAAGCCATTCAAAGGAGAAGCCGCCGCCGGGAACGGATCCGAGATACAGATCCACTTCCGGATCCGCATGGACAAATGCGAATAATTTCCCCGCCAATGCCGGATATTTTTTCCGTTCACCGACTGCAAGAAGTTGACCCGCCGTACCCAGTGTCAAGGACAAGGTTTCTGTATCCGTCCCCGCTCCCAATGCGGCACTGGAAAGGTCGCCGGACCCGATCACGACTGGTGTCCCTTGCGGCAATAACGTTTCCCTGTGAGCGTGTTCTGTCACCGTTCCGCAAACGGAAGCGGAGGGGATGACTTCGGGGAATTTTTCCCGATGGAGTCCGAGTGCAGCAATCAATTCATCATCCCATTGCAGGGTATCGAGCCGATACAGGAGCGTGCCGGAAGAATCGGTGCCATCGGAAAACATATTACCGGTGAGACGAAAGGCGATATAGTCTTTTACTTGAAGAAATACGGCAGTATTCTGATACATTTCCGGATTTTGTTTTTTCATCCGGAGCAATTTCGGCAGAGTAAAGACCGGCGTGACCGGATTTCCGGTACGCTGTAAAATCTCTTTCCCGTAACGTCTATTCAGCTCATCCGATTCCGCCGTTGCCGAATTGGAACACCATAATTCGGCGGGGGCGAGCGGTTGTCCTTTTGCATCCAGACAAAGCAAGGCGTGCATGTTGCCAGTCAATGCAATAACATCCGGACGGATCGCTGTATTTTTCATCAGGATTTGAATACATTCCGCCGCAAGAACATACCATTCTTCCACCGATTGTGTATCCGGGGATTGAGAACGGTTGACACTGCGGGATTCCAAATGGAGCAGTGCCCCATCCGCATTGATCAAGGCGGCTTTGACTCTGCTTGTGCCGATGTCGATGGAAAGAATGTATGGCATGTTATAAATCCTCCGGATCAGGGCAGCAGATATGCCGCCTGAACATCTTCCCGCTGAAGCAACGCTTCATTGCGTTCTTTGCCGCCGGGAGCATTGGAACTGAGGAAGACCGGGGCATCCACGTTCATTGCCCGGAGTTTTTCAATGGTAAGAGCGGAAATGGTGTGCATGATAAAGGATCCAACCATAGTGGAAACCGGAGCCATGGGAGTATCCTTGCAAACGACAACGGAGGCATCGCCGCACGGAACGTGATTATCGATCAAAAGCACCTGTTCTTTCAATGCGAACAAATTGGCGATCCGGCTGTGATCCCCTTTCTGATCGCTGTAATTTCCGGAACACACGGCAATGACTTGTACCCCTTTTTTCAAGGCTGTTTCCGCAACTGCCACAGGGGCGGCATTCTTTCCGGATGTGGAAAGAACGACCAATACATCACCGGCAGAGATCCGGGAACAGTGGATGATATCTTCTCCCAGTTTTTCATTATGTTCGGCGGCACTGGTGAGGAATCCGGGTGTTGTTGCGATGCTCATGCCGGGACCCCAGAGAGGACGCCAGAACGTTGGGGCACCGGCGCGATAAAATACATCTTCCGCGAGGATAGCGGAGTGTGTACAACCGAAAACATAAATGGTTTTTCCGGCGGCGTATGCGTTGGCGATTATGGTGGCGGCTTTATCCAGAGATTCCTGTTCCTGTTTTGCGACTGTGGCAAGAATCGTTTGTGCAGATGCAAGATAACGTTCAATAAAAGATGAATTTTCCATAAATAAACCTCAGATTAATTTTCTTACAGAATAAGATAGCGTGTGAAAGGTATTTTTTCAAATATAAAAAGAGAGAAAATAAAAAAAGAATTCACCTTGTAATTATTCTGAATGCCGTTTATATTATGTCAACGAATCGCATCAGGAGAATGACACGATGGAACAAAGTAAAGGCGATCTTGCCAAGACATATTTTCAATCCGGGGCAAATTGCGCACAGGCAGTATTGGCGGCTTTTCATAAAGAATGTGGAATTGATGAAAAAACAGCATTCCGTATGACATCCGGATTCGGTGCCGGAATGGCGCGGATGCGTGAAGTTTGCGGTGCCGTATCGGGTATGATCCTTGCGGCAAATCTGTTACGTGGTGCCGATGACATCAAAGACAAAGCGGCAAAAGACAGTCATTATGCTTATCTGCAAATTCTGCTGAAAGAATTTCAACAATCGGCGGGCAGTCTGATCTGCCGGGATTTGTTAGGTTTGACGACAACAGGTGGTTCTGCTCCGACATCGGAAGCACGAACGAAAGAATATTATGCAAAACGCCCCTGCGGCGACATGGTAAAACTCGCTGCCGGGATATTGGAACGCCACTTGCAGGATTGATGGTTTGGTTTACGTGTAAAAATACAAAAACGCTGAAAAAAATAATTGACAAACTGTGATATTTGTGTTATATTAAGTGTAGCGAAGAATGCATTGAACAGAAACTGTCTTATGGAGGTACGAGAAATGAAAAAACTTATTATACAGATACCTTGTTTTAATGAAGCTGGGACATTAGCATTGGCATTGAAAGAAATTCCGAGAACGGTTCCGGGTTTTGATAAAGTTGAAATTTTGATAATTGATGATGGTTCAACAGATGCTACGGTTGAAGTTGCTCAGAAATGTGGCGTGGAACATGTTGTCAGACATCAACATAATATGGGATTAGCTAAAGCGTTTATGACAGGTATTCATGCTGCGTTGGCAGCCGGAGCAGATGTTATAGTAAATACTGACGCAGACAATCAATATTGTGCAGCAGACATTCCGTTGCTTACGGCTCCAGTCTTGAGTGGCGAAGCTGAATATGTAATTGGCACCCGTCCGATCTCTGAAATAAGCCATTTTTCGCCAGCGAAGAAAATCCTTCAAAAAATTGGCTCTTTCATGGTGCGTAAGTTCTCTGGTACTCAAGTAGAGGATGCCCCCAGTGGATTCCGGGCATTATCGAAAGAAGCAGCATTGCAACTCAATGTTTTTAATGATTACACTTATACGCTTGAAACGATTATTCAGGCGGGTTATAAAAACATGAAAATAAAATGTGTGCCGATTCGTGTAAATGAAGATTTGCGGCCCAGTCGTCTTGTAAAAAGTATTCCGAAGTACATAGAACGTTCGGTATGTACAATGATACGCATTGCCATCATTTACAGACCGTTTCGATTTTTTATGACTTGTGGAATCACAAGTTTTTTGATTGGCTGTCTTATTGGCATTCGTTTCTTATGGTATTATTTCAATCACGCCGGTCAGGGTATGATGCAGTCTCTTTTGTTGGCATCCTTGTTTTTGCTTGCCGGTTTCATTTCCTGTATAATAGCATTTATTGCTGATTTATTGGCGGTAAACAGAAAAATGCTTGAAGATATTCAATTTATTTTACGTAAAGAACGTGCACTTAAGGGAAAAAAAGATGAAATTTCTTAATTCAATTTTTGATAAGCCATATAGTCTATTGAAATTTGCCGTTTTATTGGGGGGGTGTCTTACAATTATTGTATTGATCAACCCCGTTTTGTTTCGTGATTCAGTAAATTACATCGCATCGGTAAATGCAGTTTGGTTGCAAAATTGGCACACTGCATTCAATATAACATATGTTCCCTTTTTATTTGTAACAGCATCCTGTTTCAAATTAATCGGATTGAATGCCCTTCAAAGTTTGACTTTGTTGAGTTCTCTTTTAGCAATTTGTACGCTTTTTCCAGCCTATCGGATATTAAGTTCATTCATGGATCGTAAGGCTGCCGCATGGGGAAGTATTTTGTTTTTTTTGTCTTCCCCTGTGATGGATTGCAGTTTTGCTCCGCTTACTGATAGCGGACGCTTTTTTTTTATGTTGGCTTCTCTGATGATAATTATAGATTTTATAAAGTCAGAAAAGAAGATATTATTGGTCTTGCTTGGAGTTGTTTATACGTTTTTTGCGCTTACCAGATCTGAAGGGATAGTTTTTGTTGGCTTGATTTCATTATGGTTTTTTATTGAGTTACTTCGTAAAGACAGATGTTGGAAGGAATGGAAAAAATGTTGTGCAGATCTTTGGCTGGTCGTAATTCCTCTATTGCTGATGTTGATTTTACTATTGCCACGTTTATGGCAAATGATGTCTGAAACTGGATTCCCTGCGTTGGATACTCGGCAGACCTGGGCAATCAAAGCTTTTCTTAATAAAATCTTTCCAGACTTTGTGCCCACAGATTCTTCCATTATAACTTATGGTTCTAATATGAACTATCATAGTTTCTGGACAGATACCCAATGGCATTGCAGATATTGGCGTAATTTTTTTACTGGTAATTGGTTCCCTTATACAGCATTTTCAATAATCGGTTTTTATCGTATTATTCGTGATAAACAGTGGCATCATTTTCATACTTTGTTTTGTGTGTTTGTTGTTGTTAATGCCTTCATATATATGCTGATGCGTTCTTGCGCAGGACGGTATTTCTTGATAAATACTTTTTTTCTGATGCCTTTTACAATTTATGGCATTACATTTGTGTGGCAAAAAGTGTTGGCAATGTGTTCAATAAAATGGAGACAGCAATTGACGACTTTTCTTCCCTGTTTTATGGCTGTTATCGTTATTGCTCTTTTTTTGTAAGGGGATTGCTCAATCATTTTCAAGTAAAACAAGTCATTATCCGATTATTGGCAAATTTATGAAAGGGCAAGTGCAAACTGGTGAATTCAGATCTCAGTCCAAATATCCCGTTTATTTTATACTTGGCTCTAATTATGGTTGGGGGGTTTTCTGCAACGGTAATGAAATAGTGTATTCGCCACATTTTAATATTCAAGAAAAATTTTCAATAGAGTATATATTACAGTCTGGTTTGCCATCAGAATATTGTTCTTTTGCCGTTGAAAATTTAAAGGACTTGAAAATATTAAAACCGGATTATGTTATTGATTCCCGTAAGAAACGCAATTTTTCTGTAGAGTGTTTGAATATGCTCGAGCCAATTCCGCAAAAAATTTCAAACCGTGTTGATATTTATAGGGTAAAAGATGCAAATGAACAAGCAGTTAAGTAAAAAATTATCACTGAACATACTGCACTTTACTTCTTCATTTCCATATAATGGGAATCCCGTTTATGGTGTTTTTGTTTATGATTTGGTGAGAAGTATGAATTCAAAAATAAATCAAGTCGTTTTATCTCCAAAATTTACCGGGACAACTAGTTACGAGGAAGAAAATGGCTTAAAAATATATCGGTGGCATCAATGTTGCCCGACGCATCTGAAAATTGCCGGTCAACCCGGCGGTATATTACCAGCATTGAAAAGGAATCCGCTTTTAATTTTTTTCTTACCCTTTTTTATCTTATCTGAGTTTATTTGTTTGCGAAATGTGGTTAAAAAAGAAGCCATTCATATTATCCATGCCCATTGGCTGATACCTCAAGGGTTGCTTGCTGCAGTGTATAAACGTTTTTTTGATAAAAATGTTAAGTTGATTATTACCTGTCATGGCTCAGATGTTAATAAAGTAAATGGTGGATTGCTTCGCTGTCTTAAAATATTTACATTGAAAAATGCCGATAAAATCATAACTGTCAGTGATGATTTGGCAAGTAAGATCTTGGCTCTTTATCCGAACGCCCCCTGTATCACTCAACCTATGGGGGTTGATACAGATTTGTTTACGCATGAAGCTGCAGAAAATCCAATAGATATTTGCAAGAAATATAATCTGAAATCTAACCCGGTGTTATTTGTTGGTTCATTGATTGAACTTAAAGGGGTCAAAGATCTGATACTAGCGTGGAAAAAGGTGCTGGAGTGCCACCCTGATGCTGAGTTATTGATCATCGGCAGAGGGGAGCTTCAGGCGGAATTGCAGGAAATGTGTAACCAACTGAAGATTTCTGAGTGTGTTCATTTTGCTGGAATGGTCAAGCATGATGATTTGCCGGTGTATTTTTCGCAAAGTGCAATATTTGTTTTACCCAGTTTTTCTGAAGGTTTTTCTTTAGTTGTCTCAGAGGCTTTATCTTGTTGTACGCCGGTAATTATTTCTGCTATATCAATTTTTCAGACATTGTTTAATGGTAAATCTTTTATATCTTTTTGCAAACCAGGTGATTCGTTATCAATAGCGAATGCAATTATTACGCAATTATCCTGCAATAGCCAAAAAAATACAGCAGGTAGAGAGTGGGTAAAGCAAAATATATCCCAGAAGATCGTAGCCGAAAGGCATTATGCTATTTATACGGAAATTATGGATCCCAACAATAATATAGAAAAATTGTAAAAAATCAATGAAAATTAAAAAAACACTCTTTAATTTTGGCGCTTATTTATTTGCTTTGCTTATTCTGTTATTCATTTTTGCGTTTATGATGAAACCGGAAAAATTTTCTGTCCTTCTTGATTTTTCTCCGTTCGAAATAGTTGTAACGTTATTTCTTTCTCTTGGGGCATATATTGGAAATGGTGCAGAATATTATGTTATGGCACGTAAACTCAAAATCACTATGGAAAAAAAAGATATATTGCTACTGCCTCTTGCAATGAATTTAGCTGGTACTATATTGCCGTTTCAAGGGGCAATGACTTATCAGATTTTTCTCATGAAAAAGAAATATAACTCAGAAATTTCTCAAGGGTGTTCTATTGCTGCATTTCTTTACCTGATAACCGTAACAATCAGCGGTTTGGCAGGGGTGACAATTTTTTGTTTGAGGAAAACCGAATCAATATTATTTTTAATAATTTCATTACTTTTTCTCAGTGCTCCGTTCTTTTTATTTCTTTTTGTTAAGCTAGTAACAAGGATAAGAATTTCTGGAAAAATCGGCTCAATTATTAATTTCGCTCGCAAAATATTGGAGGGTATGGCTCTATTAGGTAAAGATCTTAAACTGACAACGATTTTATTTGTAATTTACTTGTTGCGTCTGTTAAGCATGGTTATTTTGTTTTATTGGATTGCCAAATGTTTGAACATAAACGTGTATTTTATTGCCATTCTGCTACTGAACTTATGGAATATGATTTCTTTACTTCTGAAATTTACTCCAAATAACCTTGGTGTTTCACAGGTCGTTTCCGGTGTCATGTTTGCTTTGATCAACTTACCAGAAAGTGATGGTGTTTTATTATCATTTGTTTCAACAGCATCTTTTTTGATTATGGCATTTTCAGCTGGTGTTGTCGCAATGCTCTATCATTTTTGGCAAATTACAATGTCCAAAACGAAAAAATAAAAAATGCCCATCCCCTGCGGCGATATGGTGGGGCTCGCCGCAGAGATTCTGGATCATCATTTGCAGGATTGAGCGTTTTACATCCCGTCCGGGATTTCTCCGTATAATGTCATGGCGGTCGTCCGGGCAATTTTGACCGGGATGATATCGCCTTCTTTTACTCCCGGAGGAGGAAGGAATACCACATTCTTGAACGTGTCTGTACGCCCTTGCCAACGGTTCGGATTGCGTTTGCTCGGACCTTCCGCCAGAACATCAAATACTCTGCCGGAGAGGGCACGGTTGCGTTTTTCCAACGCCTGTTCCATGTCTTCCAAAAGAATCCGGTTGCGTTCTTCTTTGATTTCCTGCGGAACATCGTCTTCCCATTTTGCGGATTTTGTACCCTTGCGCGGGGAATATTTGAAAATGTACGCATTATCATACGCCGCTTCCGCCATGACACGGCGGGTTGCATTGAAATCTTCTTCCGTTTCGCCGGGGAAACCAACGATCACATCGGTGGAAAAGGTAATGTCCGGTACAAGAGCGCGCAGGGAACGGATCACATTCAGATATTGTTCTGCGGTATACGGACGGTTCATCCGTTTAAGAACGGGATCGGAACCGGATTGCAGGGGCAAATGAACACATTTGCACACTTTCGGCAATTCCGCCACAGCCTGAATCAAACGGTCGTTGAAAAATGCCGGGTGAGGGGAGGTGAACCGGATGCGGCACAAGCCTTCGATGTCATTGATCTGAGTAAGCAGATCGGCAAAGGGGGAAACTCCGGGCGGGGGCGGCGGTGCAGTATTATCCATACCGTATGCGGCGACGTTCTGCCCGAGGAGCATGATCTCTTTCACGCCCCGTTCCGCAAGCATTTTACACTCGTTGACAATGGAAGCGGCGTCGCGGCTGCGTTCGGGTCCGCGGACAAACGGGACGATACAATAACTGCAGAACCGGGAACATCCGCGCATAATGGAAACGAAAGCGGAATATTGTTTTTCCCCGGGTTCAAACCGATGGGAGTCGATCCCCGGTGAATCGGGGGATGTGCGGTCGCCGAGATACGATTTTTTCCGTTCTTTGAGGATGTCTTCCACGAGTTCGGGGATCATGTGAATCTGATCGGTTCCGGCGGCGAAATCAAGATGTTTGATGGATTGGAGCAATTCTTCGCCTCTGGATTGTGCCATACAGCCCATGATCCCGAAAATCATATCGGGTTTCTTTTCTTTGAGCCGTTTCATGATTCCGAGTTTGCCGATGGCTTTGCGTTCCGCCTGTTCCCGGACACTGCATGTATTCAGAATAAAAATGTCGGCATCGTCTTCATTGGCAGTGAATTGATGTCCTGCGGCAATCAGGAGGGCGGCAGCGGAATCGGAATCCCGCTCGTTCATTTGACATCCGTAAGTTTTAATATGAAATTTCATAATCAGTGAACAATAGCCATGGAATTGCGGTGAATGATTTCTTCTTCGGCATCGCAGCCGAGGACTGCGCGGATTTCATTGCTGTGTTTGCCGGCAAGTTTGCGACATTCAGCAGAGGAAAAGTTGGTTTGACCGCGAGCGATCACGACGCCGGCGAGAGAACGGATCTCCAAAACATCGCCGCGTTTGAATGTGCCGGTGACTTTTTTGACTCCGGAGGGAAGGAGACTGCCAGCGTGTTGTTCGATGGCTTTCTTAGCCCCATCGTCCACAGTAAGCGAGCCGCTGACTTTGGAGAAAACTGCGATCCAGCGTTTTTTTGCTTCGAGTTTATGGATTCCTTCGGCGGGGAGGAATACAGTACCCACATCTTCCGCCTGGAAAATGCGTTCCAGAATATTGGGCATCAGCCCGGAAGCGATCCAGAGGACATCGCCGGATTCGTTAAGAATCTCAGCGGCGTTGATTTTTGTGATCATACCACCGATGGAGGTATTGCCGTCATCCGTACCGGTTGCCATTTCCCGTTGTTCCCGGGTAACGCCCTGAACAAGGGGGATACGGTCGCCGAGTGTGCCGTCGGGATTGGGTTTGAGCAATCCGTTGACGGTGGTAAGGATGATGGTAAGATCGGCGCGGATCATGCTTCCGAGATAAGAAGCGAGGGTATCGTTATCGCCGAATTTGAGTTCATCGACGGACACGGGGTCATTTTCATTGATTACGGGCAATACATCTCTGGAGAGGAGTGCTTCGATACAGTTCATGGCATTGAGATGGCGTTCTCTTGACCGGAGGTCATCGGCAGTGACCAGAAGCTGAGCGGCACGGAATCCGTATTTGAGACATTCTTTTTCGTAAAGAGCCATGAGTTTGACTTGGCCCATTGCGGCGAGAGCCTGAATATCGGAAAGGTGATGGGGGCGTTTTTTCAATCCGAGTAATTTCATACCCATACCGACAGCCCCGGAAGAAACAAGGATGACCTGTCTGCCGGATTGTCTGATGGCGGCGATTTGAGCGACAAGATTGGGAATGGATTGCGGATCGGTCAGCAGTCTTGTGCCAGCCTTCACGACAACGCGGTGACAACGTTCGATAATATTTTTCCGGATATGATCTGCCATAAGAACAGGCTCCTTAATCTTATTTATATTATTTGAGGCAATTTCAAAAGTCTTCAAAAATGCCTGAAAACTCTTGTTGAGATCTGAAAACGGAGCGTTTGAGGTGGTTACCCACTGGGTAGCCACGCACAAACTACCATTTCCATCTCTTCAACAATCCTTTTTCAGTCAAATT
>JAFVSW010000240.1 GCA_017503545.1 Lentisphaeria bacterium | reverse complement strand
ATCCAATGCCTGTACCCAGGGTTGCGCTTCGCTCCACCCTGGGCTGTCTGACTCTTGCCGCCCCGTCCGGGGCTTGTTTTGCGATTGATCCGTGTTTTTTTCGTGCAGTCGAGACTGTGATTAGACTTGAGATAACATTTCTGCTCATAAACAAAAATCTGACAAAATCATTTTTTCAAAAATCAAAATTCTCCCGTTCAAATACGGAGAAAATACCCGTTTTTTGAAAAATTATGGGATATCTGTAATCGTTTTTTGTTGTTTTACAGCAAAAATTGGTTTGATACTTATTTTTTTTCGTTAATGTTGTCAATGAAGTAACCCGGTGCAACCGTTTTGATTCTTTCCGGGGAAGAACCGGTGATGTTGAAAAAATCTGTCATAATAAACAACATATTCTGTTTTTTGACCTTGACAATATCGGAATGGTGATGTATGTTACGTATAGAGTATCAAATAACAGATAACAGAGGATGATTTGCTATGTCAAAAAGATTTGTTTCTTTTACCTTGATTGAGCTTTTGGTCGTTATTGCTATTATTGCCATTCTGGCAGCGATGCTTCTGCCGTCACTGGGAAAAGTCAAAGATACTGCGAAACGTACAAATTGTACTTCCAATCTCAAACAGATTCTTGTCACATTCGGCATGTATTCTACCAATACCGGCTATATGGTCCCTGCTTATCACTCGAATAACGGAAATCATGTCAAAGTTACTGCATTGCTCAAAATCAGCGGATTATTCAAAGGAAATTCAGAGTTGTCAAACAAAATCAAAGATAAAGGGCATGACAGTATTCAGACCTGGTGGTGTCCGGCACAGACAAAAATTCCGGATTATTTTTCCTACGGGGTCAATTCCCGTTTGAAAACGTATACTGAATTCAAAAACGGCGGTATTACCGTTGCCGGGAGGAAAGAAAAGGAAATCAAAAAACCTTCCGCATTGTATTATATCGGAGATTTGAGCAAATATGCCGGGGATAATCAGCTTATTGCATCGAAAGCGACGAATTTATACAATGATAATGCGCAAATCCAGACATCCAGCAATCCTTTCGGCTGCTTATCCTACCGCCATAATACCACCGCCGTTGTCGGCTATTGTGATTTGCATGTGCAGACGGTCAAACCGCCGGCGGTTGCGGTCAGCAGTTACTCCGTTATTCCGTGGGGTTTTTAATATCCCTTTTTCTTAATTCATTTTGCGAGGTTTATATGAGAGGCGTATTGTGTCTTTTTGTGTTCGTTTCCGCATGTTCACTTTTTGCTGCATTTGAGTGGAAAAACGGCAGTTTGAACGTAAAAACTTCTGCGTTGGAATTGCAATTCCGCAATGGCGTGATTTCTCACTTGAAAACGCCTGGCAAAACGTTCAGTTCCGGTTCGACTGCGATCGACCCCAAACTTTCCCGGAATTCCTTGTATCCGGGAGCAAATGCGGTTGGAAAATTCTCCCGTACCGGCGATCATGAAGTTCGGATCTCTTATGTTTTGGAAGGCAATAAAAAACTTTTCTACGATTTCAAAACGGCGGATGATGCCATCTTTGTCCGTGCCGGATATCAAAACATCGATCTTGCTGCGACACGGAATAATTTTGATTTGCATGTGACTGGTTTGGTTCCCCATGCGGTGATTACCGGAATCGGCAGCCGGACGCTTCGCAATGATGCTCCACGGGAAGAACGGATGCTCTGGCCGGGATCCGGATTTTATTTTCCCCGGGTGTTGATTGCAGAAAATCCGGACAGTGTGATTCTTTTCTACAACGAATCTCCGATGCCGTATCATAATTTGCATTTCATTCACAACCCGGCATCGGATCATGTGATTCTGCGTTGCGGGGATAATGATTTATTGAAACGGACAGGTAAACTCCTTACCGGTACCCGCGGGGAATATGTCAGCGGATATTGGAAGATTTCCGCTCATCCCAACTGGCTGGAAGCAGCCCGTACATGGCAGAAGGATTTTGAAAAACGGACCGGTGCAAAGAAATTATGGGAAAACAGTTCCGCCACAGTTCGTAATACTCATGCCGTTTTTACCGGGATGCCGGATTTGCTTTACAAAGAAGATCCGGATGCTTATTACCGGAAGATTGCGTCGGAATACGATCCCGAATCTTTACTGCTTTTTTATTGGAATGCCAATTCCATCATCACTTATGGTGATCACCGTTATACTGCCAATGGCAAGCCGGTGGAAGCGTTGCGCACGGCATTGCGTAAACATGGTTTTCAGTGGATTGGATTTCATGCTTTTACGATATTGCTCCGGGATGCTGCCGCGATCACAAAACGTCATAATGCATCTCACATGAAAAAACATATTCCGGCGGATTACAAATATCAACCGGATTATGCCGGCAAGCCGGAAGATTTTTATGCTGCAATGCGACCGTATTTTTCCACAAAGAAATCCGATTTGGGGTATTTGAATCCGGCATCGTCCTACGTGGAAAAATATCTGATCCGGAATATTTTGAATTATGCAAAATATCATAAGATTCCCGGATTTTATTTGGATATTACAGGAGAGATCAATTATAATCTCAACAAAGATAAAATGGTATTTGATAACCGTACTTATCAGGAAGGGGAAGCCAGTGTATTCCGGAATTTACGGAAAGAAAATCCCGAACTTTCTTTGATGACAGAATATAATGGTGAATGGCTGATTCCATACATTTTTTATACCTGGGAAGGCAAAAATGCCATGAAACATAAAGAGGTCCGGATCAATCATCCCTTGCGTGGTGCATTGTATGGTTCTTATTTCTGGTCACGGGAGACAATGACGGTGGATCAACCTTTGAGCAATGTGTATTATGCCACATTGCCGGAAGTTTTGGCGGATTTCTCTCCATCTGGCAGAGAAAAAAATCTTGTTTCCGAATGGCATAATGAACGGGCAAAATTATTCATTCGGGAGAAACTGTTCAACGCTTTACCGCCGGACCGTTGGGAGCCGGAAGCATTGGCGTATTACCGTTCCGCGAAAAATGGATTTTTCCAATTCCGGAAAATGCCATTCGGTTATGCGTATACTGATAGCAAAAAGAATGTGCTGTTGGGGATTTATCAAAATGTCCGCACCGGTTTGCCCGGATATCAGATTCCCGGCTGGTTTGCGTATGATAACAGGGGCAGAGCGATCGGACTTGATCCGGCGAAAATGTACCGATTTGTGAAGAAACAGAAAAGGACACCCCGTTTCAATTTGGAACAACTGCCGGAAAACAGTGTGATTACGCGCAGTCGCAGTCAGCATAATTGGTCGGAAGTGCAAATTGATTCCAAAAACGTAAAAGAATGTACGGGCTTGATCCGTTTCCGGGAAAAACCGTTGTATGTGTTTCTTAACGGCAAAAGCGCGGAAATCAATGGTTCAGAGTTAAAGTTCCAAGCGTCATATCCGGTATCATTGATTGCGGTATATAAAGACGATTCTTTGCCGGTTGACCGGAAAGCGATGCAGACGAAGAATTGGACTTGTGGTTATGAAAATGTGAATGGCTTACCGGCTTCGGTTGGATATCGCAGTTATTACTTCAATATGGGTGGCGGCATGTCCCGTTTCCGTTTTGCGGGCGCGCAGAAACACACATTAAGTTTGGGATGCGGCTTGCATGGACAATATGCGTCACGCCTGGCAAAGATTCCGGCTGGAGCAAAAAACTTACGTTTTTCCCTGGCATTGCAACATACGTTAAAAAATGTTCCGATGGAATTTTCTGTACAACTGAACGGTGTTGATGTATTCCGTAAGACGATGGAGAATACGGAAAAATGGGAAGATTGCAAAGCGGATATTTCTGCGTATGCGGGTCAGACAGCGCTGTTGACATTCCAGTTCCGTTATGCGGATCCGGCACAGCGTGTTGACCGTAATGTAAACAACATTCTCCGGATCGCGGACATTGATTTTGAATGACATATTACATTGTCAATCAACGGCATAGCCATAAGGCAACGTCGGAATAAACTGACATTCCCATCTCCTCAACAATCTTTTTTCAGTCGAATTTTGCCGTGCTTTTGAAATTACCTCTTATAATTTTGCTTGTCGGCTTTGATGGTGTTCAGGGCGCGGCGCCAATTGTTGCCGGAACGTTCGTAAATTTTCCGCATTTTACGATAGCCGTCACCGTATACTGGATCGGATTGCTGATCTTTCCGTTTGTTCAGATGTCGATTTCCCATTTTCTCATTGTAGAGAGATGCCATCAGTTCACAAAAGCCTTCTTCGTTTGCCAAATCTGTGACTTTTCCTTTATTGTGCCGGAGATAATCATGAGTCAATTCGTGTGCCAACGCATCGGCAAGCAATGTTTGCGGGATCGATTCCAGAATAAAAATCCGACAGCGTTCTTTGGAAACATAGCGTTCTTTTTTGCCCGTAATATAGCGTTTTTCCGTGATTTGCTGTTCATGATTCATCAATGCCATGCGTTTGCCATCGGCTGGCAGATAGATGGAACCGGAACGGCGTGATAATTCCTGAATCGAGACGATTTTTAATTCGATGGGATGTTTTTGATCGTATCCGAACCAGATTCCCATGTTACGGCGGACTTGTCGGAATATCCGGCGGATCTCATTATGATTGGTAATGGCTGTTTTTCTGCATATCCGGCAGATATGGCGTCCATCTCTCAATTTTGCACCGTCTTCGGGCATGGAACAGTAATAACACCGTTTGCGTTTATGGCAAGAAGGACAGATCAGAACTTGTTTGCCTTCCACGGTTTGAAGTCCAATCATATTGTCAGCACCTTGACTGCAGGTATAACAACGGAATTTGCTGTGCATACATTGTCTGCTGCAAAACATTTTATTCATGAAAGTGAATACTTGTTTTTCGCATTTTCTGCCACATTCGGCGCATGTCGGGCGTGTGGAGAGATAACATCTTCTGGAACAGAATACATCTTTTTCCGTTTTGATATATTTACCGCGGATTTTTTTATTACAGACCGAGCAATCCAATGCGGACATTATGATGGGGCAGATCAGGCACAGCAAGAGCAGAACATATTTATTCTTCATGGGGTAGGTCTCCTTTCGTTAAGTAATGTAGCATAGAAAAGATAAAAATGCAAATTGGAGTGTTCCTGAGATTGACAATTTATTTTTCCGGTGTATAGTTTCTGTGTATTTGAACATTATTTATGGAATGAATGTAATATGAAAGAAAAGCCTGTTGATCAGATCATCGTCCGCGGTGCGCGGGTACATAATTTGAAAAATATAGATATTAATATTCCGCTGAATAAAATCGTCGGGATCGCCGGTGTGTCCGGTTCCGGAAAATCCTCATTGGCATTGGGGGTGTTATATGCCGAAGGTTCCCGGCGGTATCTGGAATCGTTATCCACGTATACCCGTCGGCGTATGACACAGGCTAGTCGGGCGCAGGTGGATGAAGTATTGTATGTTCCGGCATCCCTTGCATTGCATCAACGGCCCGGTGTTCCCGGGATTCGCAGCACATTCGGGACCGGCACGGAATTATTGAACAGTTTGCGCTTGATGTTCTCCCGTCTAGCCAGTCACCCGTGTCCGGCGGGACATTATCATGAACCCACGCTGGCAGTTGCGGCAGAACAGAGTTTACGTTGTGCGGAATGTGGCGCTGTATTTTACCCGCCGGGTGCAGAAGATCTGTCTTTCAACAGTCAGGGCGCGTGTCGCAAGTGTGACGGGACGGGTATTGTTCGTACGGTTGACCGTGCCACGTTGATTCCGGATGAATCATTGACGATTGACAATGGAGCGGTTGCCCCGTGGAATTCGTTGATGTGGTCGTTGATGGTGGATGTTTGCCGTGCCATGGGAGTGCGTACCGATGTACCGTTCCGTGATTTGACACCGGAAGAAAAAGAAATCGTTTATGATGGTCCGGCGGTAAAGAAACATATTTTTTATAAGGCGAAAAATTCTCAAGATGCCTGTGAATTGGATTTTACGTATTACAGTGCGATTCATACTGTTGAAAATGCGTTATCGAAAGTGAAAGACGAATCGGGTATGAAACGGGTGGAACGTTTTCTGAAAGAAGATGTTTGCCACGAGTGCGGCGGCTCCCGTCTCTCGGAAGCGGCACGCGCACCGCGTATTCTGGGAATTTCTCTTGCGGATGCCTGCCGGATGACATTGTGTGAATTGGTTGAATGGGTGCAGAAAGTTCCTGCCTCTCTGCCCGATCCCATGCAGGAAATGGCGCAAAATATTTGTGAATCTTTTCTTTCTGCGGCAAAACGGCTGATGGATCTGGGGTTGGATTATTTGACATTGGATCGTGCAGCATCCACATTATCCACAGGGGAACGCCAGCGGATGCAGTTGGCACGTGCGGTGCGCAATCGGACAACGGGTGTACTTTATGTGCTGGATGAACCGTCTATCGGGTTACACCCTGCGAATATTGAGGGCTTGAAAGGGGTGATGCGCGATTTGATTGCCGACGGGAATTCCGTCATTCTTGTGGATCATGATACACAAATCTTATCGGAAGCGGATTGGTTGATCGAAATGGGACCGCAAGCCGGGGCAGGGGGCGGACAGGTGATTACGCAAGGTGCGCTGGCGGATGCGGTGCATAATCCGGCATCCATGATCGGTCCGTTTTTATCCGGCACTGCGAAATTGAGCCGTCCCGGTTATACCGGTGGTTTATTTGAACTGGGAACGATCCATCTGGAAACGGGTGCGATCCATACCGTCAAGCCATTATCTGTTGAGATTCCGAAAGGCCGTTTTACCGTTGTGACGGGTGTTTCCGGATCGGGCAAGACCACATTGATATTGGAAAGTCTGATTCCCGGTTTGAAAGCGGCGATCGACGGAACTGTGTTGCCGGCTCATATCAAACAGGTAGACCCGTGCGGTATCAAACAAGTGAAACTCATTGACGCCACGCCGATCGGGATCAATGTCCGTTCCACGGTTGCCAAGTATGCCAATGTGCATGATGAATTGCGGAAAATCTATGCGCGAACGCCGGATGCGAAAGAACGAGGTTACAAAGCTGGAGATTTCAGTTATAATACGGGGAAATTACGCTGCCCGGTGTGCGATGGGACCGGGGAAATCGATCTGGATGTGCAATTTCTGCCGGATGTGAATATTCCCTGTCCAAAATGCAGGGGAACCCGATACAGCCTGGAATGTGGTCAAGTTCGTTATATCACTAAACAGGGGGAGGGGCGTACTCTGCCGGAAGTGATGGATATGGATATTCATACTGCCTCTGTTTTCTGTGATGAGATGAAAACGGTGCGTGATCGTTTACACACATTGGAAAAATTGGGACTTGGCTATTTGACTTTAGGGGAAGAAACACCGGGGCTTTCCGGTGGAGAAGCCCAGCGTTTGAAACTTTCCAGTGAAATCGGCAGAATGCAATCAGAAACGTTGTTTGTTTTTGATGAACCGACGATCGGCTTGCATCCGCTGGATGTGCAGACCTTGTTGAATGTGTTTCAGAAGCTTATTGATCATGGTGCCACAGTGGTTGTGATCGAACACGATCTTGACCTGATCCGCAATGCGGATTATGTGATCGACATGGGGCCTGGCGGCGGAGATGCTGGCGGCCGTATTGTTGCCGCCGGAACGCCGGATGATATCCGTTCAAACGCGAACAGCCGGACAGGCCGATTTTTATAAAGGTCCTTCGGGAGTTGTTGCGGGTAAAAACCTTTATTCATATTCCGTTTACCACAATGAAAGGTGAAACGACCTGCATCCCGTTCCATGATTGGAGGACGTTTTTATATAAGTTGATCTTATCTGAATGTGAATCAGGAAGATATTGCGTTACATCATCCGGTGAACAATGATAATGTTCTGAATCCGCTTTGCACAACACGGAATTCCCTGTGCACTGTTTCCTCATATATTTCCAGTCGGCACTATAAGCCCAGTATCCGATCCGTCCGTTGTAAAGGCTGCCATAGCGGTTCTCTCTTCTTCTGCGCGAAGTTCCGCTTCCCGCGGCTTACTGAGAAGATATTCGCGGGAAAAAAGCACAAATGCAGGATGCACGTCCGCCTTTCCCTCGTTGCAGGCCAGCCATTTTTTTACTCTGGCAATCTTTTCGTTTGTGGGAAGAGTTTCGCCATGAAGGATCAGCCATTCGGTCGATGGGATGAAGGTCAGCTTGTTCGCTATTTCTTGCCAGACAGCAAGCTTCGCTTCCGCTGCGACCTCGGAGAACGGGCGGAAGTCGTCCAAAGCCAATCCCTGCGCTCTGAGCAAGTTCTCCGCCAGCCGCCATTGTCCCCGTTCGTTTGGATGAACGTGGTCATCGTTGAATAAATCCTCTCCCGATGCCAGCCGGGCACTGAGGAAAGCGTGATCATCCACGAGCGGAAGTGAACAGCTTTGAGCGATACTGCGGACGGAGTCGGCGATTCGCCTCTGCGCGGCACCTCGCCCGAACTGCGAAATGTCCTGTCCGGAAGCTCCTTCGTCATAGGGCGTCGGGGTGCGGATCGCCGCCACTGCGGCACCGATATTCAGAATGCGCTCAATGAGACGTTCGTATTCGGACTCGAACCGGGTAATGGCATCGTCCGCCTTCCGTTTCTCAGCCTCCATTTCATTGGTCTTGCCTGTGACAATTGCGGATGCCGCATCGTTCACGCCGAACGCTAGGACAACATGCGTCGGACGGAGTGGTGCAAGCCAATCATCGAAGAAGATGTGTGCCGCCGCAACAGTGGATCCGGAAATACCGATGTTAAAGAAGCGAATCTTTTTTTCCGGAAACATTGTCCGATAGTATGCCGCCGTTCTTGTGATGCCTTCACCATTGCGCGTGATGGAGTCGCCGAAGAAGACAACCCGGTCTCCGTCCTCGAATGGAGGTATGACAAACGCCCGGGATCTTGGATTTTTTTCCATATATCTACCCTCTACTGTCCGGTAAAAATTACCGGAGTTAATTGAAAATTCCGGGATCGGTTATTATATATTAAAAACGCCTGAATCTTTAATATTTAACCCGAAAACCCCGAACGATGTATTATATTAGCATGTATTCTCAACTTTTCAACGTCATTCCCCGATATCGTTTTGAAAAAACGTCAAAAAGTCAGGCGGGGACCGATACTGTAAGCATTTCACCGCATCAATTCCGGCACGGATATTATCCACATTCATGCTGGGATATTTTTCGTGGGCGTGTGCAAACCATCTTGCATACATCTGCATCCCGTATCATGATTGGAAGACGTTTTTATATAAGTGACTCTTATCTGATTCACTGTTCAAATCGACGGTTTTTAATCGACCAGCCGTTCAATCACAACTTCAAATTCATCAATTTCCAGATCTGTTGCGCCGAAGATACCCGGGGCAATTCTGATATTGGTGATATTTTTTCCTTATGTTTTCAATGGGATCGACCAGGTATACTGTTTCCATTCCGGTGCATCAACGGCAATCTTTTTGCCATCCCAACCACCGACGTTTTTATTGGCAGCGGTATACCCGTAAAGGGAAATCTGCAGCGTTCCTTTTCCCTTACACCAGAGAGAGATTTTAACAGTATCCTTTCCCTCTTTTATTTTGGCTGCTTTCGCACTGTAAAAATAGATTCTCTGTCCATCCAGACTTTTCAATTTTACGGCTTTTCCTTTATACCCATTGGGAATGGAAGTCATAGTTCCCCCGCCTTTGAATGTTTTGCTGTACGGGTTATACGTCCAAAGTTTGATCTGACCTTTCGGTGTTGTCTGCTCAAAACCATTGTTATTTTGGAATTCCAGTTTGATTGTTTCAGCCGAGAGCGTGAACATGGCAGCGGATATCATCAAGAAGGTGATTGTTTTTTTCATAATTCAAAGTCCTTTCTGATCAAAAAATATTGATTGCTATAACATCTTGCGGGGGAATAACAATTGACACGTTGGAGGGATCTGCAAGTTTTCTTTTTGAATTACAGATGATCCCTTTCTGTCCGGGAGCCAATTTCAGGTTCCGGATTGTGGCACGTATTGGTTTATCGGTTTCATTGAATGCAAGTACAAGCCGTTTACTGCCCAGAGTCAGCACAAGAAGATTCGGATAAGCAATCTGTTTTGAGTCTGCCAGTTTATCATTCCGTTTCCCGTGATAGAAATAGTCCTCGTATTCCGCACACAGTCTGGTGGCTTCTCCGATATAATAATTGATCCCGGAAACAAGCGTATACGGTGCGCCCAGGTCTACACCGCCATGGACAGAGGCAAACATGCGGATGATTTGATTTTTCCATGTGTTCGGTTCCAGAATTCCGCTGTCGGAAAGAACCCAGCCTTTTTTCCATCCTTCTTTCACATTATAACCGGCGGTGAAATAGGTGAAACGTTGTCCGATAAAACGGTCTTTTTTTACTATCGTCCGGAAAAATTCCATACTGTCGTCGATGAACTTCTGCCATTTTGCATTGGCTGTCGGGTTGCCCGGGCAGCCGACAAAGAGTTGATCGAGGGTTCCGGCGGCATTTTTCCAATATGCCTTATTGGCAGTCTGACAGTAAAATATATCGGATTGCCCCATGGAAAGGAGAATATCCCGGATCAAACCATGGATTTTTGCACTCTGGTGATTGCGGAAATCAGTGAATTGCTCTTTATACCGGCGGTAAATTTCGTCATCGGAAAGATTTTTTGCATCGGGGATATTTTTATATTTGCCGAATGCTTCTTTGCAGGTTTGACAGAAACAGTATGCGCCGTCGCCATTGCCCTTGAGTACGGAGGTTTTTCCGGGGAAAACAAACTGTTCCCAGTTCAAGAAAATGCCATCGCAGGGATAAGATTTTTTGATCAGCGTTTCATAATCTGCTTTTACCGCTGCCATAAATTCTTTTTTTCCATCACCCAATACTTTGGATGGACAATACATTTTTTGCGTTTTTGTGCGTCTTTCGGCTGCCCATGAATTACCATTGAAACCCCGACATTCAAATCCGGGTTTCCGGAGCAATTTTGCCAATTCGCCGGGGATGGTAGTACCCCAAACCGGATAGTTATTGGCGTTCAAGATTACATTTGCGCCAAGTTTACGGCAAATTTTTGCCATTTCTGCAAAGTAAGGTCTTCTGGAGCCGATCACAAATTGATTGCCGCCGGCTTTTACCGTTGCCGCGTAAATTTCTTCTGCTTCCCGGAGCGTTGCCGTCGTTCCGGCACCATGAAGATAGGGCGCAGATGTATAGAATTGAATTTTGAGTTTCTTCAGTTTTCTTCCGTTGATCGGCGGAAGCAGTTTTGCCGGAAGAACGGATTCGATTTCGCTGACATTGCCGTTTGCTTTCCGTGCAAGATAAATGTTGAATTGATCCCCCGGTTTTCCAAAGGAATGGTGTTTGACCGGCAGATAGTTGTAATAGGCAACTCCTGCAGGAATCCGTTTGACATCATAGCGTAACGTATAGCGGATATAAGGTTTGCCGTCGCGGACGATCTTTTCCTGTTTCATGGATTTCGGGCTCCAGTTCCCCCAGGAGGGAACCTTTACCGGATTGAGAATTTCAAAACCTTCCGGCAAATCGATTCTCTGTTCATAATCGTTCCAGGTAAATTGGAAGGGAGAATAGATGTGAAACAGCATCACTTCCAATGCCCCTTGAGGAAATTCCAGGACTTTCACCCGTGGCCAGTGGGTTGACATCGTACCGAATGGTGTTTCGTTCCAGATGATCAATTGCCGGAACGTTGTTTTGCCTTTTTGTGCAGAAATCCAGCCGTTCTTATTTTGAGCGATTTCCCACTTGCTGTCATTCCATTCCGGTTTCAGAAATACCGGATTGGTTCCGGGATAATATTTCCAGTTTCCGGATACCTCGTTTTTCTTGATCCGGAATTGAGGTGCCGCGCCAGTTGATTCTGTTTCCACCGTGATCACACTGATTCCTTCCCGAATCACTGCTGCACCATTTTTTACCGGAACGCCATTGACTTTAACCACAGCATTACAGTCTTTTGTCTCAATGGGAATATCCAATTTCCGGCTGATGATCTGAGCCAGATATTTCTGCTCGATCCACCGTTTGTAATACGCTTTCTGTTTCCGGCGGTCTTTTTGCAAAACGGGAAGAATGCGCCGGATCTCTTTCCGGAGTTCTTCCTGTTTTTGGAAATCATCCGTGTGACCGAATTTTGCAGTTTCCGCCTGTGTCGGTTTTGTTCTTGCGGCTTTTGCAAGTTCATTATAAAAATAGGAGTCATATTCAGCATTCAATGCCACATTTTCTGTGGCAGAACCATGGAATGGACTCAATTGGATTTTTGCAAAACATTCTTTGCTGCCATAGCCTCTGTTGCCCACCATGGGCCAACTGCTTAAACGATCCTCTGCGCTCCCCGTCATAACGGTTCTGCCGATCAGAAATGTGCCGCCGTCAGCACATTTTTTCCACGGATCCAAAACTGCAAGAGGAATTTCCGCTTCCAGACTCCAGTAATTTTTTCCGATTTTTGTTGCCGCCTTCCCGGCTTTTTCCGCATCGGTTGTATTCAAATCTTTTTCCCGCTTCGCCCAGATAACCCCTTTTGCGTTGATGACGATCTGCATATAATTATCGGTTCCCGCAGGCAGATAGAAGAATTCAATGGCGTCATCGCTCCATAACCCGTCACGGGTATTGTCGTGAGCAACGATTTTTTCCGGCATTGGTTCACCGCAAGTGATTCCCAGATAAAGTTTTTCATTATCATATCCAATCCGGAATTTAGTTTCCCGTTCCAAAACATAAACGTTACTTTTGAATTGGAAGAATCCACGTTTTTCATCCATGTATTCCCAAACGGTATCGTTGAGTTCTCCATCAAGAACCGGAGCTTTGAACATCTTATATGCCTTATAACCTTGAGCAAAACAGGATAAGGTCAAAAGAAATAATATTGTTGAATATAAGGTTTTTTTCATAATTCCATTCCAGTGTTAAAACGGTGATACCGGATTTTGTACTAAATCATTGTTCCACGGCAGACAATTCAATTGGGTCGGACCGCCACCTTTATAATAGGCGTAACCGTAATAATATGCTTTCAATGAGCGGACATTGCCTGCAACCGCTGCCATTCCCGCCCTTGCTTTGCTGACCGCCCAATTTGCCTTCCACCACGCCGTTTCGTAGCCTCCATCATTCGCGGTTTGAACCGGATGGCGCAATGCGACTTCTGTACGGGAGGATACATGGTAACAACCCGAAGAATTAAAATATCTTTCACCAAAAAACATATGTTCCGTCGGACGTGTCACCTTGCTGATTTTCTGTCCCGAAATGTAGTAATGCAAGCCGTAAGAGAGGCGGGTCGAATAAAAGTCATTCTTTTTTTGCGGAGAGCTTGGACAGCGGAAATTGCTTACTTGTGACTGCGGGATTTGCGCCGTTCCTTCCGGCAGATCACCTTTCCCGACCACGAAGGGGTATACGACATTGACCCATGTACCTCTTGTTTTGGAATCAAAAACCTTAGGAAAGTAATCATTATATGTTGAAACATACATGGAGCATCCCAGCGCCAATTGCTTCAGGTTGTTGGTGCAGCTTGTTTCCTGTGCCTGCCCTTTCACCTTGCTCAATGCGGGGAACAACATTGCTGCAAGAATGGCAATAATGGCAATTACAACAAGCAGTTCGATAAGCGTAAAGAGTTTCAGTTTTGTTTTCTTGCGTGAAAATGATGCGGGAGCCTTTTTCATTGTCTATTCTCCATTTTGATATTTTTATTTACAAAAAAAACGATCCTTCGGGAATTGTTGCGGGTAAAAACCTTTATTTATAATCATTCTCAAGCCTTTCTTCGTTAATATACTTGTTGGTTAAAGTTTTGTCAAGTCACAAAAAACTGACACCATCGAATTTACACTCAAATCATACCCACAAAAATTCCTGAAGCCCCTTTATAAAAGATCCGATTTCAATGCGAATTTTGCACGGTATTCTTTGGGAGTCATTCCGAAATGTTTCCGGAACCGTGTGGCGAAATAGGCGGGATTGGCGAATGTTAATTGATCGGCGATTTCTTTGATCGTGAGCGTTGTTTCTTCCAGTAACGCCTGCGCCTGATTCATCAAACGCTGTTCCCGATATGCCGCCGGAGAATTGCCGAACGTTTTCTGGAATTGCCGGTAAAATGCAGTTTTTGACAATGCACTCTGTTTCGCCGCATCTTTGACGGATCGATTTTGTTCCAACGGTTCCAATAAACTTGCGGCAATCCCGGAGATCCTGTTTTTTTGATTGACCATATTGCCGCGCAAAATGATTTCCTGTGTCAGACAATATGCCAACCGGTACCATCCGGGGATCCGATCTGTGCATAATGTTTGGATCTCTGAAAAAACAGCAATCAACTTACTGATTTCCGCCGCATTGAGTTCTACGGAAAAAATACCTGGCTGAATCTGATTCCACTCCGGTTTGTATTGTAAATGGGCATCCAGATTGAAATGACTCCAATACGTATGCCATGGTTCCCGGATGGAGAACTGACGCTGTTGTCCGGGCTGCAGCAGATACAAATGACCGGGAAGAAGTTGGAGTTTACCTGTTTCTCCCATTTTCAGGAACGCAGTCCCGGAAACAGGGAGAAGCAGATTCCAGTTTTCGGCATCACCGGCGAATTTTATTCCGGGGTTCAGACTGGAATATCCGGAATAAAACTCGCATCCTGTTGTTGAAGTTGTTTTGGATAAGTCGATCATATTTTTTTACTTGATGTCATGCCAGACACGGAGAAGATTGCCGGGGAGGAAATAATTTCCTGCCGAAATGTAATCGCATAACTTTGTTCCATCGGAAAGAGTGCATATAAAATGCGCCCATCCCTTGTACTGCTCATCGGTGCAGCGGGTGTATTGCAGATCATCCGGCGGAGGATCGTTGAGATTGCCGGACCGGGAATCCCGTGCCAGAACCATAGGACCGATAAGGAAGGCTTTGAATTTTCCATCCGGAGAGATTTCGCGCCGCATGGAGAAGTCCAAATTAAATTGAATCGTATCGCCATCCACCCATTCCCGTTTGATATGGAGATATTCGCCGGGTGTTCCGGTATAGATCTGACCGTTTACATTGACCTGTAACGGAGTTTTTTGCCAAGCGGGAACAAGTAATTGTATTTCAAATTCAGCAGCCTTTTCCAGATTCAGTTTCATGGAAACAGAGCCGTCAAACGGATATTCACTTTGAATAACAAGTGTCCCTGCTGTGCCGAAAAGGTCAGCAAGATCGATTTCCATCGGCTCATAATAATGGAGGACTAAAGCATCATTTGATGTACGCATGACCACATTCATTGCAGCCAGCGCAAGCCCTTCCGGTCCCTGGGCAAGACAGCAGTCATGACCATCAAACGAGTCGGTACCCTGTCCCATCATCTGATCTACGGCAGGGACTTTTGATGCTGCGCCGGAAAGGGGAGTCGGGTTGGCATGACACCAGAAACGTCCGTTATCGCTTCCTGCCCCAAGCAAGGCATTGCATGCGGTGTGAATGGCGGCATTTGCGGGGACAGGAGTGTTTGTCAAGCGCATCACGGCATCGCATAAATGTTGATACGTGACCGTTACGCATGTTTCGCCGATGGCTCCGGCATCCCATCTGGTTTGATTCTGTTTGCCATTATACCAATATTCGCCCACTACGTCCAACATTCCGCCGCCGCCGGTGATGAAGATTTCCTGCGTCCGGACTGCATCAAAGAATTTGAGGATTGCTTCTTTGTATTCCGGTTTCGGGTCGTATACATAATAATCAGCCAACCCCTGGAAACAGCTCATCATTTCGTACGCTTTTCCGTTGGCAAGTTTGCACGGCGGAGTTCCTTTGCGTGCTTCTTCAAAGATATTGTGTTTGGAACAGCATCCGGCATCCACGAGTTTTTTTGCAAAATCCAGAAAGCGTTTTTCGCCGGAAATCCGATAGATTCCGACAATTGCCCCCAGAATGGAACATGCCGCCAGACCGTTGTGTTGTCCGAATTCCTGCAACGGCTTACCATTGAGTTGTGCAATCAGATGATCCAGCATCCGCACCAATGCGTTTTTGACTTGGGGATCCGGATTGAGGGTATCGTAATAACGGAGCAAGGCGATCATGACATATTTTCTGCCCCAAATATCCCATGCTTTGAGCTGCCGTTCTGCCGGATAGGAACTGATGCATCCGTCTTCCGTCTGGGTTGACAACATATCACGTACCGTTTCATGGATCCGGTCTTCCAATTCCTGATTTTTTTCAGAACGGAGACTCCAGATGGCGGAACGGACGACTTTCCCCCAGAATTCGCAACGCCAACGGTCATCCGTCTCATTCCGGTACCGGAAGATATCGACCATATTCCGATAATTGATTTTGTTCAACCGGTTGATGATGGAGTTATGAAGTTTTTTACCGAGAATGCCTTGCAGTTTCACCGCATTTACGGGCATATGTTGTAAGGAGATGATGTTATCCATAATAGATTGCAACCTTTGCGTTTATTTTTGCAAGTTTATTTTTTTGTTACCTTTGCACTTCAAATTGTAAAATTTGTAAGTCTTTTACGATTTCTAATTTAACTTACAAAAATATTTTTTCAAGGGAGAGAAAACGGGATTTCCTGTTATTTCTTCCCGAAAATGTTTCATATTTTCCAATATTCAGTAATCGGAAGGGATAATAAACATATCTGTCATATCATTGGAGACCGTTTCCAGAATCATGCCGCCGAAAAACGGGTTGTCCTCCGGCAGAATTGCAGATACAATTTCCATGGTTTTCCGGGAAATACGCATGGGACCGTGGAGCGCATGTTTTTTCTTTGCGGGGATCATCAGAGATAATTCAAATTTGAAATCGTAACCGGGGATCCGGTCGCCTTGTGCAATCAGATTGACCCGATGGACGGGGATCCGGTTGATGGAGGTGGAACCGGCGTATTCCGCAAAGGATTTGATTGTGGCATTCTCCGCATGGATACCGCGTTCAAGCAAAGCAGAAATGATCGGTGCGTTATTCATTGGAACATGTTTGCCCGGTTCCATTTTCCGTTGGAGTCCCATGTAATTGGACAGCGGATCATATAATGGTGAGAACATGGCACGGAGCATACGTTCCGCTTCCGGAGAGAGTGTGTTGTCATCCTGCTTTTTTCCGGTCGATGCGCCGCCGAGAACGGCATCTTCCAACGCCCATTTTCTGCGTTCGGGAATCAAACGGAAGGAGGCTTTGCCGGATTCAACCGTAATACGTATCGTTCTGCCGGAAAGTTGGGGGAAATCCTGACGGATGGAATTCAGATTGCCATAGAGTGCCGTAAGTTTCAGATCATAAACTGTTCGTTTGGATGTATCCAATTCTTCGGGATGGAGGTACAAATCTCCCTTGCAAAAGATTTCCTGTGTATCCCGGCGGACGGGATGCCGGTTGATACCGGGCAATTTCATTTCGCAGTTCCTGGTTTGATTGGTCCGGATACTGAAGGAATAAGTTGTATTTTTTTGCAGAGATCCGGAGAAATCGATCAATACCGGATCGGCAGAGCGTAATCCGGTAGAAATCAAAAACAGGGAAAGCAGCCATGTAAATTTTTTCATACGAATTCAAAATCATCCATTGTGGAGAGTTCCTGTTTTACGAATTCGGCGGCGAGTGCGAATGCTTTGCCGCGATGGCTGATCGCATCTTTGACTTCGGGGCCCAATTCCGCAAATGTTTTATCGTATCCATCGGGAATGAATACGGGATCATAGCCGAACCCGTTGCTGCCTTTGGGGGCATCGGTGATTGTGCCGGAGACTTCGCCGCGGAATTGAGCCACAAGATTGCCCCGGTATGCCAGAGAGATGACGCAGACAAAACGGGCTTTGCGATTTGTTTTGCCCTTGAGATTTTCCAACAGTTTCGCAATCCGGTCTGCATCCGTAGCATCGGGTCCGGCGTAACGGGCGGAATTGATGCCGGGTTCTCCATTGAGCGCATCGACTTCCAATCCGGAATCATCGGCGAAAGCCGCCATATCGGCGTAATGGGAAGCCTTTTGTGCTTTGATGGCGGAATTTTCTTCAAAGGTGGTACCGTCTTCAACGATATCCGGGAGTCCGCCGAATGTAGCAGGGGAAACGATCAAGACATTATTTCCGGCTTCAGAAAACATTTCCTGAAATTCGCGGATTTTGTTTTTATTGGACGTTGCAGCCAGTAATTGAAGCATAATAAAAATCCTTTCCTTGAGAGGCAATTTCAAAAGTCTTCAAAAATGCCTGAAAACTCTTGTTGAGATCTGAAAACGGAGCGTTTGTGGTGGTTACCCACTGGGTAGCCACATACAAACTACCATTTCCATCTCTTCAACAATCCTTTTTCAGTCAAATTTTGCCGGACTTATGAAATTACCTCATTGAATATTGCAATTTGTTTGTTATAGAGGCAATTTCAAAAGTCTTCAAAAATGCCTGAAAACTCTTGTTGCGATCTGAAAACGGGGCGTTTTGGGTGGTTACCCACAGGGTAGCCACGCACAAAACTACCATTTTCATCTCATCAACAATCT
>JAFVSW010000239.1 GCA_017503545.1 Lentisphaeria bacterium | reverse complement strand
CCGCGCTGCTGTTGCTTACAACGAACGCGTTGTGAAATCCAGCCGCGAACACAACTGCTCCAACGTCCTGGTTCTTCCTGCTGACCACATCACAGAAGAAGAAGCTGTTGCTTTCCTGAAAACATGGATCGCCACTCCCTTCTCCGGCGATGTCCGCCATCTCCGCCGCCTGGAAAAAGTGGAAAAGAAATCCTATGATGATATTGCTGCAATCCGCAGTGCTGACCCCGAAATCGCAAAATGGATCGATGCAGAAGCAGCCCGTCAGAACGACGGTATCGAATTGATCGCTTCTGAAAACTTCACCAGCACTGCGATCCGCGCCGCACAGGGCAGCGTTCTCACCAACAAATACGCAGAAGGTTATCCCGGACGCCGTTACTACGGCGGTTGCGAATTCGTTGACGAAGTGGAAAAACTGGCAATCCAGCGTGCATGTGAACTGTTCGGCGCAGAAGCTGCCAACGTTCAGCCCCATGCCGGTTCTCAGGCAAATATGGCAGTGTATTTTGCATTGCTGAACCCCGGCGATACGGTTCTGGCGATGAGTCTTGACCACGGCGGACACCTGACACATGGTCATCCGATGAACTTCTCCGGCAAACTCTTCAACATCGTTCCCTACGGTGTTTCCCAGGAAACGGAAGCCATCGACTATGATGAAGTGGAACGCCTTGCTATGGAATGTAAACCGCGCATGATTCTTGCCGGTGCATCTGCCTATCCCCGCGTGATCGACTTTGCCCGTCTGCGTCAGATTGCAGACAAAGCAAACGCTTATCTGTTTGTTGACATGGCACACATTGCCGGTCTGGTTGCCGCTGGTGTTCATCCCTCTCCCGTTCCCTATTGCGATGTTGTCACAACTACAACTCACAAAACTCTGCGTGGTCCCCGTTCCGGTTTGATCCTCTGCAAAGAAAAATACATCAAAGCGATCAATTCCAAAGTCTTCCCCGGCTTGCAGGGTGGACCGCTGATGCACGTTATCGCGGCAAAAGCCATCTGCTTCAAAGAAGCGATGAGCGATGATTTCAAAGCCTATCAGAAACAGTTGGTGAAAAACGCTTCTGTTCTTGCTGACGAATTGACACGTCTCGGCTACCGTATTGTTTCCGGCGGTACAGACAACCACCTGATGCTGGTTGACCTCCGTCCGAAAAACGCAACCGGTAAAGAAGTGCAGATCGCTTGCGATAAAGCCGGTATCACTCTGAACAAGAATATGATCCCGTTCGATCCGGAAAAACCGATGATCACCAGCGGTGTCCGTATTGGTACACCGGCAGTTACCACACGCGGTATGAAAGAAGCGGAAATGCTGAAGATCGCTGACTTTATCGACCGTGCAGTGAAAAACAAAGATAACGACGAAGCATTGGCAGCAATCAAGGAAGAAGTCCGCCAGTTTGCTCAGGCATTCCCCATGCCCCAGTTTTGAGAAAGGAACGATTGAATCATGATCGATATTAAATTGATCCGCGAAAATCCTGATCTTGTACGGGAAAATATCCGGAAGAAATTCCAGGATGCCAAACTCCCGCTGGTGGATCAGGTACTTGAACTGGATGTAAAAAACCGCCAGATCAAGACTGAAGTGCAGACACTTCTTGCAAAACGCAACGCCGCCGGTAAACAGATCGGCGGTTTGATGAAACAGGGCAAGAAAGAAGAAGCCGAAGCTCTGAAAGCGGAAATGGCTGCCGATGGTGCCACCATCGAAAAACTTTCCGCCGAAGAAAAAACGGTGGAAGAAGAATTGACCAAAATCATGATGGTCATTCCCAATATCATTGATGCTTCCGTACCCATCGGAAAAAGCGATGAAGAAAACGTGGAAGTCCAGCGTTTCGGTGAACCTGTCGTTCCCGATTTCGAAATCCCGTATCATACTGAAATCATGGAATCCTTCAACGGAATCGACCTGGATAGCGCACGCCGCGTTGCCGGTAACGGTTTCTATTACCTCATGGGCGGTATTGCACAGCTTCATTCTGCGATCCTCACCTATGCCCGTGACTTTATGATCGACCGTGGTTTCACGTACTGCATTCCGCCGTTCATGATCCGTTCCAATGTGGTATCCGGCGTGATGAGTTTTGCAGAAATGGAATCCATGATGTATAAGATCGAAGGGGAAGACCTGTTCCTCATCGGTACCAGTGAACACTCCATGATCGGTAAATTCATCGACCAGATCATTCCGGAAGATCAGCTGCCCATCACACTGACCAGTTATTCTCCCTGTTTCCGTAAGGAAAAAGGCGCACACGGACTGGAAGAACGCGGCGTTTACCGTATCCATCAGTTTGAAAAACAGGAAATGATTGTCATTTGCAAACCGGAAGACAGCATGGAATGGTTCGACAAACTGTGGCAGAATACGGTGGATCTGTTCCGGTCCATGGATATTCCTGTGCGGACTCTGGAATGTTGCTCCGGCGACCTGGCTGACCTGAAAGTCAAATCCGTTGACGTGGAAGCATGGTCTCCCCGCCAGAAGAAATACTTTGAAGTCGGTTCCTGCTCCACTCTCGGTGATGCACAGGCACGCCGCCTGAAAATCCGTGTCAACGGCAAAGAAAGCAAATATTTTGCTCATACATTGAACAATACCGTGGTTGCTCCGCCGCGTATGCTGATTGCATTCCTGGAAAACCACTTGCAGGCTGACGGTTCCGTCACAATCCCGGAAGTCCTGCGTCCGTATTGTCACTTTGACAAATTGGAACCGAAGAAATAATTTTTCGTTCCACTCATAAAACAATGCCGGCTGACTTCTGGAAAATAACGGAGGTCAGCCGGTGTTGTATATACACTTTTATTCAAACAAGGGAGGCAATTTCAAACGTCTTCAAAAAATGCCGGAAAACTCTTGTTGGGATTTGAAAACGGAGCGTTAGAGGCTTGTTCCGCCGCAGATCCGGGGGAAATAACTCACGCCTTGTCACGGCATAGCCATAAGGTGGCGACGCTGGAACAAACTGCCATTTTCATCTCATCAACAATTATTTTTCAGTCCAATTTTGCCGGACTTTTGAAATTACCTCAAGGGAAATGACCGAATATGCCGGATCAAATTTTATACTTTAATGATTCCGAATTACCGGAGCAGCTCCGGAATATTCCGGATGAAATATACAGAGCGATCCGTTCCGGTTTGACCAATGGAAAAATCATTACCATTGAATATGAAAAACAGCCGGGAAAAGTACAGAAAAGAGACATTCTGCCGGAAGTCCTGTTCCGTTATTTTGACGGTTGGTATGTGGCTGCATATTGTTATTTGCGGGAGGATGCCCGTACTTTCCGTTTGGACAGGATTCGGTCAGCGGAAGAGACCGGTAAAATGGATGAACCAACCGGTATTGCGGAGGAATACCGGAAAAATGGTATCCCCTGGGAACAGAATGATTGCGACAGTTCAAGAAAAACAAGCGATTGGCGTCATTTGGGCTTGGAAGTTGCCGCCCCTGTTTATCATCCGGTGGCAGAAAAGGATAAACAGATCCGCAGGGCCAGTTATGATTTATTGACACATGTTGAAATGAACCGGATCGATTTGGTGGAAGAAGATCTTGCAGCAGGTGCCGATATCAATTTCGATAAAGGATACGGCTCAACGGCATTGACTGCCGCTGTCAGTTTGGGGTATCTGGAAATGTTCCAATTTCTGTTATCGCGCGGGGCAGACATTACCCGGAAGACTGCCGGCGGGGATTCCGTTCTTTTCTGTGCAGTACGCAATTACCGCCGGAAATTGATCCGTTATCTTGTCACAGAATGGGATTGCGATCCGAATGAAAAAAATGTGCATGGGATCACACCGTTTACGGCGGCTGCGCAAAATTTGGATCTTGATACTATGCAATATCTTCTTAAGCGCGGTGCTGATATCCATACGGTTGACCGGGAACAATGTTCGGTTCTGCAACTTGTATTGAAATCCCATTCACCTGATATTACGGAGAAATTCAAGACATTGGATTTTCTGATTGAACACGGAGCAGAAATTCATTCTTTGGATAAAAAAAATCAGAATGTGTTATTTTATGCGGTTCGTTCAGTACATCCTGAATTTGTCAATTATTTTCTTCTTCAAGGGGCTGATGTCAATTGCCGTGACATAAAAGGAAATTCTCTTTTACATATCGTGCTGGAGGTTTTTAATAATAACGTTTTGGGCGAATGGACCGATGAAAAATTTATCCGGATCGGGAAAATAATATGTTTGCTTTGTGATGCCGGAATATATCTTGATTCTTCCAATAAAAAAGGAATCGTTCCACTTATGCTTGCAAAATATGATGTGTTCGATTATCTGCTGCAACGGGGAGCTGATCCATTGGCAAAAGATATCCGCGGCAGAACAGTTGCCTTATTTCATGCAGATAATTTGCAGCATATTGACAAGCTGGTGGAACGGGGCGTTGATCTGTTTGAACGGGATCAGGATGGCAATACGGTGCTGATGATGGCTCCTATGGAGCAGAAATATTTAAAGTATTATATTGAAAATTATGGATTTTCACCCTGCGAACAGAATCATTTGCAGTCGATTCTGCATAGGGCAGTGCAGGAAACTTCTGTCGGCGCGGTCATATATCTGTTGGAACATGGAGCGGATGCCTTGCAAAAAGATCAGTATAACCGGACAGCACGGCAAATGATTAATCAAACCGGCAGAATATATTACGGTGATTACTCGGATGCAGAGGGCGACCTGATCGAACATTTACTTTTCATTTATGAAAACAGACAGTATGCGGAAATATTACGGGCTTGCTGCACGCTTGATTTGGAAAAACTCAAAACGTTTTCTGCGGAGGTGCTGACTGCGTGTATCAAAGATGCCACTTTTTGCAGCGGCGGGAATGTTTATTCTGTTTCAAGGGTTGTACTGCGCGCCTGGAATGAGGCATTACCGTCTTTTTCCGATGAACGTATTGAAGCGATCTTTGATTTGCTCATTGCCCATGGAATGAATCCGGTCAATGAGCATACGGATGATCATTCTTCCCTGATTTATGTATGTTTGACCTTTGGAAAACGTTTCCTTGCGGAAAAATATTTGACTCTCTGGTTGTCGGGGCAGGATTCGCCAAAAGATGCATTGAACGGACTGCTCAAGCGTTATAACGATCCCTCTTTACGGTTGGCCGATATAAGAAGTTTTCTCAAGCAGAAACTTGCAGAATTTATGGAATGATCGCCCTGCACAGGTTCCTGCCGGGCGAAATCCGTTTTCGTGATCAATTTTCGTAAAATACACCGCCGAGTGCTGTGAAATCCCGGATAAATGTGGGATAGGTCACGGCAATACATTCTGCCCCGTCGATGACCGTCGTTTCTTTCGGATTCTCTACCGCAAGTCCGGCAACTGCCAGAGACATGGCAATGCGGTGATCCAAATGACTGTCAACTGCGGCACCGTGGAGTTTTCCGCCGGTCACGGCAAGACCGTCTTCAAATTCTTCGATTTTGACGCCCATCTTTTCCAATTCGACTTTCATACAGTGGATCCGGTCGGTTTCTTTGATCCGTGCCTGTGCCACATTTTTGAAAACACTGCGTCCCTGGGCACATGCTGCGGCAACACAAAGAATCGGGAGCGCATCCGGAGTATCATTCAAATCCAATTCAACGGCTTTGAGTTTTGCACCGGCTTTGAGCTGAATCCCATTTTTCGAGCGGATGATTTTTGCACCCATCTGTTCCATGAACCCGATTACTTTCTGATCGCCTTGGGAATCTGTGAAATCCAGATTGTTCAATTTGAGAGAGCCGCCGGTGACCGCCGCTGCAACCAACGGGAAACATGCGCTGGAAAAATCACCCGGAATTTGTACGCTGAACGGCTTATAGGATTGTTTGCCCGGGATTTCAAACCGGCTGTAATCCGGTGTTCTGCGGAAAACGATGCGCTGATTCCGGAGCCAATCCAAAGTGATATCGACATACGGAATTTCATTCAACCGGTTGACAATAATCACAGAATCTTTGGGGGCAAGCGGTGCGCTGAGCAATAATGCGCTGAGATACTGGGAAGATTTTCCCTCCACAAGTGTTTCTCCGCCTTGCATCGGTCCCTGGACATGGAAGGGGCATTTGCCGCCTTCGGAAGCAAGACTTTTCACGCCGAGCAATGCCAATGCCTCCATCAGAGGTCCCATGGGACGGGAACGGAGTGATTCGTCGCCGTCGAATGCGATTTGATGGGGAGAAAGAGAAGCCATTGCAGCAAGGAGTTTGATCCCGGTTCCGGAATTACCCATATTGAGAGCGGCAGCGGGTTGAAGCATATTGCCGCCGGTTCCGGAAATGGTCCAAACAGAGTCATCACCGCGTTTGATCCATGCGCCCAGTGCGGAAACCGCAGAAAGACAGGAGAGTGTGTCCGCTGAAACGAGAGGAGATTTGATAATGGATGTACCTTTCGCCAGTGTCGCGATGACCAATGCGCGGATGGTGTGGGATTTGGAACCCGGAGTACTTACTTCCCCGCTGATCATATGTTTGTTTACGGAAAGTTTCATAAGAGATATTTCCTTGCATTTTCCGGCATTCCTATAGGTTGACCGGATTAGTTATTTTTATATCGTTCTTATAATATACCACAAATTACCAAAATTTCAAACAAATTGGAAAAATCTGTCAATTTGTTTCCAGAACAACAAATCCAACTGCATAATCCCGTTCATGGCTGATGGATATATGATATGTCGTGATTCCTTTATTCTGAACCGTTTCTGCTGTCTTACCATACAATGCCGTTATTTCCGGGGCACCGGACTGCCCGGGGAGAATCTCGATTTCGGCAAAAGAGCAGAACTCACCGATTCCGGTACCCAATGCTTTGGCAAACGCTTCTTTTACCGCCCAGCGTCCGGCGATGAATTCCGCTTTGCCTGCCCGGTCGTCCAGGATCATGATTTCTTTTTCCGTCAATACGGTTTGAGCAAAATGGCATCCGCGTTTTTCAAACACTTTGCGGATCCGTTCCACATCTGTAATATCGGTACCGACACCATAAATCATAAGTTATATTCTCCTGCTGTTTCTGCGCAAATGTGAGATTCCGGAAGCGGATCAAGGATTCTTGCCCGCATTGGCATATTGGATTGTTCCCTGCGCAAACTGAAAACATTGAAACGGGAAACAATAATATGATCCAGCACAAAAATATTAATGGTCCGCAAAATATCCCGCAACTGTCTTGTCAAAGCGATATCTTCTTCGGATGGTCGGACTAATCCGCCCGGATGATTATGGCAGAGAATAATGGATTTTGCATGATAGAGCAATGCTTTTCTGGCGATTTCTGCGGGGTATACGTTGACCTGATCCAACGTGCCTTCGCTGATGATTTCATGATCGATCAAGGTATTCTGAGTGTTGAGAAACAAGACCATCATGGCTTCCACATTCATTCCGCCGAGTCGCGCTCTGGCAAAATTGGCGATCTTACCCGGTGTGTTCATAATATCTTCACTTTGAATATCCTGTTCCAGATAGCGGATGGCAAGATCTTTGACCAGTTTCAGAAGAAGTGCAGAATTATTGCCGAGTCCTTTGATCTTTGCCAATTCATCCACCGGAGTATCAATCAGTTTCCCCAGAGAATCATATTTCTGAAGCAATTGTTTTGCAAGCGGTTTTACATCCCGGCGCGGCAGCGCATAACTCAAAAGCAATTCCAGCAGTTCATAATCATCAAATGCTTCCGGTCCGAGACGGTAATATTTCCCTCTTATCCGCGTACGATGCCCTGTATTATCCGTTTCTGTTTCTTCATTCATTGTCTTTTCTCCAGCAATGTAATGGATTCAAAATGGGTGGTACACGGGAACATATCCAGCAATGCCGTTTCCTGTACATGGTAATGCCCTGATAACAGATCCAGATCCCGCCGTAACATATCCGGACCGCAGGATATATATACGATCCGTTCCGGTTGGAATTTCAGAATTTCCGCAATGACTTCTTTCGCCATTCCTGTACGCGGCGGATCTGTCAGAAGCAAAGTCTGTTCCGGGGAAAGCCCTTTCCGCAGTTTTTTACGGAAACAGGCGGCATCATCACTGTAAAAACGGCATCGGTCTGCAACGCCGTGTCCTTCCGCATTGACCGCTGCGATTCTGACTGCTTCCCCATCCAGTTCCACACCGGTACAATGGAGAGATGGCAGACATTCCGCCGCAAGGATGGAAAAAATACCGGATCCACTGTACAATTCCACAAGATATTCCGGCTGAAATTGTTTTATGTATCCGAGAACACGGTTTGCCAATTCGTTGGCAACTGCCATATTCACTTGAAAAAAGGAAGGAAGCGGCACTTTGAATGTTTTTCCATTCGGTCCGACCTGTTCCGTAAGACAGGCGGGTGCTGATGGCGCATCCGTCCGGTGTACACCATCTGCCGGAGTCCAGCGGAATACCACCCGTTTCTGATTGGCGGACGGGGTATATTGCCCCATTGCTTCCCTGATTGCTTTTTGTGCAAGCGCACAGTCATTCACTGGAATAAGAGTTTTATTATCCTCTGCCCGGTATCCGGCAACCCCGTTTTCACAGGATAATGTGATTTTATTCCGGTATCCGGTGCGGTTTGGTGACGGGAATGGCGGGTGGATCACTGCCGGTTCAAATTTCCGCAGAAAAAATTCCAGTTGTTTCTGTTTTGCATCCAATTCAGCGGAATATACCACATCGGCATAAACGCATGCGGGGCATGGAATTTTGCTTTTCCGGCGGGGGCAGATTGATTCGGTTGACCGGAGGGGCGAAGAAGTCATGATTTCCCGGATCACCGCCCTGGCAAAATTTTTCTTATTGACTGTGATTTCAGCGCGGACAAGATCCCCTGGTACAGCGTGGGGGATAAAACAAACTTTTCCTTCGGGCAGGATGGCAGTCCCATCGCCACCGAAAGCAAAATTGTTGATATAAAGCTCCAGTATATTTTCCATGTAAGTACAAGATTTGATATTCCGTAATGTATAGAGGTGATTTTAATATTTTTATAAATTATCACAAAAAAAGATTTCTTCAACCACAAAAACAGGAAAAATGTAAAAAAAATTCAGCAGATTCATGACTTTTGTTTGAAAAAATGCTGATTTGTGGTACAGTATAGGATGTTTATTATTTATTATAACGCGCAAAGAACGGATGGGTGTGTATGAAAAAACAAATCCTTTGTATAGGTGCCGGATATGTGGGCGGACCGACTATGGCGGTGATCGCTGACCGCTGTCCGGATTATGTCGTCACCGTCGTTGACATCAATGAACAGCGGATCGCCGCCTGGAATTCGGATCAATTGCCGATTTATGAACCCGGATTGGATGAGATCGTATTCCGTTGCCGTGGGAAAAATCTGTTTTATTCCACTGATATTCCAAACGGGATCCGGAATGCAGATATTATTTTTGTCAGTGTTAATACGCCGACTAAAACATTCGGAGCCGGAGAAGGTCATGCCGCCAATCTGCAATTTGTGGAAAAGACAGCCCGCAGTATTCTGGAATATTCCCAATCGGATAAAATCATTGTGGAAAAAAGTACATTGCCCGTGCGGACAGCGCAGACCATTCAGCGGATTCTTCATTCCAACAACAAAGGATTGAAGTTCCAGGTCGTTTCCAATCCGGAATTTCTGGCAGAAGGAACGGCTATTTCCGACTTGAACAATCCGGACCGTGTTTTGATTGGCGGTATGGAGACAGAAGAAGGTCGTCAGGCGGTGGAAGAAATTATTTCCATTTATGCCAATTGGGTTCCCCGGGAAAAAATTATTACGACGAATCTGTGGTCGAGCGAATTGACCAAACTGGTATCCAATGCCATGCTTGCTCAGAGAATTTCTTCCGTCAACAGTATTTCCGCTCTGTGCGAAAAAACAGAAGCCAATGTGAATGAAGTGGCGGAAGCGGCGGGTTTGGACAGCCGTATCGGACCGAAATTCCTCCGTGCCAGTTTGGGATTCGGCGGTTCCTGTTTCAAAAAAGATATTCTCAATCTGGTATATCTGTGCCGGTACTACAATTTGCCGGAAGTGGCGGATTATTGGGAATCCGTGGTAAAGATCAACGATTATCAAGCGACCCGTTTTGTGCGTAATATTCTTCAGGCAATGTTCAATACGGTGGCGGATAAACGGATTGCGATCCTCGGTTTTGCATTCAAAGCCAATACCGGTGATACCCGGGAATCTCCGGCGATTTCCGTTTGCAAACAATTGCTGGAAGAACATGCCGCGCTTGCCATTTATGACCCGAAAGCGATGGAAAATGCGAAATTGGATCTTGCCAACGAAAAAGGAAATATTGAGTTCTGTTCTTCGGCGGAGGAAGCCGTCCGCGGCGCCCATGGTATTGTTATTGCAACCGAATGGCAGGAATTTACTCAATTGGATTACGAAGCATTGTTCCGGACTATGCAGAAACCTGCATTTATTTTCGATGGCAGAAATATCCTGCCTCATAAAAAATTGTTTGAGATCGGGTTCGATGTTTATTCCATTGGACAGAAACCCTTAACCCATTTTCAAGGAATTGTAGTATGAAAGAGCAGGACGTAAAACGTTTTATCTTTTTCGGCGCCCACCCGGATGATCCTGATGTCTTTTTCGGCGGTACTGCGGTCAAACTGGCACGTGCCGGGCATAAAGTCAAATTCGTTTCTGTGACGAATGGCAATGCCGGGCATCACAAGATGAAGCCCGATGCCCTGGCTGCACGCCGTTACGGCGAAACGCAGGAAGTCGTCCGTCGGTCCGGAATCGTGGAATATGATGTTATGCAGAATTCCGATACCCTGTTGGAAAATACCCTTGCCAATCGCATTGCCATTACAAAATTGATTCGTGAATTCAAAGCGGATGTGGTCATTTCCCATCGCTTGTGCGATTATCATCCGGATCACCGTACAACGGCACAACTTGTCATGGATACCTCATTTCTGGTCCGCGTCCCGTTGTTTTGCCCGGATGTTCCGACACCGGACACGACACCCGTTTATGCGTATTCTTACGATGGATTCACCGATCCCCGTCCCATCCGCCCGGATGCAGTCGTTTCCATTGATGATATTCTGGATGAAAAAATGCGCCTGCTGGATTGTCATGAATCCCAATTTTATGAATGGCTTCCGTGGGTGGATTTTGATATGCCGGATTTCAGCGCAGAAGGTTGGAGCTGGGAACAGCGCAAAGCCCATCTGCTGAAATATTGGGGCGGGATCTGGAAACGTGCGGCACAACTTGGCGGCGTTCCCGGAATGGAATATGCCGAAGTCTTTGAACAATCGGAATACGGCAAACGCCTGACACCGGAAGAATTCAAAGATTTGTTTACCGTTTGATATTGATTGATTTCACCATAAACCTTAAAACTTTTATACAGAAGGAACAAAAACATGTCAGAAACAGTTCTTGACTCAATCCGTGCGAAAGCAAAAGCTCTGGGCAACAAAGTTTGCCTTACCGAAAGTGATGACCCCCGCAACCTGCAGGCTGCTGCCAAATTGGTACAGCTCGGTTATGCAAAACCGATCCTCGTCGGGGATGAAGATGCCATCGTCAAACTCGCTGCTGAAAACAACATCGACTTGACCGGCGTGGAAATCGTTGACGTTCTCAAAAGCCCGAACCTGGACAAATACATTGCAAAAGCAGTTGAACTGCGCAAGAGCAAAGGTCTGACCGAAGAACAGGCTCGCGAAATGCTCAAAGATACTTGCGTATTCTCCGCTGTCATGGTTTGCTGCGGCGATGCTCACGGTTATGTTTCCGGCGGCGGTAATCCCAAAGGTTACAACCACAATACTGCTCAGAAAACAAAACCCGCTCTCCAGTTCTTCAAGACAGCTCCCGGCAGCAAAATCGCTTCCGCTTTCTTCATCATGCAGATGCCCGATCCCAAATGGGGCTTTAATGGCGCTCTCTTCTACGCTGACTGCGGTCTGAACATCAACCCCACAGCCGATCAGCTCGCTGAAATCGCTGTCACAACAGCTAAAACATTCCGTCAGTACACCGGCGCAGAACCCAAAGTCGCTATGATCTCCTGCTCCACCAAAGGTTCTGCTCATGACCCGATCATCGACAAAGTCGTGGAAGCCACTGCAAAAGCCAAAGAAATGGATCCCACTCTCCTGATCGACGGCGAACTTCAGTTTGACGCTGCCATCATTCCCAAGGTCGCCGCTCAGAAAGCTCCCAATTCCCCCGTCGCCGGTCAGGCTAACATCCTCGTCTTCCCCGACCTCAACTGCGGTAACACCATGTACAAAGCAACCGAACGCCTTGCCGGTGCAACTGCAATCGGTCCGCTGGTCCAGGGTCTCCGCCGTCCCTTCACCGACGTCTCCCGCGGCTGCTCCGTGGATGACATTGTTGACTGTGCAGCGGTTGCCGCTATCACAGAATGGGCTGACTGATCATTTATCAGTTATTACCACATAAAAATGAAAACTGCCGGCTCTTTTCCGGATGCCGGCGGTTTTTCTGTATCTTTTTTCCGGATTGTAGAGTGAATTATGACTGAAATCATTGCCTCCCACATCGAAGCGTATGCAAAATACGCCGAAACAGCTCCGTGGATGATCCTCTTTTTCATCCTCCTCTTCATGACCATTGAAAGTTCTTTCATTCCGTTTCCCAGTGAAGTCGTGATGATTCCTGCCGGATTCCTGGTCTATCGTTATTCTCTCTTTACCGGAATACACTGGCTGGATCTGCTGATCGCGATTTTTACCGGTCTTGTCGGTTCCATGCTGGGGGCGTATGTCAATTATTATCTTTCTTCCTGGATCGGCAGGCCGTTCCTCCATAAATACGGAAAATATTTCTTCCTCAAAGAAGAAGCTCTTGATCGCGCAGAAGAGATTTTCCGGAAATACGGTGACCTCGCCACTTTCGTGTGCCGTCTGCTTCCTGCCATCCGCCAATTGATTTCCATTCCTGCCGGTTTATCCAAAATGAATATCTGGCGTTTTTCGTTCTTTACCGCACTCGGCGCCGGAATCTGGTCTGCCATCCTTGCCGCAGTCGGCTATTATTTCGGACATCTCACCGGCAACATGACTTATCTGCAAATGATCGAAAAAGGCAAACTCCTGATCAGTGATCATTATATCTGGATCCTCCTGGGACTTGCCGTTTTTGTTGCCGCATATCTGTACATTCATAAAAAGATTATGAAGCAGGAGAATAAGGCATGACCATTGTAGCTTTTTTGTTCATTGCTGCTTCGGTTTTTCTCCATGCCGGTTGGAATTTCATCAGTAAAAAAAGCAATCCTTCTCTTGCATTTTATACCGTTATGGCGTTCGCAGGCGGCGCTCCCTGGATCTATTTTGCCATTACAAGCGGTATTGATGCCGCTGCTCTCCCCGGTAAATTCTGGATCCTTTTTGCCGCCAGTATTTTCTTTGAAGTGATCTATATGGTCGGTTTGGCATACGGTTATAAATTGGGCGATATGTCTATGGTATATCCACTCGGCAGAGCGTTCCCCGTCCTCTTTGTGACGATTGTCACTCTCATTTTCGGCTTGGGTAAAATACCCTCTGCATGTGCGTTGACCGGGATGGTCATTGTAGCCGTCGGATGTATTATTCTGCCCATGACAAGGTTCCGGGACTTTTCCTTCAAAACCTATTGTTCTAAGGTTATGCTGTTCATCATGGTTATTTCCTGCGGGACGACCGGGTATACCGTTGTTGACAGCATATCCATGAAGATTCTGAAAGGGATGCCGGCGCAGTCTGACATCCACCGTTCTCTGTTCTTTGTGACGCTGATGCAATTCGGTTTGACTTTAGCATTATTGTTGATTGTTCTCTGTAAGAAACAATGGCGGGAGGAATTGAAAATCTGTGCGTTCAAAGATTATCAGGGATATCTTGCCGGATTTTTCAGTGCGGTGGCATATATTCTGGTGCTGCTTGCCATGAACCATGTGACCAATGTCAGTTATGTTCAGGTCTTCCGCCAGATGAGCCTGCCGATCGGCGTATTTGCCGGTATATTTATTCTGAAAGAACCTTGCACGCTGACAAAGATCGTCGGTTTGATCATGATCGTCACAGGGCTGATTATGAATGCGTTTTAAGTCTTCCGGATTTTGCAAAAAAATAAATAAGATGCGGTGCAAAACACTTTTTGTGGAAAGCGTTTTGCACCGCATTCTGTTTTACAGCGTTTGAGCCGGTATTATTTCAGGAAGCCCATATCCGCCGGATGATAATAGACCAGATTCAAGCGGCCGGGTACCGGTTCCGGAAGAATACCGGGCCAGGTGCAGCGCGTATTTGCATTATCATACAGACGGCTGATATTGAACCGCAGATTTTCTTTGGATTGACCCGGCAGACAGTCCACCGGAATTTCAAGATGGAATGTCCAATCATCGCCCGGATGGCCAAATTCCCAGGTGACGTTATTCCGTTTATCGATCCGGTAAACTTTTCCTTCGCCGACAACGTGTACCATATAAGGATAGGAATTACAGCTGTCATCCACTGCGATAAACAATTCATCAAAGACTTTCCGGAGATTGTAACAACGTACATCAATGCAAAGTTTGTTGTCTTTCCAGTCTGCTTTCCATTCCATTTGATCCAGCTTGCACAAACCGCTGCCGATCTGATAAGACATGGTACAGGGATATTCCAGTTTCAATGTACCATCCTTGATCGCCTGTTCCACTTTGGGGAATTCTTCTTTGAGTTCCCGTTCAATGTATTCCAAGGCACGGAGAATCTTGGATTCCGTATATTTGTAACCTCTGGCTTCCGGATTGTAACCGAGAAGCGGCCACTCTTTTTGAAGTTCGATCATGTTGGTGCGTGCGTTCAATTCCAATTCGGCAATCTGACGCATTTCCGCCAGCATTTCCAGAGACGGATTTTTATACAGATCCCGGCGGAGCTGCAGGAATTTTACAATACGGTATGCCGTCGTAAAGTGGATCGCCAATGCTTCCCCGAGGATACGGGAACGATCCTGTTCCTGATTGAGTTCGCCCACATCGTTGATCATTGCACGCATTTCCTGCAAGCCTTCGTTCCATTTTCTGCTCATATCTCCCAGCAGAATGACCAATTCATCAAGCGTATGGGAATCCAGACATTCCCAAATACTGTTGCCGGAGATCTCTTTGTGAACCTGCCAGGTGGAATACAAACGTTCAAAACGCGGGCGGACATACAGCGGCCAGGTCACGCCATCCGCCACCGGTCCGAAATATTGAATCATATTGGCTCTGGGATAACCGGCAAAGGCATCAGAGAACAATTTCCAGACTTTTGCCGCTCGATCTGCATATTTTTCGCCCCAGTAATATTTCCCCATACGTTTCAAAAATTCTTCTTCCGTTACTTTGGAAGTATCCAGAAACGAGAGTTCACGGGCGGCCGCATTCATAAATCCGGGTGTACCGCCTGCCCCCCAGCATTGGAATACACTGGTCACATGGTATTTCTGCAAGTTGGCATACTTGCGATAAATCAAGCCCGGCACTTCCAGATAAGGGATACATCCCAGTTCGTGAGAGGTCCCCACCTGGATTTTTGCCCCAGCTTCCCGGTTGTATTTCATGGCATCCGTGGCGAACTCTTTGAAGCAATCAGCAAGATTGCTTTCCGCCAGCCAGTAATCCCCGCAATAACGGATCTTACCCAACTGTTCCGTGCCGCAACCGGATTCCGCATTCGCCTGAATGATCACGCCATCATAAACTTTACGCAGCAGATCCGGCATCCATTCTTTCCGGTAACGGGGGATGGTATTCACTTGCGGATCATAATTCCAGAGAATGAGTTCGCCATTGCTTCCGGCATCCCGCATTCCTTCATAAAGTGTATTGCCGATCAGTGCCATCACACCGCCTGCGGTCAAGCCGCATTTTTCCTGCATACAGGGCAACGCATCCTTGCCAAAATTCAGATGATAGATACAGGGTTCTGCACCTTCACCATAGTTGATCTGCATGGTACCACCCAGTTTCGGGACGGCTTTGAACAGATTATACATTCCTTCATACAGAAAACGTCTGCCTTTGGGGGATGCCGGGCAAATACGGAAATGACCACTCATATTGGGGCCCATCATATCCGGATGCTTCTTCAATGCCGGGTCATTTTCCCACAGACAGGGCGGCGTATTCATATAGAGCAGAACACGGATCCCATACCGGGCGGCTTTATCCACATACCAGCGCAATCTTTCCTGCCGTTTCAATTGCAATTCACGCTGTTCCGGCGTATCTTCCGAGCAGAATACAGGAACGATCAGGGTGAAATACAATCCGCTCATCGCAAGGATTTCCATATTTACGCCCTCATAAGAAAGCCGTTCCAGATAACCATCCGGCATCAAATCCAAATCTGCAAGCAAGTCATCGTGCCCGATCAACGGGTGTTTTTCCGAACCGAAGCGATACCGGTTGATACGGACCCGGACGGACGGTGTGATTGTTTCTTCTTTTATGGGGAGAGCATCTGCAGTGCAGTTACGCAAAATGTCGGCAAAATGGTAAACACCGCGGCGGATCCCTTCCGTATCAGCGGCGGAAACGATACATTTTCCGGGCGCGGTACGGACTTTATATTCTTCGAATACAGAAGTTTCACATTTTTCTGTGATGAGAGTGACTTTTCCGCATTTCAAACGGCGTGCAAAGTCATAAACGGTATTGAGAACTCCATCGGGATCCGGGAAATTGGCTTCCACGGTAAGCAATCCTGCTTTGGTTTCATTCCCTGCGACGGGGATTTCCAATGGTGTATTGAGTTCTTCCACAAAATCTTGAGGCTGAAGTCCCATGATTAAATCCTTCCTGTATCATCATTCAGTATATTTTTATTATGAGGTAATTTCAAAAGTCTTCAAAAATGCCTGAAAACTTTTGAAATTACCTCTTATGATTTTATATTCATAATTTCTTGAAATTTAGCATAGAATACTTTATTTGTCAAGTACAAATACGGTTTTTCAGTAAAAAATAAACAGTTGGGGATTCAATGTAAAAAACTTGTAATGTCAACTTTTAACGAGGCAATTTCAAAAGTCCGGCAAAATTTGAAATTGCCTCAATAAAAAAGCAGTTGTGAAATGGTAAAACGCTTCACAACTGCTTTCATTTTTATCCCGGAAAAGAGAAAAATGGTCAATCGACCAGAATCTTTGCCACCGCTTTCTTGATGAACATTGCACCTTTGGAGGCGGATGCCAGTTTGCCGAAATGAGCATCCTGAGGAGCAAACACAGTAAACATGCCGGGTGTTACATCCATGCGGACCAGCTCTGCCGGGGGGACAACGAATGTATAATCTTTTTCATCATCATAGGCTGTAATGACTTCCATATTTCCGTTATCCGGGGCATATACCATACCTTCCACGCCGGCGATTACATATTGGATATCAATATATTTTCTATGCAATTCCAGTTTATCGGGCAGATCACCGGCAGTCATACCGGATTGGACCATGACATAAATGCGTTTGCCATCCAATTCCACAGTTCCATCCGGCGTATCGGCGGTCAACGTTTTCAGGAACGCAAAAACTTTCCGGAAAGATTCCGGATAATTTCCGTTATCCGTATTTTTGATAAGATCTGCAATCATGAGAATGACTCACTTTCCACAGCATTTTTTGTATTTTTTACCGGAACCGCAGGGGCAGGGATCATTGGGGCCGACTTTGGGTTTCTGCCGGACAAAGGGGACGGGTGCCACGATTTTGCCGTCATAGAAGAACCATTCTCCATCGACTTTACGGAATTCGGAATATTCGTGATGATCCCGGCGGACAACGCCCTGTTCATTGTAAGAGGCGATAAATTCCACGAACCCGGTATTTTCATCGGGGCCATCCTCTGTTTTGAGGATGTTCAGACCGAGCCACTGGGAAGTTTCCGCCCAAGCCTGCAAATCCTTGCGATCGCTGGCATTGCGCTGATCGGGATGAGTCGAATCAATGATAAAATCAATTTCCGCCTGGGTATAAGCGGAATAACGGGCGCGCATCAGTTCTTCCGGTGTTGCGGCTTTTCTGGTTCCTTTGATAACGGGGGAACAACATTCTTCATACGTTTTGCCGGAGCAACACGGACACTTCATAGTTTCAGACATACTTTTTACTCCAAGATCTGTTTTGATACATAGGGGACCGAGGTAAGAGGTATAATATATCCCGTGATACAGAAAATCAAGTTGAAATCGAAAAATTTTGCGAAAAAAAGTACGTGAACCGTATATCTTTTGTCGATTTTCCCGCTTTTTAACTTGATTCTTCAGGTTATTTTCACAGATATCCCATAAAACATTTCAAAAGGGAGGTAATTTCAAAAGTCCGGCAAAATTTGACTGAAAAAGGATTGTTGAAGAGATGGAAATGGTAGTTTGATCCGGCGTCGCCTTACGGCTATGCCGTGATAAGGCGTGGAAAATAACCATCCACCTTCGCCAAGGCTACGGCGGACAAGCCACAAACGCTCCGTTTTCAGATCGCAACAAGAGTTTTCAGGCATTTTTGAAGACTTTTGAAATTGCCTCCTCTATTCAAATATGACGGAAACACCCGTTTTTTGAAAAATTATGGGATATCTGTGAAATTTTTACAATACTCGCCGAATTCATTCTGCATTACAGTACAAAACTCCGGACGAAGTTTATTTTTTGGTATTTGCAATTCTGCAAATAGAGGCTATATTAAGAAAAGAGCATTTACACCAATCTTTTTATAAAAGTTATCCAGTTCTCAAAAACCGTTTTGCTAAACGAGGAATTTGATCAGTATCTTTTGCAGGGCGAGGAACTATGACCAAAATATCTATCAGATTTTTTAATGACCGGGAAGTCCGGGCGGCTTGGGATGAAAGCTCTTCCCAATGGTTCTTTGCTGCCGTCGATATTGTCGCCGTTCTGAATGAGCAGTCTGATTATACCAAAGCTAACAACTATTGGCGATGGCTTAAACGCAAGCTGAAACAGGAAAATCCTCAACTTGTGAGTGCCACTCACGGTTTCAAATTGAAAGCGGCAGATGGCAAAATGCGCCTGACCGATTGTTTCGACAGTGCCGGTGTCATTGAACTTGCAAAGAACTTTCCCAACACCAAAGCTTCCAAATTCCTTGACTGGTTCCTTTACAGCGACAACACCATCGACGGTCAGAGCAAGAAAAAGGCTTATGCCCTCTTTGAAAGCGGCTTGCTTTCCACTCTGGAACCCGGTACTGTCAAATGTTTACAGCAGATCCACTCCTATATCTTCGGCGGTCTCTATGACTTTGCCGGTCAAATCCGTACCAAAAACATAAGCAAAGGCGGTTTCTCTTTTGCCAATGCTCTTTATTTCAACACGATTCTGCCGGATATTGAAAATATGCCTCAAACCACCTTTGAGGAAATCGTCAACAAATACGTGGAAATGAATGTCGCCCACCCCTTTATGGAAGGCAACGGACGCAGTACCCGCATCTGGCTCGACCTCATGCTGAAACACTCTCTGCAGAACTGTATTGATTGGAGTCTGGTCAACAAAAACGCTTACCTCGAAGCAATGCAGAAAAGCGTAGTTGACAGTTCCGACTTGAAAGCCTTGCTGAAACCGGCTCTT
>JAFVSW010000238.1 GCA_017503545.1 Lentisphaeria bacterium | reverse complement strand
TGGTGGAATGTTACGGCATCCAGGGAGATGGATTTTTCTGTTATTCCCACGGTTGCGACCGGGTGGGATGACCGTATGCGTTCTTTTGATTACGGGCATGTGTTCCGGAATAAAACGCCGGAAAAATTCAGAGAGATATGCCTTGCCTGTAAAGATTTCTGTAAGAAAAACAATCGGTCAAGGATCATGCTTTCCCCGATCAATGAATGGCAGGAGGGCAGTTATATCGAACCGAATGAAGAACATGGATTTGCCATGTATCAAGTACTGCGGGATGTTTTCTGCACGGAACCGCTTGGTGGTTATCCGCCGGACTTGCGCCCGGAAGATGTGGGCAGGGGGCCGTATGATTACCCGCCGATGGAATATTCCCGGAAAACGGAATGGGAATTTTCTATGGATGTTCAGGGGTGGTACCGGCAGCCGTTAGGTACGGCATATTTGCGCATAATCGATCATGCGTTACATTTTTTCCGATCCGGAGGAAATCAAGTGGCATTGCGTTTGCGGCATCAGGGATTTCCGGCGGAACGTTTTTCCACATTCCGGGTCATGATGAAAGTGACCCCGCCAGCCGGAACCGATCCGCAGCAGAATGAGGGACAGAAAGTCCGATTGTATTTCGGAACAACGGATCGCCCACTTTTTTCAACGGATATGTTTATCTGCCGTGAGGGAGCAGTTGCCGTTCCAGCCGTTTCGGATGGTGAATGGCATGAATATACCCTTGATATGAGCAGTAATCCATTATGGAAAGGATGTATCAACGAATTGTGGTTTGATCCGCCGCAGCTTCATTCGACCTTTATCGACATCCGCTGGATGAAATTATGCTGATTTCTCAGTGGATGTGCGGCAAACGGTCCAGATAAACGAGTTCCGTTTCGATCTCAATGGATTCCGGCGGAATATAATCCGGTTCATTGATGATGCGCAGAAGTTCGTTGATGCCTTGTGTTCCAATTTCTTCGGGGTGGGTTTCCACCCCCGGGAACTTGACAAAACAGTCATTCGCCGTCTGATTCCCGAATCCGGTCAATGCGATCGGATGCTTCAGGGGGAGATCCTGCATTGCCTGAAAAAGACGTATTGCAACGGTATCGGAATCGGTCATGATTACGGTGGTATCGGGGAAACGTTTCAGTGCATTCTGCAGATAATGTTTTGTACTGGAAGTATCGATCATCGCCGGTTCATGAATAAAACGCCGGGCAACGTCCGGGATTCCGTTTTTTGCGAGGGTTTCCAGAAATCCGCGGCATCGCTGCACGCGGGATAATTCGATTTCTGTGTGGTGAGAAAAAATCAGGATTTCGCGGTGTCCGTAAGCCAGGACGGTTTCCGCCATTTCGACCGCGCCTTTGTAATCGGTGCAGCCGATGGTCGTTTTGACGTGATCGGGGGTAAAACAAGGTGTATCCAGACAAACGATGGGGATTGGATAATCTTCGGGCAGATATCCTACATTGGCAACCAGCAAACCCTGATACTTGGAATTCCGGATTTTTTCCAGACATAAACCGACGAGTTCGGCACCGGGAGAGAATACGCTGACCGCATAATTTTTCAGGAACGCATTTTTCTGCAGTCCTTCCAGAAGCCGGTGGTGATATGTATGGATATGGAGCGGCCCCAGATAGGCAATGTGCCCGATGGGGAAAGGCATAGAATCCGCAACTCTTGTTCCGGCACCTTTCTGAGAACGGACGATGAATCCGTCTTCTTCCAGTTGCGCTGTAATCTTATTAATGGTCGTTCTTGCAGCATCGAACCGGCTCATCAAGCTGAACTCGGAGGGGAAACGTGATCCGGGTTTGTAATGACCGGACCGTAATTCATTTCTTAAAACAGCCAGAATCTCTTTTGTTTTTTTCATTGTTCATCTCCATCAGTCAACGGGAATAATATACAGTATGAAACTTGTATTACAAGTATTTTTCTAAAAAAACAATAAAAATAATTGAAAAAACATATTTACAATTATATAGTACATTTAGACAATAAAATAGTTGTAACACAACTTAAAGAAACAAACAGGAGAGAATCATGAAACAGAGAAGCTTTACGTTGATCGAATTGCTGGTCGTGATCGCCATCATCGCCATTCTGGCAGCGATGTTGATGCCGGCAATGAACAAGACCCGGGAAACAGGCCGGAAGGGTAGTTGTACATCCAATCTGAAACAGGTTGGCATGGCGATGAATTTGTATACTGGAGATAACGGTGGATATGCTCCGATGTTTTCCCAATCGACGGCGTTGGTGCAACACGTGTGGAATGCAAAACTGGCACTTTATACGGGAGGAGTTGATTCGGGAACCGAAGGATATAAAAAGGGAATGAAAGTATTTCTTTGTCCGTCTCACAAAAAAAGGGCAGGCACGGATGGCTCGCCTGCTTATGCTTCGTGGGAGTCCACCAGTTACGGGATCAATGGCGCACTGTACAACATACCGATTTCACGAGTGGGCGTTAACATCAGCCGATTGAAGAAAGCCAGTCAGATCTATTATGCTGCGGAATATGCCAATTATCCGATAGCCGGAGTCGCGCAGAATACGACCTGGCGTTATCCGGTAGCGCATCAATGCTATGCTAATACGGCATTGAATACCATGTGGAGTTTCGGTTTGTATCACTCCAAGACTCATACACAGATGTTGATGGTGGATGGCCATGTGGAATATCGCCTTGCCGCCCCGATTCAGGCAAAGACTCATACCCCGGCTGTTCTGCCGATCGGGCGTGATGAATGGTTGAAAGTTGCAAGATAATCAAGAAGAAAGGATGTTATCGGCATGAAAAATATATTGATCTTTATTTTGTTTGCAGTCTGCTGTTCCGGATTTGCGTCAGCACCTGATTATCGCCCGAAGTTTGATAAAAGCCCTTATAAGGGAACCGTTTGGACACAGGTCAATCCGTGGTGGTTTCCAGCCAAAGGGCGGGTTGATGATTCCGGCGGTCCCAATTATGCCAGGAAAAAACATTATGCTGCAGAACAGTGGGGAAGTGCTGCCGCTGACAGTTATAAGTATGGCAGATTGAACTGGCAGGTGGAACTTCATGTTCCGGCACCCGGCTTTGCCAATCTCATGAAAGAAATGATGAAACAGGCTCAAAAGCGGAAAGTTGACGCAAAATTTTCCATTTTTCTGGTATATTATGCAAAAGGTCCCAAAAATCTGCAAAAGGAAATTGATGCAACGGTCAGACAGCTTGACATGTTGAAAGAGGAACTCAAAAGCAGTCCTTCGATTTTCCGTGTGAATGGTGCGCCCGTTATTTCTGTTTATACTCCGGGCTATTTCAAACCGGAAGAATGGGGGAAAGTGATTCCGGCAGTAGAAAAAAAATGTGGAAAATTTATTTGGCTCCTGAATACCTGCCGTTCTCCACTTGCAGATTCCGATCCCGTCAAAGGGGCTGCATGGGTCAAACGTTATATTCCTTACTTTGACGGTGTCAGCCAGTACGGAAATTATTCCTCCACCAGTCAGCAGATTCATGATAAATGGCTCTCTGAACTGATGCACAAAGAATATCCTCATAAAATCCTGGAATTGAGCTGCCAGAATACTTACAGCAATCATTTTCATTTTGGCGGGACGCCGACAAAACTCTCGCTGAAATGGCGGAAGTCTTTTGACAGTGTTATGGCGGCAAAACCGGATTCCATTGTCATGACAAATTTCTTTGACCATTACGAAAATTCCATGATCCTGCCCTGTTATGAACGGGAGGATTTTCTGCTCCGTTATGCGGAAAAACGGATCGCTGACTGGCGTTCGGAATCTTTCCGGAAGGAGAAAACGCCTGAATTGGTCGTTACCAATTACGCATCCATACAGATCGGGCGTCAGAAGCTGGATTTTGAGGTAATCGGCTTCCCGATCGAGTCTGAACACAAAAAAGTGACTTTGACACTGGATATTTGCAATACTGCCGGAAAAATTCTTCATACTTTCCCGGAAAAGGAAATGGATCTGACGAATCTTTCTGTTGCAGAATTTTCCGTGCCTTCTGAGGATTTTTCAAAGGAACGGGGCATTGTGCCGCGTCTCCGGTATAAATGGAACGGGAAGGATTATAAAATGAATTATAATCCCATGACGTTGCTCAGTCCTTCTATCCGCTCTTATTGGATGTTTTGGGCGCGTTCTACAAAGAATGCGTTGATCTGTAACATTGCAAAAGATGAATGGTATCTCAATGAAACAAAAGCGGGAGGGACAGCACTTTGGCAGGATGATGGTATTGCGACATTTACGGCATTTGTCAAATCGGTCAGGGGAAAAACAGCCCGTCATGGCGGCGGATCTGTGCGTATTATGCGTAACGGGTTGGAACATTACAGGACTCAGAATAAGCAGGGCGATATGAATTTGACCCGTTCCATACTGATTCCATCACCTGCTGATGCGCTTAACTGGTATCACATGGAATTGGAAAACAGTGCGGGCAACCGTTATCAGACGCTTCCGATCTGGGTGACAAACAACCGTCGGCAGGGGTATGTAAAGATGCCGATTCTTGCCAATAAGATCATAAAAGAGGTGGAAGTGGAAAAAGCCGCAGTTCCGTATTTTTATTATCCCTGTAATCGGGATGACGGTGCGTTGCTGGTCGATCGTGCGGGATATATGCACAACGGCAGATTGAATGGAACCGGATACGGCGGCGGGCATCTTGGCTATACGGGATATTATCATTATCACAATGGCGCAGTTGCGCCGATGCGGAATCCTGTTTTTGCCCGTGACAAAGATGGGAAAGGCTATCTGAAGTATCAGGGCAAGGAATATATACTGGTTATGGGTGGTACAGCCTTCCCCGGGGCATTTACTTATGAAATCAGTATACGCCCCAGCCGGATCGGGACAAAAATGGGGGTCTTGGGAACGTTTTACAACCAGATCAATGTGCAGGTTGAACCGGATGGCAGATTGAAAGCATTCCGGAATGGAGCAAACATATATTCCAAGACAAAGTTACAAGCCGGAGAATGGTATAAGATTGCCGTGGTTTATGATCTGAAGAAGCTCAAACTTTATCTCAACGGGAAATTGGAAGCACAGGCATCCGCCGTACCGATATCCTATCACGGGGCGATGAATCACATGGCAATCGGGTCACTCTTCCGGACGTTATTCAAAACCTGCGATTATTTTTACGGGGACATCCGTGAAATCCGGTTGTATGGAAGAAATCTTCCGGAATCGGAATTTCTGTAATAACCGGCAGGTTTGAAAACATCCTGAATTTATTGGACAGAATGGCAGATATGGAGTAAACTTTCCGGCTCGATATCTGCCTTATCTTTTTTCCAGATTTCCAATTCTGCACAAAGGAAATTCTTTCCTGCCGGAACCGTAAATTCCAGTTGGAACGTGGTATATTTACCGCGTTTGAACCGGAAATCCTGCTTGATCAGATCCATTTTCCCTGTGGTGAAGGATTTTGTCGTGCCAAGGAATTTACCATCGGCAGAATATTTGATTTCCGGGGCATAACCATTGATGAAAAGTGCAATTGTATCAGCGGTTACCGGTTTGGTAAATTTGACGGTCAGTTTATATTTTCCGGGGGCAAAGTTCTCGACCCGGAGATCGGCTTTCGGCCCTTTGCGGAAATCATCCGGCGTGCGGAAATTATCCAGCCGGTCCGTAAGCCGGGTGATGACTTTGCCATTCCGGGTGACGGTATAATTTTCCTCTGCATTATTTTTTTCAGCGGCATAGAAGAAACATTTTTTCCATACGGCATGATTACCAGTCTGGCAAACGGCATTTCCGGAGAGGACATGGCGTTTCTGGGGAATTTCCGGCAGGGAGAAACGCCAGATGTCATATCCGCCTTTGATGCCTTCGGCTTTGCGGAGTTGAGCAAAAGCGTCAGCATATTGGGTTTGATTTGTCAACATATAATCCGTTGCCGGGAACCCGGTGAAAAGGATTGTACCTTTTCCTTTACGGACTTTGACTGCCATTGCTTTTCCGTCAGCCGTTTTTGCAATGACTTGTGCATTTTTCGGGTAAGAAGTCAGCAGGAAAGATCCTTTCGGCGCAGAGAATGTTTTGCCGTAGAAGGTGATGTTGCCCTGATACGGCGCACCGGTACGGATCCCCGTCACAGCCTCCTGTTTCGCTTTCAGGGAATCGCCCCAATGATCGTTCTGCGCAAACAACGGATCCAGAATGATCGCAGTGCCGCCCTGATCCAGAAATTTTTTCAAGGCATCCAGTGTTTGTACGGATGAGACCGCGGCGTGAGCGATGACGATTTTTTTGAACTCATTCAATTTTATTTCGCCTCTTTCCACCAACGTTTCGCTGAAGAAGACAGGCCATCCGTGATTCTGAACGCCGAACAGATTGAACGCACCTTCCATCCGTTTTGATTTCTCATGAATGATTTCGGTTGCTTCCGAATACAGGATTCCTACTTCTTTTGTTTGCGGGAATTTCAAATCCGGCAGATGATTGAACATTTTTGTAACTTCGATCATATCATGCCAGGCTTCCGGATCGCTGATAAAAATGGAATAACTCTGAAGCGGGACACCGGAACCGCCCCCCATACTTGCCGGCCAGAAATGAAATCCGGTTGCTCCGCCGCGGATGAGTTGATTATACGATTCCAATCTGCCGGGAGCGGAGAGTGAACCGGAGGGGAAACCATCCACGGGGGCATGGGGGACGACGATCATTTTATCCATGCGGCACAAATCTTTTGCCAGTTTAGTGCGGTACATTTGCCATGGGAAGTAATCATTTCCCACGTTGCGATCACCTTCTCCGACTTGTATTGTCCCGCAATCGGCATACCGTTTCCAGTTGCAGATCATGTGTTCCGCAGGTTTATACGAGTCTTCTGAAAGGAATACCATATTGGGCGCATGTTTTTTTACTTTATCACGTGTTTTGATCAGCATTTGAGTCAATTCTTCATTATATGCTTTGACCGTGGCAAGTTTGCACCATGGATAATTTTTATCTGCCGGGCGGATATTGAAATACAATCCGTATTTGCCTTTTCCGTATTTTTCTTTGACTGTTTTTTCCAGTTTTTGTGTGATAGCGGAAGAGTTTTTCTGATTATGCGGTTTATTGTAACTGCTGTTTGTAAATGCGAGTTCACAGGCAATCAATTCATCAGCCGGGAAAAAGATTCTTGTGTATTTGCCGCACAATTCTGCATATTTTTCACTGTATTCCATGTATGCCGCTGCATTGACCGGGTCGATCAGAAAACCACGCAGTCCGCTTGCATCCCGGCTGTATCCGGGGGTGCCGTCGGGATTTTTTCCGGTGATAATGGAATAACTGTAATGGGCAACGGGAGGCAGTTTCTTTTTGGAAACGAGCTCCTCCAATTGTTCCGGTTTTGGTTCATCCCCGGGGATCCAGAATTTGCCATTATAGATTTTTTTCAAATTCATTTTCGGCAGCAGATCTCTGTTGTTATGGGAGAGCAAGCTGATATTGGCATCTTTCAACTGTTTCATGATAAAATCATGGGAATAAGGAGCTGCTGCGCGGAGGATACAGCGGAATTCCTTCTGATGGAACATGAAATCCCAAGTCATCATATTCCGTTCAAACGTCTGATTTTTATCGGGAAGCGGTGAATAAACGGGGTTTTTCACCGGTTTGATGTAATCAGAACTGATTTGTTTGTATAACTCGGCAGAAAAGTTTCCGTGAGAAAGGAGTGTTTTTCCGGAGAACAGACGGTAAGAAAAGTTTTTGTCTTCCATTTCGTAATAGAATTTGACACGGAAGTTATTTTTTTCTATCCTGGGTTCGATTTTTTTCCCTTTTCCGGTAAGCAAGTATAAATCTGCCGGAACTTTTTCTGTAAATTCAAAAATCAAACGGTTTCCGCCGAATTCATTGACCGCCGGATCCATATTGCCGACATCCAGCAATCGGGCAGTGGGGAGCGTTTTTCCGTTGGCAAAAAGGAAGGGGCGCATACCATCCATGGGATGGCGTTTGAACGGAAACAATGAACTGGTGTAATGTTTCCCGATTCTGTGGAATCTACCTGCATTCATTTGCCAGAAATGGCCGGTTGTGCCATTGGTACCGCACCATTCTTTTTTTACGCGGAAATAGGCTTCAAAACGGTCGGCATACCGTTTTACCTGAATGTCCTTCTTTGTAAAACGGGTTCCGAAACTGGTGTGATAAATTCCATCCGGATTCGTTGTAATATACCCGAATTTCAAGTTTTTACCCAATCCGGGCGAGAAAAAGATTTCAACGCGTTCGTCATTCCAATCGGTTGTTGTCCAGGTGGATTTGCAGACAGCTTTTGTCAGATCTTCCGACATGGCGCGTATACGGAAATAAAGATAATCCCGGTCCGATGCCACTTGCAGATACGTGGGTGATTTTTCACTCCCAGCTGTTTTTGTGTGCGGAATATAAGACTTGCTGACGGGAACCGTTTTCCATCCGGGGTCATTGAGCGATTTTAATGTTTTTGTGACCGGGACAGTAAACGCAGGGATAAGCCGTTTTGCCGAAGTGATTCTTCCGGGAGGTGCAGAAGTGGCTTGCAGTCCCTTCTGGACTTTGATTTCATCGATCCAGACTTTTCCGGTGTAATGATAAAGATTCATACAGAGATACAAACCGGCGGTATCGCTGGGGAGAGTGTCGGAAACACTGAGTTGTACCCATTTATCACCGGGGATCTGCCGGATCGTCATTTTCACCCATGAGTGTTTTTTGAATGTTCCGGCTTGCGAGACGGGGTACATGCTGATTCGTGGGGTGCATTTTTTTTCTGCTTTGATATAGAGCGAAAAGGCAAATTTTTCCCCTTTCTTGAAGGGACCGCCGGGGACAGGAACAAAAATACCAGTCAACTTTGTCGGACCATATTCCAATTCCAGGGATTTTTCTCCCCGATAACTTTCCTGATCGGTGATCTGTACGGCTTTTTTATTCCATGCACAAATGATTTCTTTCGGGAAAACTGTGGTTTCCAGTGTGGCACATTCCGGAGAAAGAAGATTCGGAGTTTCCTTTGCTGATAACGGAAGCAGAGCAGCTAGTAATAAACATGTGGAGAGTAACGCTTTCATGATTCACCTTTGATGTTATTTCAGTGTAAAAAATATTTCCATTTCCGCTTTGCCCCGGTTCTGCCAGAGAGCATAGGGGACTGCGCGATATGTTACCGGACGGAATTCCGGCGGTTCCGTGGAATATAATTCTTTCCCCGGCAATTCTGCATATCCTTCTCCGGTAAGAATAACCGTTCCCTCCGGTAAAGCATCGCATTGGGATTCCTGCCAAGTGGAGTTTGCGGGAATCGAGAGTTCGCCGGGCGCAAATCCTTCACAATCCGGTGATTCCACACAATAGATCATGGGGCCGCGGCGAATGGCAGCCTTTCCTCTGGTGGATGGGATGCGGCAATCGGGATAAAGAAGCGTTGCTTTCAGTTCAAATTTGATTTTGATTTTTTCTCCTGCGGAAACGGCATCCTTGCTGTGCCAATACCGTTTTTGTTCAGAACCTGTGCCGGAAATTTCATAGTTTCCGCCGCACCAGTCGGGAATACGGATATGGAGATTGACGGAACCGCGAAGAATTTCGACTGTTACATTGCCATTCCAAGGCCAACCGGATATGATTTTGACTTTATATTGTTCCGTTTCGATTTCAGCGGAAGCGGCAATATCAATGTATAAATCCTTCTCCTTTGCCCGATAACAGAAATTGCCCAATTGCGGTAGGAAACGGCAATAACTGGTGGGACAGCAGCTGGTGTTATGCCAGGGCTGACGGGTTCTTGCCCAATGGAAAAGAGAACGGAATTCTTTGTCACAAGCGTGTGGATTAGCGTAGAAGAAACGGTCACCGGAAAGAGAAAGACCGCTGATTGCACCATTGCAAATCAACCGTTCGATGATATCGGCATATTTTACATTCCCACGATATTTCAACATCCGTGCTGCAAACTGAACCAAGCCCATTGCAGCACAACTTTCAGCATATGCACGGTTCAACGGTAATTCGTAAGCGGAGCCCAATCCTTCGCCGGGGATCCGGCAGCCGATTCCTCCGGTAATGTACATCTTTTTTGTTGTAATATCATCAAAGAGTTCATCGCAAAGATCCATCAATTCCGTATCGCCGGTTTCAAAAGCCGCATCTGCCATTCCGGCGTAAAGATAGACGGCACGGACGGCATGACCTGTTGCTTCGTGCTGCTGACGGACGGGGATATGTGCCTGCCGGTTCCGCAGATCGCGGTATGATACATCCGGGGAATCTTCCTGAAGATAATAATTGGGTTCCGTACCCCGACGGTCGATAAAAAGATTGGCAAGATCCAGATATTTTTTATTTCCGGTAGCGCGATACAGTTTGATCAAAGCCAATTCCAGTTCTTCGTGTCCGGGATACCCCGGTTTGCCATCGGGTCCGAATACATTCCAAATCAGGTCGGCATATTTGCACATGGCATCGAGGAAATCCCGTTTTCCGAGAGATTCGTATCTTGCCACTGCGGCTTCGATCAGGTGTCCGGCGCAATATAATTCATGCCAATCAAAGAGATTTTTCCACCGGTTTTCCGGTTCGACAACGGTAAAATGCGTGTTCAGATAACCATCCGGCTGTTGCGCGGTAAGCACCAGAGCCACCAGTTCATCCAACTGTTTTTCCAGATCTTTATCCTGAAAGAGAGCGGAGGTGTACGCCATACCTTCCAATACTTTAGCCACATCGGAATCCCAATAGATGTGCGGTTGATCGGGATCACCGGCTTTCCATTGCAGGGTAAAGGCTTTCAGACGCCCGGTCTCCTCACACCGTGCCAATGAGGCGGGAATGGTGGAACTTCTGCCCAATTCCTGACGTGGATAAAGAAAGGTATCACACAATTTGATCGTTGTCTTGCTCATGATCGTACTATTACTCCGGTTTGACTGTGATAATTCCGATATTGCCTTCAAATGCGGGGCTGAAAATGTGCTGACGGATCTGTCCGTTCACCAGACCATCCCAGGTACGGTGAACATGCCCACCGACGATCCCGATTACGGGAGAACCTTTCCGCGTTACCAGTTCAAACAATTCTTTTGTGTATTGGTTCGGGCGGATATTTTTATTGTTCCATACGTGTTTGATCCCGATTTTATTCATGGATTCCTGACTGCCGTCACCGGGAATTGTGATTGGCACGTGGATCACAAACAGGATCGGTTTACCTTTTGTGTAATATTTTTTGAATTTTTCCAGAGTTCCTTTTTTGATGTTGTATTCATTGTTATCCCAACCGATGATGAGAAGATCATCGTATTCAATGACCGGCAGATCGGGGTGTCCATCAATCAATTTGGAACGTTCATTAACCTCTTTCTGATTCCGTACAGTAAGGTTCCAGGTGGAAATATCATGACTTGTACGCAGGAAGATGAACGGGATTTTGAATTGTTTGAAAACGGGGATCAGAGTATCATAGGTTTTTATGGAGCCGAAGTCACAGATATCGGCACCGAAGAAAATGGCATCTGCGCCGGATGGATTCAGCAATTCCGGTAATTTTTTCCAAAGAATACTTGGTTTCAACTTGGTTTTCGGGTTTGCGAACCGGATATCGCGGCGGTGTTCAAAAATTTTCTGACGGTCTTTGCGTACTTCAGACATATCATCAGGCATAACATGAAGGTCCGTGATATGGACAAAATGATACGTTTTTTTCAAACCTTTTACTTTGAACTCGATGTTTTCCAGTTTCAAACCGTATTGTTTGACGGCTTCCGCCGGAATTTTGACTCCCTGCGCAAATGCGGAACAGGAAAACACGCATACTGCTGCGGCAAATATCCGGATGGGATGGAGATATTTCATGATAAAACCCCTGGTTTCAATTATTTTTCAAGATATTTGTAGATTGTTGCGACTTTGGTTTGAGATGTAGGATTCGTCTGCGCAATAAAGGAGCGCGGTATCCGTTTGGTTTGAACAGAGCCATCGACAAATTGAACGTTGTAACGTTCTTTGTGGGAGGAACGTTTGTCATTTCCCCCGGTACCGTATGTCGGGACGTCTGAAGCAATGATTTTGATTTTGCAGTCTTTCACTCTTTTATAGAACCGTGTTCTGTCACCTGTTCCGGAACCCCAACCGGCATCCAGGAAGTACCAAAAGCCGTATTCCCGGGGTTCCACACCTTTTTTATTCAATTCACTGCCGGTGTATGTGGCGGCAGGGCACTTCATGACATTGCCGTTTTTCAAATGACCGGACTCATAAAGATGTCCCAGGTTACTGTATGTATAACCATCGCCTGCTAATTTCAAGTGCCCCAGATACTGCCAATATCCGCTGGGGGTATTCGGCACAAGATAATCGTTGCAGTCAAGGGAATAGGAGATGTTAGCCATGATACACTGCTTGTTGTTGCTGAGACAGGAACTCAATTTGCCTTGATCTTTCACGCTGTTGAGTGCCGGCAGAAGCATTGCTGCCAGAATGGCAATGATTGCGATAACGACAAGAAGTTCAATCAGAGTGAAACCATGTTTTCTCATTTTCATTTTTTTGCTCCTCTATCAGATATTGTTGTTGTAAAATACCTTTGTTATTTCTCTGCTACTGTTTCCCCGGGAATTAATGTCCCGATCAATGGAGTGTATGCTTTATACGTTCCATGTTCCATTAATTCATAAATCTGATGGAACATGATTTTACCTGTTTCAAAATAGGGTTCGTCGATTGTCGCGAGCAGGGGCGCACATTCCCGGCTTGCGGGAGTATGCCCGAATCCCATAAGAGAGAATGTGTCCGGGATAAAAATTTTGCGTTTGTAACATTCCCGCATGATTTTGAATGCAAGTAAATCACTGAAACATTGAATGGCATCGGGCTTTCTGTTTTTCAGGATGTCGTCAAGCATATCAATATTCCAGGAGCCGTTCTGCCGTGACGAGTATGCAATTTCCGGCTTTAATCCGTATTTTTCCATGACTTGCACATATCCCAGTTCGCGTTCTTTTGCGATTTCTTCATGCAATCCCCAGAACAGAATTTTGCGATGTCCCTTCTGAATCAGATATTCCGTTCCCAGTTTTGCACTTTCGATTTGATTGAACGCCATTTTTCCCGTATGTAATTTTAATCCGATGGACGGTATTTCCAATTGAAGATATTTCGGATCGATCTGTTTTTGCAGTTGAGAACGGATAATGGCATAAATCCCGCCGACACGGAATGCAATGGCTTTGCGGATTGCTTCATTGATTCCGTCTTTCAGAGAGATCAATTTCAGCATACAGCCGTGTTCCTGGGCTTCTTCCATACAGCCGCGTACCGTAGGCATCATATAATCATCAAATGCGGAAATAATAGCAATGACACGGCTTTTTCCGGTGACAATGGCATTTGCATTTTCGTCTTTCACATACCCCATTTCTTCGGCTGTTTCCAGTACAAGGCGGACGATCGGCTCGGATATCTTCATATCCTGTTTATATCTACCGTTTAATACAAATGATACTGTCGTGCGGCTTACGCCTGCCTTTTTTGCAATATCAACCATTCTTATCATTGTAGTATCCAGTTTTTTTTGTTATTAACACGTGTTAGTAAATAATATAATCTCTTTTTCATATTTTTCAAGTAATTTATTAAAAAAATTTTTGGATAAAAGGTGAGAATAGGGTGTTACAATTAAGAAAAATAGGATATTTTCTTAATTTTACGGAAATTTTTGAATCGTATTGAATTTTTATATGCGGATGCTGGATATAATATAATGCGGGGAAGAAAACTTTTTTCGTGACATTTTCTTCCCCGCAGATATATGGAATATTGACCGATCAATTACTGGATCAGCAACACTGCGTCATGAGGCGCAACACTGATGGTGTATTTACGTTTGCCCTGCGGATGAAGGATTTCTTCCGCTTCTTTTTCCGGATCAAGATGGAGGGAAGCAAATGTGAATTCTTTCCATTCATTGGTTGTATTGGCGATGGCAACCGCATTTTTGCCATCCACTGTACCGGTAAAGACTTCCGGCCAGCCGAGGTTCAATTTCAGCGGAACGGCATTCCGCATACGGATGTTAGCGGCTCTGCCGAGGAGTTCCAGTCGGTCCGGCTCGATCACAGAAAGATTATCGCTTGTGAGGGAAACGCCGGTCAAAATGCCGCCCAATGCAGAAATTCGTGCTTCACCCAAAGTCAAAGATCCTCTGTTCTGCCGCGTAATGATGACATCGGGATCGGCACGGAACAGGCGGTCATACATCCAGAATCTGGCGGCGACGGTATTGTATATGATTTTGACCGCCCCCCATACTGCTTTTGTATCGGCGCTGATCCGGTTGCTGTCAACAAGTCCGAGTGTTGGCATAAATGGCGGGCAGCACCCCAGCAAATGGCAATCGGGTACGGCATTGCGGATCGCCTGGAGTCCCTGGCGGAATGCGCTTACAGGAGTTGCGTCAGGATCTTTCCGCTTGCCGGGGCGCAGACCGAAACCGAGTCCATCCATTTTGAAGTAACGGAATCCCCAGGAATAGAACGTCCGGAAGATTTTGACAAGGTGTTCCAGAACTTCCGGATTTGTGGTATCAAGACAAGCCCACATATCGTTGGGGGGAGGTGACCAGCCTTTTGCTACGCTGGGTTGATCCTTTTCATCTTTCACAAACCAATCGGGATGTTCCCGGAAAACGCGGCTTGCGGTGGATGCCAGGAAGGGCATGAGCCAAATACCGGCAGTCATACCGGATTCCTGAATTTTTTTGCCGATTTCGGGGAGGGGAGTAGGCCAGGAGGGATCCTGATCGTTCCAGTCACCCTGGAAAGTCTGATATCCGTCATCGATCTGTACGACTTGTGCTTTGTAACAGGAATCCTGATGATCTTTCATGATCTGCATATTTTCCAGGAAATCTTTTTCTGTTACATCGGCATAGTAATAATACCAGGTACAATATCCGGTGAGATTTTTTTCTGTATTGAATTTTGGGACATTCATTTTCTCGGCACAGATATCGGCATATTGACAAAGGAGTTTCCGCCAGTCATCGCCTTCCAGAATGACGACTTCTTCCGGCGTTTCGCCTTCTGTAATATCAGGCTGGCGGACTTCAATGGAATACATCCGGGCGGCTTTTCGTACGAGGTGAAAAAGCGTCAGAGACCGGAACGCCGTCACTGCACCGGCAAGGATATATTGATTTGTCCGTTCATTTCCGACAACGATGACATCGGCACTGAAAAAATCTTCATCAAAACTGATTGCATAGAAAAATGCTGCCGGTTGCTGAAGCAGAGACATATTGTTGTCCTGCCGGTAAACAAAATAGGAATCCGGGGGAAGATCAAGGAGGATTTGCCGTTGATAATACGGTTTTATAGCAGTTAATTTACAGTTCATAAAACACCTTTCTATTCGTTATATATTTTTACAAATCATCTGTATGACCGCATCGGCGGCATCCGGATGGGCTGTTTTCTTTGAATTTTCCCCACGCATCCGGAATGATTCCGGATCGGCGAGGAAACGTTTGACAAATTCCTGCATTTTTTCCACGGAACAATCTGTATCATAAAGAATTTCTGCACCGCCTCCGGATACCAGATAATTAGCATTGTCGTTCTGATGCAGTTCGGCGGCAAAGGGATACGGTATCAGCAAGGCATATTTGCCGAAGAAGGAGAGTTCGGAGACGGTACTGCCGCCGGCGCGACAGATCACAGCATCCACGGCGGAATAAATAACGCCCATTTCGTGAGATGCTTCCCGGAGAATATATTTGCCGGGGAAGTTTTTATATTGCTCGGTCATTTCGGCGAGTTTTCCGGGCCCGGTCAGGTGGATGACCTGCAGATTTTTCATGGCGGGATCATCGTGGGGCATAACAAAACTGCTGTTGATTTTCTGTGCGCCGAGGGAGCCGCCGAAGATGAGCAGCGTTGGTTTTTCCGGAGAGAAATCTGCGTCAAAAAGTTGATTCAATTTTACAATGGCATCTGCTTTCGGCAATATTCCTTCATCGACCAGTGCTTGACGCAATGGTAAACCGGTCAATTCGCAAGGACAATGGAGTGTATTGCTGTTGGCAGCAGGGAACGACAGAGCCAATTTGCGTGCGATCCGGCTCAATGTGCGGTTTGCCTTGCCGACACGGGCGTTGCCATCGTGGAGGAAAATGGGGAGATGCAAACTCCATGCGCCGAGAGCGGCGGGGAGAGAGATGGAACTGCCCATGATAAGTATGGCATCGGGCTGAAATTCTTTGATCAATTTCCGTGAGAAACGGAATCCACAGATAACGGCTTTGAGAAACTTGAGCATTTGCAATGGATTTTTTCCGGGGCGGTGATAAAGGAACGATGCCGCATCCACACCGGCATCCGCAGAGGTTTTCATTTGTGCTTCCGCATGTTTACCGCCGAGAAGCAGCATACTTTTTCCGCCGGATTGATTCAGATATTTTGCAATGCCGAGACCCGGGTTGAAATGTCCTCCGGTCCCGCCGCAGCTGATCAACAGCCGTAATGATGTTTTATCTTTCATAAATCGTCCTTCACTCCATGATGGAATAATGTTTCAAGATTGCTTTCCAATAGTCCCACATCCGGCAGGATTCCTTCGCGGCAGGATACGGTCAAATGCAGATTGTTTCCGGTACGGGAGAAAAAGAATCCGATTCCGGGATGAGGTGGTATCACTGAATAATGGCGGATATCCAATACTTTGGAATGTCCGGTATATAAATCATCCGGCATATGACTTTCCATATAAGAAAACTGGAATGTGCCGCCCCATTTTGTACTGTATTGTTCTGCCATTCGCCGCAGCATGAAAAAAGGAATATACCGCAAAAGATAAGCGGCATGACGGAATTGAGTCGGGAGCCGGTTCGCCGTATTTTCAAAATAAGCCCGTTTCAAAGCAGAAGTACATTTTTTCAGATCACCTCTTGCCTCTCCGGGGATTTGTAATGGCATCAAAGACCAATGATTGAATAACATACTTTCCGCACTCTGGTCTTCCTCACCCCGTTGGTCAACGGTCATTGGAATGACGATGTTTCCGTTTTTGGGGAGGAACGGTTCCAGTGCAATTGCGCATTTTGCCATAAGATACGGAATGAGCATAAACGGTCCGGCAAATTCTTCTGCTTCCGCCGTAATTTGAGCGGCATCCCAGGTGCGGGAAATCACACAGGTTTCGGCTTCTGTTTTTTCCGGGAATACCGCAATGGGGGAATCATGATCATGGAGAAACGATTTCCGGATCGTTTTGCAGCAGGCCGTCTGCCTTTTCCAGTCATTCCAGTGTGATGACTCCAGCCATCCGGGATTTTTCGGTGCAGGCGCATCGGAGAAAATCCAGCAGAGAAAACGTTCTGCTCCGGCGTGATCAAAAAGCAAATGAGAAAATTTGAATAACAGAATCGTGCCGCAGATAAGGACACCGCAACAAGTATCTTCTTTCAATGGCGTGTTGATATAACTGGAAACGGAACACTCATTTTCGTGCAGGATTTCCACGCGCATTTTTTGGCTGTTATCCCATTGCCAGTATGGAGCCAGATGAAACAAGTTACGGCGCATATTTCCGGTCAGAATCGGCATCAAACCGATTCTCTGGCGGATATGAACTGTGATCCACGGGAGATCCGGGGGGCGTGACAAGTCCACTCGAAGCACAAAATGATTGGCTTCTCCGGGCGATAGCCGGCATGAATCATTCAAACATGCAGAGATGTAATCGATTGAGTTCAGATATGCCGTTGCCATAAATTGTTTCCTGTTGTCTGCCGTAAATGAGCCGGAAGGATCCGTTGATTCACTACCGTATAACTTTCCTGTTAAAATTGCATTTTTTGAAATATACCTGTACTGTAATACAGAAGTGAAAAAATGCAAATTCACGAAAGAAAAAAATGGAGATAAAACCATATTTTTTTTCTGCTTGAAACGGCAATTTCATAATTTTGGTACATGTGTCACAAACTTACACTCAAAATTTTTTGTAAAACAGAAGATTTCTGCTTGAAAACAGAGTGGATGGAATTATAGTATAAAAACGTTGTAAGTCGAGGCAATTTCAAAAGTCTTCAAAAATGCCTGAAAACTCTTGCTGAGTTCTGAAAACGGAGCGTTTTCGGTGGTTATTCTACGAATAGCCACACTCAAACTACCATTTTCATCTCCTCAACAATCTTTTTTCAGTCAAATTTTGCCGGACTTTTGAAATTACCTCAGTCTTCTGTAATAAATATATGGAGTCAGCATATCATGAATTTCAAAACCATGCTTTGCAGTTCGTTGACGAAAGTCTTGCCGCAAGTCGAGCCGCCTGCACTGAAACGCAAAATATGTTCTGTTCTGAAGGGTGAAACATTTTCTTTTCAGATCGCATGTCTCGGAAAAGTCAACTGGTTTTCCCATCGGGTTCCAGTGACCGTTGAATCGGAACTGAAAAAATATGTCCATGTCCGTTCCGTGGAACAAGTACCGGTTGATTGGTTCCCGAATAACCTGGATCAGGATATTATTTCGGATCAGATCGGGTTTTACCCGGATGTTTTGCGGGAACTGGAAGATGGATGTTATCGCGGACATCGTAATATCTGGAATGCGCTTTGGGTGGATGTAAAGGTCCCGAAGAATTGCAAGCCGGGGAAATACCCCGTAACCATCACATTGTCCGTTCCCGAAATCGACCCGGCAACGGATGCGGAGTTCATAGAGATCGGCAGAAAAGATTTTTCCCAGACGTTGACATTGGAAGTGATCGACGCCGTACTCCCCCCGCAGAAGTTGAAAAATACGCATTGGTTCCATTCGGATTGTTTGATGAGCCATTACGGTTTTGAAGCATTCAGTCCGGAATATTGGAAATGTGTTGCAGCGTTCATGAGAACGGCAGCATCCCACGGGATCAATATGATTCTGACTCCCGTGTTCACGCCGCCGCTGGATACCCGTGTGGGCGGGGAACGTCCCACCGTTCAGCTGGTAAAAGTGAAATGTACCAAAGGGAAATATTCCTTTGATTTTTCCCTGCTTGAAAAATGGATCACGGTTGCAAAAAAAGCGGGGATGAAATACTTTGAGATGTCCCATCTGTTTACGCAATGGGGCGCCGGATTTACACCCAAAATCATGGCAGTTGTGAACGGTAAAGAAAAACGTATTTTCGGTTGGGATGTAAAAGCAGATTCCAAAGAATATATTGCTTTTCTTGATGCATTTCTTCCGGCACTCGTTCAGTTTATTGATGCCAACGGCTTGCGTGACAATGTGTATTTCCATTGCTCCGATGAACCGTCACTGCCTCATTTGGAAAATTATACCAAGGCTTCCAATCTTTTGCGGAAATATTTAAAAGATTACCGGATCTTTGATGCACTTTCCAAAACGGATTTTTACGAAAAAGGTTTGATTACGATCCCTGTTCCCTGCGAAAATCACTTGGATGCATTTATGGAATTTGATGTGCCGGAACGGTGGACGTATTATTGTTGTGAACCCGCGACAGAGTGCAGTAACCGCTTCATTTATATGCCGTCAAGCCGCAACCGTATTTTCGGATCTCTGTTGTACTATTATGGAGTGGAAGGGTTTTTGCATTGGGGATTCAATTTCTATTATTCCTGTTTCTCCTCTTTCAAAGTGGATCCGTATGTGGAAACAAGTGCTCATTTCTCTTATCCTGCCGGTGATGGTTTCCTGGTTTATCCGGGAGCGGGCGGCAAGCCGGAAGATTCTTTGCGTCTGGAAGTCTTTTTCCATGCTCTGCAGGATCAGCGCGCATTGGATCTGCTGGAACAGTTGATCGGACGGGAGAAAGTTTGCAAACTGCTTGATCAGGCCTCCCCGGATGGTAAGATGTCGATGGCGCATTATCCGATCGGAGAAAAAGCGGTATTGGATCTGCGCGAAAAAATCAATGCGTTGATCAAAAAGAATCTTTCTTCTTCAAAATAAACATGGTAAGCATGGAGTAGATAATATGGATTTTCAAACCGTATTGTGCAGTTCACTGGCAAAAATCATGCCCCAGGGGACGCCGGAAAAATCTCCGGTCCGTAAATTCGGTATTCTGCGCGGGGAAAATTTTGCGTTTCAAGTCGCATTCAAAAGTGAAGATCTCAGCTGGGCAAGCGAAACCGGAACGATCCGGGTGGAAGTGAAATCCCCGTTGAAAAAATATATCCGTGTCCGGTCGGTGGAAAATGTACCTGTCAGTTGGATGCCGGATGCAGTGGATGCCGATGTGGTATCCGATAAAGTCGGTTTGTACCCTGATATTCTGCGTGATTTGGAAGATGGCAATCTTGTGCGGAATCGCCGCCGTATCTGGCAATCTCTCTGGTTTGATGTGGAAGTTCCGGAAACTTGCAAAAGCGGCACGTATGATATTTCTGTAATCCTGCATTTTGTCGATCTTGATCAGCATTATGCCGGTGTAAAAGCGGAAAAGACAATGGAAGAATCGCTGACGCTGGAAGTGATCAACGCCGTTCTTCCGGCGCAGACTTTGAAATGTGACCATTGGTTCCACGCGGATTGCCTTTCCACGCAGTATAATATCAAACCCTTCAGTGCCGAATTCTGGCGGATCGCTGCCAACTTCATGAAAGCGGCTTCTGCCAACGGGATCAATATGCTGTTGACCCCATTGTTTACGCCGCCGCTGGATACCTTTATCGGCACATACCGTCCACGGGTGCAGTTGATGAAAATCTCCATTGATAAAGGGAAATATTCCTTTGATTTCAGTATGCTGAAAAAATGGATCGATGTTGCCCATGAAAATGGTATTGAATATTTTGAAATGCCCCACATGTTTACCCAGTGGGGATGCAAAGCCACACCGCAAATCTGGGCGACTGTGGACGGCGAAGAAAAACGGATTTTCGGTTGGGATGTGAAAGCTCTTTCTCCGGCTTACCGTAAATTCATTAATAATTATCTGCCTGCGCTGAAAGCATTTTTAGAAGAACAGGGACTGAAAGATAAAGTATACTTCCATTGCTCTGATGAGCCGTCAGCGATTCATCTGGAACAATTCAAAAAATGTGCTTCACTTCTGGAAAAACATTTGAAAGGATGGAATCTTTATGACGGCGGTACGTTGGATGTATACAAACAGGGGTTGATCCCTATCCCCATTCCTATTGCGCCCGTCCGTGCGTTTGAACAATTCCTGGATGTGGATGTGCCGGAACGGTGGATCGCTTACTGCTGTTTCCCGCAGGAGGTCTATGTCAACCGGTTCATCCATATGACATCCTCCCGGAACCGTATTTTCGGTTCTCTGCTTTACCGTTTCAATGTAAACGGGTTTCTGCATTGGGGCTTTAATTTCTATTATTCCGGATTGTCTCTCAAACCGGTGGATCCCTATAAGGATACCTGCTGTTATTTCACGTATCCGCCGGGTGATGCCTTTCTGGTATATCCGCGGGAAGATGGAATGCCGGAAGAATCTTTGCGTCTGAAAGTGTTCGGTCATGGACTTCAGGATATGCGTGCATTGCAGCTGTTGGAAAGTCTGACCGGCAGAGAAAAAGTGGAAAAATTGCTGGATAAATATTCACCGAACGGGGAAATGCACATGCACGATTATCCGCGTGGTGAAAAAGCGGTTTTGACCTTGCGTGAAAAAATCAATGCAGAAATCAAAAAGAATTTGAAATAATTTTATTCTTCTGTATTGCAGCCGGAACAAAGTCCGTAAAAATCAAGGTGGATACTTTCCACCTTGCACCCGTTTTGGGGCAACGGCATTTTCATCCCCGATTCATCGAAAAAGATATCGGAAATATTGTGGCATTTTTTGCATTTGAAATGCCCGTGGAATGAGGTATTGATGTCGTAACGCAATTCGCCATCCTCAATGGTCAAAGGCATTACGAGATTATTTTCTTCAAACAGTTTCAGTGTATTGTAAACTGTTGTCCTGGAAAGTGTAGGATATTCCGGCGCCAGAGCTTTGTATATCGTCTCTGCCACCGGATGTATCCGGTGTTTCATCAAAAAGGCGAGTACCGCAATGCGTGGTTCTGACGGACGCAGACCGACTGTTTGCAGCCGGGCGATACATTCTGCTCTCAGTTCTTTCATTGCTGCACTCTGCCTTTATGAGATTGATTATTTACCGAAATAGCGTTTGAGCAATCCGGCGAAACCCTGACCATGGCGGGCTTCATCTTTTGCCATTTCATGAACGGTGTCATGGATTGCATCATAACCGAGTTCTTTTGCGCGTTTTGCAATTTCAAATTTACCGGCACATGCGCCTTTTTCTGCGGCTGCACGCATTTCCAGATTGGTTTTTGTGCAGGGCATGACAACATCACCGAGGAGTTCTGCAAATTTTGCTGCGTGTTCTGCTTCTTCAAATGCATAACGTTTGTAGGCTTCTGCAACTTCCGGATAGCCTTCGCGTTCCGCCTGACGGCTCATTGCCAGGTACATACCGACTTCGGTACATTCGCCTTCAAAGTGTGCTTTCAGACCTTCGAGAACTTCTGCATCCACGCCTTTTGCGACACCGATAACATGTTCGGTTGCGAACGGAACTTCATTTTCTTCGACTTTGAATTTGCTTCCGGCACATTTGCACTGGGGGCATTTTTCCGGAGCTTCAGTACCTTCGTGGACATAACCGCAGACGGGGCATACAAATTTTTTGACTTCGTTCATTGTTTTTTCTCCTTCATTGAGTTTTTGTTTTTTTTATTTGTAAGAACTACATTTTTGTAATCACTACAATAAATATACGCTGTTTTTTTGAAAAGTCAAGGGCTTTTTTGAAAAAAATTGAAAAATTTTTGAAAAAAACCCGTCATGAACTCAAATCGGGTTTGCGGATATTCTGAAACTTTTGTTTCCTGACTTGAAAATCGGCGGTTCTGTGGTATATTTAAAAGATTATATTTTAATTTAATTAATAACTTACTTATGGAGTTCCAATCATGGGGTTTGCTTGTGGTTTTGTCGGTTTGCCCAACGTGGGTAAATCCACTTTGTTCAATGCACTTTCACACGGTGGCGCAGCAGCTGCCAACTTTCCGTTCTGCACAATTGAACCGAATACAGGTGTTGTGCCTGTGCCGGATCCCCGCATTGATGAACTGGTGAAATTGGAAAAATCGGCAAAAGTCGTTCCCGCGACAATGAAATTTATTGACATTGCCGGTCTTGTGGAAGGCGCAAGCAAAGGGGAAGGTCTGGGGAACCAGTTCCTTGGGCATATCCGCGGCGTGGATGCCGTTGCCCATGTTGTCCGCTTGTTTGCAGATCCGGATGTGGTCCACACCGGTTCCACCATTGACCCGTCCCGTGACTTGGAATTGATTCTGACGGAATTGATGCTTGCCGACCTGGATTTTCTGCAGCGTCGTCAGGAAAAATTGAAAAAGCAATTGCGTTCCGGTACGCCGGAAATCAAAGCGGAATGGGAAATTACCGAAAAATTCATTGAAAATCTGGGAAATGGACAGTTGCCGGATTATGACCGTGAAGATCCGAAAATGGTGGCATTGGTCAATTCCTTACAGCTTTTGACAACCATGCCTGCCTTTGTTTGCGCGAATACTGACGAAGAATCTTTCCGCAATTTCGGAAAAGATGAAGTTTCCAAAAAACTGTTGGAAACTGCAGCAAAACATAATATGGAAGTTGTCCCTGTCTGTGCAAAACTGGAAGAAGAACTGGGCGAACTTTCTCCGGAAGATGCTGCTGTATTTCTTGCCGATCTGGGCGTGGAGGAAAGCGGTCTGGAACGTGTGATCCGCACCGGATACCGTTTGCTGGATTACATTACGTTCTTCACCACCGGTCCGGATGAAACAAGAGCATG